>JANYDQ010000370.1 GCA_025363555.1 Bacteroidota bacterium | reverse complement strand
CACATACATTCCTTTTGCTAAACTACTAATGTCTATTGTTGTTTGCGGGCTATTAATTTAAGATTAGTAAACCATCTCACCCAAAATATTCATACCACTACTATGCGTGGTGCCCATAATTGCTTTTGTGTATTTGAATTACAAAGATCAAAGAATAAGAAAAGGAAAACAATTGTTTTTTTTATTCCTTAATTATTTTACTTCTTCTTGTTTTTTTATTTGCATCCATCACCTTCACAAAATAAATTCCTTGTGTGAAAGAACTTAAATCAATAGCCGTTTTTGAAGTTCCCGAAGGAAAGGAAGTGGTAAACAAAAGCTCCCCGAGCAAATTAAATAATTCTATTTTGTTAAAAGTAGTATTACTTGTTATAGTAAAGATTCCAGCTGATGGGTTTGGATAAATTCCTAATTCCTCATTCATCTTTCCTGGTTCATTTACTCCTGTATATAAATTTAAACAGGAAGGGAAACTATCTACTGCAAACCATTGCTGCACGCGCCTTACATCTTCGCGGTTTTTCTCATATAAATTTCCAATAGAATATGCAGAAATGGTATCTCTGGTAAAAACTTGTGCCATATCAAACTCCACACTTTGCCCGGCATTGAGATTGAAGGGTCCGCAACCCATTACAAAACGCCTGTCTGCTGGGGTGTTTCCTGCTGTTGTTTCTGTCCAACCTAACGAAGAATCCAACGCACCATCAAACATAAAATTGGTTTGTACAGTGCCTGTTGTTCCATCTCCCCCATAAGTAGCATGTGTGGAATCTCCCCAAAGTGCATTTATATAATTAAAATACATCTGGCAACCAACTGGATTTCCGTTTTGAGGATTCCAATCATTATTAAAATAGATAAAACTTGTCATCAGGTTTTTTTCTCCTGCTTCATCAACGATGCCATTATTATTGTTGTCAATGGTATCGTTTGGTTCTGCTAAAGGGCCATTCAATATAACCGAACTGTTCATTGGTGGTTTTATTCCGTAAGCAGATGGTTGCCCGGTACCATCCATAGCATCTCCATTATATAACATTCCATAATTTTTAGAAGGATTGCAACCAACATAATCGTCCGCATAATATCCCAAGTCTGCATCGTCCCAAAAACCAATATGTGTATTATGATAATTGTCTGCACTTCGGTTTATAATTTTGTAATTATAAAAAGTAGTATAGTTGAGTACATCCAAACTATCAGTAATATGAGGGCATGCAAAAGCATAAGCCGAAGCATGAATTTCTACTTTCAGGGGCTGGCATCCTGTTTCGGTATGAGAAAGTTCATCATTAAAAATCCAGTATATCTCTTGGTCGCCTTTTATTATTGGGTAATCCCCGTCTATCAACGGGCGATACAACCCATCGTGATTAACATCCACAAAAGGAGACATGTTGCGGGTATAATTTCCGGTTCCAATGGCGGGCCAAGTGATGATGTTACTGTCCACAGGGTATGTACCATTCTGTACATTACCCAATGCAAATTGACTTCTGAATTCATTAATCTTTTGCTTGTTTAGTTTCCACAACCTGTCGAAACTTAGTGATGTGGCAGAATCTGCAATTCCGGTTATTGTATCAAGTGGCCCGGGCCAATAATCAGTTCCGCTTTGGCGGTAGGTTTGTGCAGCCGTATGCAATTGTCCACCGTTGTCAATTCCTCCTATCCAAAGTGCAGCAGCAAACTGTGCGTTTCTGCCTGTTCCTTTTGGCACTTCGTATCGTGCATTAGTACTTCCAAAAATATCCCAGAACATATCTCCCCTGTTTAGTATTTCAGCATTTACCTGGTTAATGTCGAGAAAAGCACAATATTGATTCGAATAATTTTGTAACGGATTTGTTTGTGTATAATTCAAATAATTAAACGATGAAAGAGTGTTGCCGATATATACTATTCCCCATATCAAACCTGCATTATCATTTGCTAAGAATCTTCCCAAATTTGCTCCCTGATAATTATACACCTGTCCATTTACAATTTCCACCAAACCTGCATTTGGAAAACTGCTGGCCATAAACATTACTCCACCCATTGGTCCTTTTATTATTGAATACCCGATAGGTTGAGCTAAAACACTACCGCTATTGGGATAGCTCGAATTGATATTATATAATGCATTGCCCGAAAGTGTGTAAATATTATTTATTTCACCAATCCATTTTGTATTATTCGCATCCACATAAATACATTTTATATTGATTATGGCAGTATAATAAGGATTGATGGTTGCCAGGTCGGTCCATAGTGTTCCCGATTTGCGATACAGTCCCACATTGGTTCCAACAAATAAATCATTGTTTAAATCCAAAGAAAGGCAATTTACATTTCGTGTAGATAATCCTGAATTAGTTGAATTATAAGTTGTCCAGGTAGTACCAACTAATTTTCCTATTCCATTTTTTGTTCCTATCCAAATGGTAGTTCCCTGTGTAATGATGCAATTTACAGTATCGTTCGGGATGCCTGAATTACTGGTATTATAGGTAGTCCAGGTGGTACCATCAAATTTCGCCAGGCCTTTCCGGGTGCCAGCCCACAAATTATTTGAAGCATCGAAAGCTACATCATACACCCATTCATCCGGCATACCCGAATTAAGTGAATCGAACTGTGTGTAATTGGTCCCGTCAAATTTTATTAACCCTTTACTATTGGTGCCGAACCATTTATTGCCGGAGGCATCAATTTTTAAACAGTTTCTGATTCCAATATTAAAAGGATTAGGAATAGTATAAGTGGTTACTCCTGTTTGACTTTTTACATTCATTATTATTAAAATAAGAATGAAGATTGTGTAGATTTTTTTCATAGCATTTCAATTTTTAAATTGTTAAACATATTATTTATTTACTCTTTTATAATTTTACGTCTAACCACTTGCGTATCGTTTTTAGTCAATTCTATCACATACATTCCTTTTGCTAAACTACTAATGTCTATATTGATTGTTGATTGTTTATTAGTGATTGCAGATTGAAAAACTATTTCTCCCAAAATGTTTATTATTTTTATTGAAGTGTTTTTTTGTTCTTCACTAAAAGCAATTGTTAGTTGAGAAGTAGCGGGGTTCGGATATAGTGTGAGTTGTTCGTTAAATAAGTTTTCTTCAACACCTGTTGAATTGCAAAGATTAATAATTCGCGGAGTGTGATTGCTTGCTGTAATTGGAATATTGTAAACAGTAATACCCGAAGAAACCACAACAGCATGTGGTGCAGCAGTTATAACAACGGCACTATCTGTAATTGCACGGGAATGTTCATTGCATCCGCTGTTTCCGTTAATATCTGTTTTTACCAAATACAATGGTTCGTTTACAAGCATATTAAAATTAGTTGCGATTAACCCGGAAACAATATATCCATTATCTGTTGTTTGGTTTACAAAACATCCTTGGGTATTTGGTCCCAATAAAGTATCTCCATAAATTTTGCACCATTGTTGATTTCCTGAACTATCTGTTTTGGCTAAAAAACAAAATATATTATAGAAAGCCCCGGTAAAAATGTAACCGTTATCGTTGGTTTGAATTCCATGCATTGCAAATAATGTGTTCCCGTATGTTTTTGACCAGGCAATGGTTCCGGAGCTATTTGTTTTAATAAGTAAAGAAGAATTCCCGGTTTGCCCGCTTAGTAAATAACCGCTACCGGAAGTGATGCTGATGGAAGAAACAGTTAAATTATTTCCCGAATACGTTTTTGTCCATTGACTGTTTCCTAAACCATCCATTTTGCATAAGTAGAGTTGACTTGCTGAAGACAAAGAATCTTGCGTTGCTCCTGCAATAATAAACCCGCCATCAGGAGTTTGTTGTAAAGAAGATATATTAGTAAAGGTGTAAATTCTTATGCTTTTTGCCCATGAAATTATTCCCGAATTATTTATTTTAACGATTGCGTTTGTTGAATCATAAAACAAAGGGTCACTGAAAGCAATATAACCTCCATCTGCAGTTTGACGAACATTGTTTATATAATTTCCAACTGCAACAGACCATGTAAGATTACCGGCAGGGTCGGTTTTAATGATGCTACTCCTTTTAACAAATGAGGTATCTCTTAATTCTGCAGCTAATATATATCCTCCATCAGCGGTTTGCTCGGAATATTCTCCGGAAACGTAAAACGAATTGGCTGCATATTTTTTGCTCCAAACACTGTTACCGTTATTATCCAATTTCAACAGGCATCCATAAACTTTAGAAGTGTCTATCACACTCCCGCTGGTAATATAACCTCCATCAAAGGTTTGGTGTACACAGTTATTAATTGATAATAACGAATCCATTTGCTGAAACATAACTTGAGCTTTAGCTATTTTGATACCCACCATCCCGGTTAGTATCATTAATACAATTGTAATTTTTTTCATAGCATTTAGTTTTTAAATTGTTAAACAAATATTACTTTTATTAAGAAACCAATTCCCTTTTCCGGGTTTTTACACACCGGAAAAGGTTTGATTGGGTAAATTTTTTTTTAAAGGAAGAGAGACAGAAAGTAACATTCGGTTCGGCTAAAGTTATTTTTGCCAAAGGTTTAGTAACTTTTCTGACTGGTTTAGTAACTTTTGCTTCGGCTAAAGTTACTTTTGCCAAAGGTTTACACTACAAACCGACTAATGGGACTAAAGTCCCTAAATACAAGTAGTTCTGTTTTGTAACCCCAGCCTTAAGGCTGGGGTTAATGAAACCTCACCAGATAAGGGCTTTAGCCCATAAGTCATTTATTAGTCGTTTAGT
>JANYDQ010000363.1 GCA_025363555.1 Bacteroidota bacterium | reverse complement strand
TCTTAGTGTTTCTGCGTGTTCTTAGTGTCTTAGTGGTAAAGAATAATTCGATATTCCATTTTTGAAACTCAACTCATTACGCTTTGGCTACGGCTTTTGCAGATAATTTACCAATTTGTTTTTTGCCATTTTGAGCATACGCATAAACATCATAATCAGCCCCTGGCTTTAAACCGGTGAAAAGAATATACCTTCCTTTGCCATTGGCAGCAACCGTTTTAACCGAGCCGCCTGAACTGAATTCGATTTTTAATACAGGTCCGTCAAGCGAAATAGTAGCAATAGAAGACGACTCGATGGCAATAAAAGTGGTCTGTGAGGGTTTATAATCCGTACCGTTCAATACCTGCACTTTTATATTACCTGTGCCCGCGTTTTCAGCAGCCAGCAATGGTTGTGCCGGGATGCCTTTATTATCCGCTTTTAATTTTTGCGAGGTTAAATACGACAGGCCAATGTTGGCGGCTGCTTCCTCGCGTGTGTCGCGGTTTGCATCATCGTTTGCAATCACTTCCACCTTGTCCGAATAGCTGTTCAGCCAGTCTATTCCTTCCTGCCCTTTGGTCAGCCATGTATCACGATTTCCCTTGGTAGGCGATTTGCTGTACTCCGTTTTTGCAGTGTTAATGTTATTCGAAGCTGTTACTCCTGCAGTATAAAACGAAGTAGTAATGGCAGGATTCGAATATAAAGCCGCACTTGACCCCGTGGCTTTACAGCCATCTATGTATATTTTTACAGAATCGGGATTTTTTTTCAATTTAGTGAAAATAGTTCTTTTCACTTTTACATTTTTTATTGTTGGCATAGTTTAATTGTATTTAGTTTACTATTTTATTTTAATTAGTATTATATTTTCTTACGTACCTATCCCTAAAAAGGGTTTATCTTCTTCATCGCCCCAGCCCCAGCCCCTCTCCAAAGGAGACGGGTGACGCGACCTGAAGCACTAAGTGTTTTTTATTCCCTACGTCACCTTCTGCCCCCTCTCCTTTGGAGAGGGGATAAAGGGGTGAGGCGATAAGGAGTTTGTTATAATTTCCTTATCCTTTAAAGGGAAAAGTGTTTTTTCTTATATAAAATAGTTCATTCCTTTATTAAATAATCTTTAGTTTTATATAAAACGCTCTCGGTTTTATATGAAATGCTGATGGTTTTGTATGAAACGCTGATGGTTTTGTACAAAAACACTGTTAGTTTTATATCAACAACTGATAGTTTTGTATAAATAGCTTACTATTTTACTCAAAAACATGTTGGTTTAGTATAAAACCATTTCGGTTTAATATAAAACGCTCTCGGTTTTGTATGAAACCTTGACAGCTTTGTATGAAACGCATCTACTTTAACAACCCTTCACTGTTTTTATTTATTAAAAGAACTAAGTTTTGATTTGATGATGCAAATTTATTCTTACAAAACGACCTGTCAAGGTTAATAATTCTACAAAATAATTTTTTTTGAAAAGAAATAAATGTAGTAAACAAGGGGCAAAGAACGAATTGTTAACTCTTATTTTTGTATATTTTCTTTTCCAGCACTTGCCGAAACCAAAGGGATGTAGGCATGTTACTTATCTTTTTTTTAATATTTTTCAAATGAGTTTCTATTGTATCTTCCGAAACCACCATTTTATAAATTTTGAATAACCCCAAAGCCATATCTTCCCGTTTCACATCTTTCATCAACACCTGCACATTGCAAATTTCAATCGGGGTCAATTTATATTCCATACATATATCCTCCACAAAAGCGCATGCAAGGCTTTCGGCATCTTTGTCCGTACTTGCATAAGTCCCCTTTCGGCAGGTTACTTTATACGGTTTTATTAAATAATGAGGATTTCTGCTGGTTTGCAGGTGTCGTTTAAAAAAACGCTCGGCAGCCTTTTTGCTTTTTGCATCCACCGCCCAATAGTGCACCAGCCGTCCTTGGGCTTCGTGTACCTTAAAAATAAAATGTGACATGATATCATCGGTTTAAATTTTTGGGGAAGTTGATTACAAATATAAAAATTTTTGGTTGGAGATTAGAAAGGGAGATTTTTTTGGAAATATAAAATGATTGAAAAAAAGTTTGACAAGATGGGTAATATATATGAAAAATATTTTCTCACAGATTTTGGAACTTCTGTAAACCCTGTTATAAAGGCAATAGTTGAA
>JANYDQ010000323.1 GCA_025363555.1 Bacteroidota bacterium | reverse complement strand
TCGTTATTGGATCACCTTGGAAGAACCGAAATGGGCGCACGTTCATTACGAAAAACCCGATTTTCAAAATATCATTTACTATTCCGCTCCCAAGCCTAAAAAGGTATTGAATAGTTTGGATGAAGTAGATCCTGAATTATTAAAAACATTCGAAAAACTTGGTATTTCCATTGAAGAGCAAAAACGACTTTCGGGTGTGGAAAGCAGAATTGCTGTTGATATCATCATGGATAGCGTTTCTGTAAAAACTACTTTTAAAGAGGTATTATCAGAAAAAGGAATTATCTTCTGTTCCTTTGGTGAAGCGGTTCAGGAACATCCCGAACTGGTAAAAAAATATATGAGTACCGTAGTGCCTCATACTGATAATTTTTATGCTGCATTAAACTCCGCTGTTTTCACAGATGGTTCGTTCTGTTATATTCCAAAAGGAGTTCGTTGCCCGATGGAACTTTCCACTTATTTCCGCATCAATTCAGCCGGTACAGGGCAGTTTGAACGGACATTAATAATAGCTGATGAAGGTGCCTATGTTAGTTACCTCGAGGGATGCACTGCTCCAATGCGTGATGAAAACCAATTGCACGCTGCGGTTGTGGAAATTGTTGCACATAAGAATGGGGAAGTAAAATACAGTACGGTGCAAAACTGGTACCCTGGAGATAAAAATGGCAAAGGCGGAATATTTAATTTTGTGACCAAACGTGGAATTTGTTTGGGAGATAATTCAAAAATATCATGGACACAAGTGGAAACTGGCTCTGCGGTTACCTGGAAATATCCTTCCGTAATATTAAAAGGAGATAATTCAGTAGGCGAATTTTATTCAGTAGCGGTTACAAACAACTACCAACAGGCAGATACAGGAACAAAAATGTTTCACCTTGGAAAAAATACAAGAAGTACCATTATATCAAAAGGAATTTCTGCCGGCTTTAGTAATAATAGTTACCGAGGATTGGTGCGTATTGCAAAAGGAGCAACCAACGCACGTAATTTTTCCCAATGCGATAGTTTATTGATGGGCGATAAATGCGGAGCACATACATTTCCATACATTGAAATTAAAGACAAATCAGGAATAGTGGAACACGAAGCAACCACAAGTAAAATAGGCGAAGACCAATTATTTTATTGCAAATCAAGAGGAATAGATAACGAAAAAGCAATAGGATTAATTGTAAATGGCTATTGCAAAGAAGTATTAAATAAATTACCAATGGAGTTTGCAGTGGAAGCACAGAAGTTATTAGCTGTTTCATTGGAAGGTTCGGTAGGGTAAAATAAAATTAGATTAAAAAATAAATTATGTTAAATATAAAAAATTTACACGCATCAATTGGTGGAAAAGAAATTCTGAAGGGAATTGATTTAGAAATAAAAGCAGGAGAGGTGCATGCTGTTATGGGACCTAACGGTTCAGGAAAGAGTACACTTTCGGCTGTACTTGCAGGAAGGGAAGAATATGAAGTTACTGAAGGAGAAGTAATCTTTAATGGTAAAAACCTGTTAGAAATGTCTCCTGAAGACAGGGCAAGGGAAGGTGTGTTTCTTGCTTTTCAATATCCTGTTGAAATTCCTGGTGTTAGCAATGTTAACTTTTTGAAAACTGCGATTAATGAAATTCGTGCTTACAAAGGATTAACTCCAATGGAAGCGAAAGATTTTTTAGCCAGATTAAAAGAAAAACAAAAACTGGTGGAGCTAGATGGAAAGCTTGCAAATCGTAGTGTTAATGAAGGGTTCAGCGGGGGAGAGAAAAAACGTAATGAAATATTTCAGATGGCAATGCTGGAACCAAAACTTGCTATTCTGGATGAAACAGATAGTGGACTAGATATAGATGCATTGCGAATAGTGGCAAACGGAGTGAACAAATTAAAATCAAAAGAAAACGCAACTATTGTGATTACACACTATCAGCGATTATTAGATTATATTATTCCTGATGTGGTACACATATTATACGATGGAAGAATTGTAAAGTCAGGACCAAAAGAACTAGCATTGGAACTGGAAGAAAAAGGATACGATTTTATTAAGGAGGAAGTGAACGCATAATGGAAACTGCTGTTAAATCAAATACAATAAAAGACAAATTACTTTTGGAATTTGAATCATCAAAACCTGATTTGTTTGGTGATTTGAAATTACGAGAAGAAGCGATGGAAAGCTTTTTGAAAAAAGGCATTCCCAACCGCAAAAGCGAAGAATACAAATATGTAAATATTGACCTTCTACTGAAAGGAGATTTTTCTTTTTCATCTGACAAAAAAATTTCAAGCGAGCAAATAGAACACACCAAGTTTTTGAAAGATTCAATAACTGTGGTTATTGTTAACGGAAATTTTGTGGATTCTTTATCAAAACTAAAATCTATCCCCAAAGGATTACAAATACTAAATATTGCCAACGCCTTTACCCATAAAAATTTTCAGAAGCACTATTCAAACTATGCAAACATTCATTCGGATTCTTTTATCGCATTGAATACTGCTTTGGCAAACGGAGGAGTGTTTATTCATATTGAAAAAGGTACCGTTATAGAAACACCAATTCAAATTATTAATATTTCATCGTCAAAGGAAAACACACTTATCAATTCGAGAAATTTAATTGTTGTTGAAGAGAATGCTCAAGTGAAAATTATTGAATCGTTTGAAATTATTGATTCTTCTGCTAAAGCATTTAATAATTCGCTGACCGAAATGGTGATTGAAGAAAGTGCCATTATGGATTATATTAAAATTCAAAATGAAAATGAATCGGGATATTTAATCAATACAACCCAAGTTTGTCAAAAGCAAAAATCTGTTTTTACTACCAATACAATTACCTTAAGTGGTTCTTTTGTGAGAAATAATCTGAACATTGTTTTGGATGGGGAATACATCGAAACGCATTTGAACGGTTTGTATTTAACTAACGGAAACCAAGTGGTGGATAACCACACTCTTGTTGACCACCGTAAACCGAATTGCAACAGCAATGAACTATATAAAGGAATTATTGAAGATAAATCTTCAGCAACTTTCAATGGAAAAATATATGTAAGAAAGGATGCCCAGAAAACAAATGCTTTTCAATCGAACAAAAATATTTTGTTGAGTGATGATGGAACAATCAATACCAAACCGCAATTGGAAATTTATGCTGACGATGTAAAATGTTCTCACGGAACGTCTACTGGCAAACTGGATGCGGATAAAATATTTTATCTTCGTGCAAGAGGATTGAGTGAAACAACTGCAAAAAAATTATTAATGCACGCCTTTGCTTCGGAGGTTGTGGATACAATTAAAATTGAAGCATTGAGGGAATATGTGGAAGTAAAAATTTCCAAACGTTTTGAATAATTTTATTTGTATTTTTGAATAAATTTAATAATATGTCAACAACCGCAATCAAATCAAATTTCCATAAGCTGATTGATAAAATTGAAAATGAAAATTTATTAAAACAATTTTATCAGGCATTATTATCTTCAACCAGAAAGAAAGGAGAGTTGTGGAATAGCCTAACAAAAGAGGAACAGGAGGACCTTCTTCTTTCTTATGAAGAAAGTTTTGATGAAACAAATCATATCCCCTATGATGAGGTTAAGAAAAAATATTAAAATTCTTACTTATGTTCATTCTGAATTTGGAGAAAAAGTTACCATCAAACTAAATAATAAGATATTTGATGTTATTGATTTAATAGCCGAATACCCAGCTATAGGGACAATTGAGAATAAAGAGAAAAGCATTCATGGCTTTTTAATCAGGAAACAATTGCGATTGTTTTATCGTATAGCAAAGGATAAATTAATTCTTTTGAATTTCTTCGACACAAGACAACATCCTAAAAAGAAATTAAAATAATTCGTGCTTTTCAAAAACAAAAACCTTCTCCTTCTTCACTTCATTGTTTTCATCTGGGGATGGTCTCCCATACTTGGTAAACTTTTAAACCTTGAAAATGTAGTTGCATTTCAATTGGTATGGTTTCGAATGTTGATTACTATTGTTACTATCTCCATTTATTTAATTTCCACAAAACGAAACATTAGAATTGCTACATCTGATTTTTTGAAACTTATAGGAATAGGAGCCATCATTGCCTTCCATTGGTTTTGCTTTTACAATGCCATCAATATTTCAAATGTTTCGGTTACGTTGGTTGCTTTTGCCACAGGCACTTTATTTACTTCTCTCATCGAACCCTTTTTTTTTAAAAGAAAAATAATTCGTTACGAAATTGTTTTCGGAATGGTGATTATTGCTGCCATTGCCATGATATTTAAAGTAGAAACACAATTTGCCTGGGGAATAATTTTCGGGATGCTGGCTGCTTTTACTTCTTCTTTATTTACTGTATTTAATGGGTTAATGGTAAGAAGAATCCCATCTTCGCTTATCGCCATTTATGAATTGACCGGTGGTTTTATCGTACTTTCCATTTATTTATTATTCACCGGAGAATTCACACCTCACTTTTTTACTATCACTCCTTATGCCTGGCTGTGGCTGTCCGTTTTATCTGTTTTAGGAACCGCATTTCCTTTTATTGCAAGTGTTAACCTGATGAAAAAAATAAGCCCCTATACATTAACTCTGACCGTTAATTTGGAAACTGTGTATGGAATTGTAATAGCCTATTTTCTCTGGAAACAAAATGAATCAATGACTCCCGGATTTTATATCGGAACTTTTATTATTCTTTCTACTATCTTTGGAAACGCTTTATTCAAGCAATATTTGAAGAAGCAACATAATAATTCGCACCTATCCCTATGATTATTTTTTAACTTTATAACTAATTAAAAACAAATAAAATGGCAGTAAATATACTAAAACTAACAAAAGAATACAATACACAGTCGAAATGCTTGTCGTATTTGAAAAGTTTACGTTGGGGGAAAACTGTAAAGTGTCCTTATTGTGAAAAAGATAAGATAAGAGAACTTAAAAGTAAGCAATATCAATACTTCTGTAAAAGCTGTAAAGGGCAGTTTTCGGTGTTTACTTTTACGATATTCGATGGTAGCCGATTACCCCTACCACAATGGTTTGCCACGATAGGTTTAATGCTTAACGCAAAAAGTGGTATGGCAGCAAAAGAAATTCAAAGAAATTTAGGGGTAACTTATAAAACTGCTTATTATACTTGTATGCGTGTGCGTATAGGTATGTTGGTAGAACATAAAACCAAACTACACGGCATAATTGAAATGGATGAAAGTTATTTCGGAGGCAAGGCAAGGAGAAAGAACAAAAAAATAGCTGATAATGAACCAAGTTTAGGGGGCGATGATTTAACCACTAAAAGAGGTCGCGGAACAAATAAAATATCCGTTGCCGGTATTACCCAACGCAAAGGAGATGTTCACACAGAGGTTATGGAGAAATTAACCAAACGCAACTTATTAGCAATGCTGAAACACTATGCAAGTAACGAAAACTCAATACTTGTAACCGATGGCTTTAAAAGCTATAAGCAAATGGATGAGTACATAGACCATTTGTCAGTAACCCATTCCAAGCAAATGAGCAAAGGAATAGTTCACGTCAATACTATTGAAGGCTTTTGGAGTGCGATAAAGAATGGAATAAAAGGAAGCTATAAAGCAATATCAAAAAAATATTTACCCTACTATCTATGTGAGTTCGAGTGGAAATGGAATCATAAAACATTCAAAGGCGATGAGTTTGAGGCATATCTAAAAAATGCACTCAACCACGAAAAGGATTTATCATACTGGAAGGCAGAATCAACTAAACAAGTAAAGGAGGTGGCGTATGGAAAAT
>JANYDQ010000324.1 GCA_025363555.1 Bacteroidota bacterium | reverse complement strand
GTGGTAACTATATACCTGTTACAGCAGGAGTAAATTTAAAAATTTGCAAGAAGGCTGCGTAATTAAAAAATATCGAGGAACTAATAAAATTGTTGGGTATAAAAATAAGAAAGTATAGGTAATTTATTTTGGGGCATTATTTTCATCGCTTTGCTCTCCACTCATTCCTTGGGCGGCACTTTTTGCTTTGTCAATTCGCCCTTGCATTTTCTTGCCATATTCAGGAACAGGAACATCTAACAATGTGCAAATGTTACAAACCGAGCCACATGTATAAGAACTATCGCCTTTTGTGGGGTAAATAATGGCTATTTTTCGCTTGTCTCCATCTCTTTTTCTTATATAATAATAAGTGCCGTCTTCTTTATCCTTCGTCTTGTAGTTATAACAATTGTGCCCCAGCAACAAGACATAGTCTAATACATCTAATTGTTTCATCTTGTTGCGTAACTGCCCAACTGAAAATTGTACGACTTTCTTTGAATAGATTCTTCTGACATTCCATTAATAATTTTTTCTTCATTGGTAATGTCGTTTTTAAATTCTAACACATCAGGCAATATGTTAAATAAATTTACTTCTGCCTCCTCCATAGTATCACCTTGGGCGGTAGCCTCAGGTATTTCTGAAAAAAACGCTGTAAATCTACCATCGTGTTCTTTTACGAACACTCCTGTTAGGTGACTTTTTACCATTGGTAAAAAGCCTTGTTTGTTATTGGTTTCCATCGCTTTTAGGTTTTTGTTTGTTTATTTTCGTTCGTATAATTTTATACGAACGCACAAATATAATTGAATTACTCTAACAAAATCAACTTTTACTTAAATATTTAATAATAAAATAGTTCACATACGCAATATTTATGCCCAAAATATGCAGTTTTTTTTATTAACATTTTGTTGATTACTTAATACAAAGATATGCGCTTAACCTCCCGAAAACATTACATAATTACACAAAAAGGTTATATAAATTTGGCTAAGACTATGCCTTGCGTTTTTTGGAGGATTTCTTCTTTTTGGCTTTTGGCTTAGGGTTGCCACTTACTGAAGCCTTCATAATTGCCTCAAATATAGACGCGGTTTTTTCGGGAGATTTTTTGTCTTTTGTCATTCTGCAAAATTACAAAAAATCACTTACTGGTATCTCTAAAACGTCTGCAATTCTTTTTAAGGTAAGAATTTGAAAATTATTTTTGCCTAATTCCAACTCATTTATTGCAGCTTTTGACAAACCTGTTAATTTTGCAAGCTGTGGAGTAGATAGCCCTTTTCTTATTCGGGCTACTCTAACCTCCATTCCTATTGCTTTTAAATATTCTTTGTTGCTCATATTGTTGTTGGTTTTTTAATTAGTACGCTGTATGGTAATTTCCCTTCTATATTAGCTAAAGCATTCGCAAACCGCAAATCCTGTGTTATTAGTCTGCTGTTATATCTATATGTTGCTTCGTTGCAATACCTTTGTAGGTGCTTTGGTGAAACGCTATGGTGTATTCCTACAATTTGACGTTTTAACAAACTCCAAAAACCTTCGATTGTATTGGTATGGGCTGCACCCCTTACATATTCGCCCGAACTGTGGTTAATTCGTGCGTGTTTGTACTTCTTTTTTAATGGTAGATAGCTTTTGTGCTCGTCAGATACCATAATGCTGCCCTCTGCAACATTTTCTTCAACTGCACCAACAAGCGTTTCAGTAGTTGTATCGGGAATAACTTTTGTATTCACTTTACCATTTCTTTGAACCACCCCAAATACCATAGTTTTACCACCTGCACCCGCTTTTACAGTTCTTTTACTTTTATGCTTGTTTGTTTCTTTCCCACCAACGTAGGTTTCATCTACCTCAACAATGCCCTCTAATAAATCGGGTGCGTTTTCTGTCAGCATTTTGCGTATTCTGTGGTTTAAATACCACGCTGTTTTTTGTGTTACATCTAACCATGAAGCAAGTTGTAAAGACGAAATACCTTTACTGTGATTAGATAAAATATAGGTTGCGTAAAACCATTTAGTTAAAGGTATTTTTGTGTTTTCGTAAATTGTTCCAACTGTTACAGAAAATTGTTTCCTACATTCTTTTTCGTTGCATTGAAAACGTTTGCCTTCTTTAATGCGTGTGCAGTTTACAGAGCCACAGAAACAACAAGCAGGGGTATCTCCCCACCTTTGTTGCTCTAAAAATAATCT
This sequence comes from Bacteroidota bacterium, assembly GCA_025363555.1. Lineage (GTDB taxonomy): Bacteria > Bacteroidota > Bacteroidia > 2-12-FULL-35-15 > 2-12-FULL-35-15 > 2-12-FULL-35-15. The sequence goes on along the minus strand of JANYDQ010000324.1, from coordinate 40,983 downwards.
GCACTTTACATCTGTATCAAAGTGCTTTTGAAATTCTAATATTGATTTGAATGTTTTCATTTTATTTTTTTGTTTTACTTTGTTGTATTTTGTTTTACATTATGGGTAAAAAATATATTCTTACTGTTTTTTAGTTTCTGTAAGTTTTATTAATTGCATCTCTATAAAATTTGATAGCGTCCTATTATCCTTGTCAGCCATAGCTTGTAGCTTGTCTTTCAATTTTTTTTCTACTCTGATATTTATATTTTCGTTCTTCATTCGGGTACAAAGATACAAATGTTTTACAATGTATAACAAAAAAGTTATAAACAATTGCATATTTTACTGCGTTACAGTAAAGGAGTTGATTTTAATGTGGGGTGTTATTTCCGAGCCAATAGTCGTACTCCCATTGATGAAGGTCTAATTTAACTTCAGAAATAAGACTGACTTGAGCTTCGGGGATTCTTGAATTATCGCTTGGTAATTTTATTGTTATTCCGTTTTGAAGTATCCAAACATCACACCCTTCAATATCTTTCATTAATTCTATGTCATCCCCTCCATAATTAATTATGAAGTTTTCTACGGTGCTTTTAGCGAAATCCATTTAAAATTAACAGGTAATCAATGCGGAGTTCACCTTAGTTCTGGGCAGTAAATAAGACGGGATGCTTTCATTACTGAAATTATTATCTTTTATTTCCTCCCATCCTAAAGATTTTAGGGCAGAATGAAGCGTTTTTCTTTTTAAATGAACTTTTATAAAAACATCCAAATCTTTTTCGTGGTCTTTTTCTGCTTCTTCAAAATTTACCGCAGAAAATCCAATAGTTTTTAAAGAGGGACATTGTATATAATACCCTTTTTCATCTTGCTTTTTCAGAGTTAAATATTCAATAGAAATAGATACATCACCTTTTTTGTTGGTGATAATTTCTAAAGACGCTGGTTTTTTATTGTAAGTTGTCATTGTTACCGATTTATTTGTAAATGTAAATGATGTTTCCCTAAAATATTATATCAAATAATATTCCATTTTGTTTGTGGTTACAGGGAACTACTATCCGATGCGGTGTGATTTTCAGTAGTTAAAAATGTTTCTACGACACAAAGGTACACAAAATAATAATAATAATAATTCTAAATGTAATATATTAAAAATAAGTGTAGTTTATTGGTTTTGTGATATTTATGGTCAGTCTGCTGTAACAGGTATGTAGTTACCTTTATGATTGTATCACGAAAGTTCGCGGAGGTTTTCAGTTATAAAAAGAACGACTTGTTTGCGGATGTAAAAGTAACGGATGAGATAATCGGGCACATCAACCGTTTTACGAAAACGCATTTCTGCCCCGAAACCATTGTAAACAGTAAGCCCGAAATCCAATTTTTATTCTTCAACATTCTTTTTCAGTTTTTGAAATTCAAAATAATCTTCTTTAAATTCCGTTTCCAGCTTATCGCTCACGGGTAATTGATGACCACTTTTCATTGTTGCTGTCCATGTTTTCCCCGTTATAAAATTTTCCACAAACCACCTGTTGAACACAAAACTTCTATGGTATTTTCCGAAAAAATTGACCGGGAGTTGTTTGGAATAATATGCCAGCCCAAGCGAACTGACCACGGGCTTTTGATTCACAAAATGAATAATGCAATAACTGCCATCCGATTCCAGGAACTCAATATCGCGTACCTTCAATTCCTTCCATTCTCTATCCAAATACACTTTGACAGTACGTTTATTATATTTCAGCAGTGTAATTTTTTTGCCCAGCCCCCAATTGAAAAATGAATAGTTTGTTTTCATGGTTTTATTTTTATTGGTTTACCAGTTATATTTAGCTAACGAAGAAAGAGAAAATTTATTGTATAAAACCAACAATAAATTTTACCGGCTTTTTGAGTTACTATATATAAGATGAATAAAAATGAAAATTCCATAAATGGAGAGGGGATTTTTTGGGGAGAGGGGCATAGTGAAATAATAAATCATACATTTGTTCTTCATGACTTATTAAAACTTACTGCTGTGAAAAAACTTATTACAGTATTTTTTTTGTTTGGTTATGGAATTTGTGCGGGGCAGAATATTTTATAGAAGCTCTTTGCAAAAGGAATGTATAGGTATGAAGTGAGAAACAAAAAAGGGGTGATGAAGAATGGGAAAGTGGTAAAGGAATAAAAATGTCTGGCAAAGACGCAAAGAATGCAAAGAAAAAGGAACATTAAAAAAAATACATAGTCCATTAAACACTATGTTTAAATACGAACACAAAACAAAACCATTAATTACTAAGAAAAAGTTTTTTAAACGGTTACGCGATAATTTTTTATTAGCTTTTACCATCATTTCTTTTTCGCTTGCCATGGGTGTAGCAGGCTATATGTGGCTGGGCAACTTACCTTTTCCTGATGCTGTTTTAAATGCCAGTATGATATTAGGAGGTATGGGTCCGGTGGATATATTAAAAACAGATGCTGCCAAATACTTCGCTTCCTTTTATGCCTTGTTTAGTGGTATCACATTAATTACTACGGTTGGTATTTTGTTTTCACCCCTTGTACACCGCATGATGCACCGCTTTAACCTGGAAACCGACAATGAAGAAGATGACGATAAAAAAAACTGAACCCGGCACACCGACTGCCGGAGGCACACGCCATACTTCACCCATTGGGCTTCCTAAAGCGTAGCGTCTAAACAATAATAAGGCTATTGTTTGTTTTACAAATACTGTAGCATTGCTTTTTCTACATCTTCGCTATCCCATTTTGTATCAATACCGGGCATAGCCATAATTTTTTGCATAATGGCTTCCTGCTTTTGCCCTTCGCGCATAGCAGTGGAATAGCGGATATGAGGGCTGTACGTAACCATGGAATAAAGAGGAATCCACTTGTCGGGATGTTTAGCACTAAAGTTTGCTTCTATTTTCTTTTGTAATAAAAAGGCTGGATTGCCTGTTTTGTCGCGCATTTCCACAAAGTTCGCAACAGCCAAATCGGCTATTGCATCACCATCGGGTTTGCGTAGCGATTCGTATTCAGGAAAGATTTCGTTCCAGTTTTCGTTGTGCTTTTCCATTAAATCATTTAATACCACACAGTCTTCAAACCCGCAGTTCATGCCCTGTCCGAAGAAAGGAACGATGGCATGGGCGGCATCGCCAATTAGTCCTATCCTGTTATCGAATGTCCATGGAAAACATTTTACAGTAACCAATGATGCCACAGGGTTATGAATAAAATCGGTAAGCAGCGTAGGCATAAGCGGAACAGCGTCCGGGAACTCGGTTTCGAAAAATAGTTTTATTTGTTCCTGTGTTTTTAAATTGGCAAACGATTTTTCACCTTCGAAAGGAAGGAACAAGGTGCAGGTAAAATTGCCATCAACGTTAGGCAAAGCTATCATCATAAAACTTCCGCGAGGCCAGATGTGAAGCGCATTTTTCTCCATCAGGAATTCTCCGTTAGCACCCGGAGGAATAATTAATTCCTTATATCCAGCTTCAATGTAATGTTGATTGTATTCGAACCGGTCGGTGGAAAGCTGCATATTTAAACGCGAAGCAGCAAATGCTCCATCGGCACCAAACAATAAATCACTTTTTAATTTTGTAATTTCTTTTGAAGTATTGTTTTCGAAATGCGTTTCCAGGTTAGCTCTGTCAATATGAGTGCAGCGTTCATCAAACTGTATTTTTATGTTCGATTGTTGTTCTGCCAGGTCCATTAGCTTCATATTTATATCGGCACGGGAAACCGAGTAGATAGCCTGGTTGTCCTTGCCATAAGGCTGAAAAGCGGTGGTTTCGTTTTTATGATGAATAAACCGTCCGTACATAGGGATGGCTATTTTCCTTATTTCATTGTCTATTCCCACTCCTTCCAATCCTTTCCAACCGCGGTCGCTTAATGCAAGGTTAATAGATTTTCCGGCAGAAATGGTAGCTTTGCGCATGTCTGGTCTGCGTTCAAATATGTTTACCTTGTATCCGCGCTTTGCTAAATAGATGCTTAACAGGGAGCCAACCAAGCCTGCTCCTACTAATGTTACATTTTTATTACTCATATTTTCTTTTTGTATTTATCGTGCATTCCTTCTTTGGCAACTAATTTCTCAATATTAGCGTGTTGTTTTTTCTTTGAACCGTTTTTCTAATAACAAAATACTTTCCACAGCCCGTTTATCTTTTGTTGCCTCTCTTTTAGCTTCAGTAATATGTTCTATGAAATATTTTTTATTGGAATAAGAATATGAATCAAACATTTTCTTTGCTTCCGGACTGGCTTCAAATGCTTCTATCAGTTCATCCGGAATTTCCATTTCATCGTAATCTCTTTCAATTATTAATTCCACTGTATCACCTGCTTCTTTTCGTATTGCTTTGCGAAACTTAGCTTTTATAGCCATTATATGACTTCCTTCTTTTCTTGGCATTAATGAAAGTCCTTTAAAAGGCACTCCATCTATAGTTCCTTTTATTCGAATGTATCCTGAGGTTCCAAATATTTTCTTTGTATCAACAGTAGCAATTGCCATTGTCCATGCGCCCATTTTAGTAAGTGTTGTTTTAAATTTGATAGGTTTCATTTGAAAGATGTCTCGCAAAGACGCAAAGAGCGCAAAGTTTATTATTTATAAATTATTTACAACGCGCTTAACACCGTCTTTAATAAGATTGACATTAAAATTAACTAATAACCCTAATTTAATTTCCGTAAGTCTTAAATAAGTCAAAAGAATTTTGAAATGTACCGGTAGAACTTGTTCCACAGATTTAATTTCAACAATCACTTTCTTTTCAACTACTATATCAGCCCTAAAACCAACTTCCATTTTTTTATCATCATAAATAACAGAGATGCCTTGTTGTCTTTGAAATGCAATTCCTCTTTTAGTCAATTCATAGCATATAACTTCTTCATAAACACTCTCCAATAATCCAGGTCCTAATTCAGAATGAACTTTAATAAATATATCTAAAAGAACGGATGAGATTTCATTTTCAGTCATAATATATCTGTTTTTTGTTTCTCCCAAATTATGTCTCGCAAAGACGCAAAGTTCGCAAAGGGTTTTTAGAAATTATTTCTTTGCGCCTTTGCGTGCATTTTTTATTAGTTGTTTCCTGGCGTTCTTTGCGTCTTTGCGAGCCATTACTATAATGAACTTTTTAAAATCTCACCGAAAGTAAAAACATCCTCAAAAGAATTATACAAAGGCACAGGAGCGCAACGAATAACATTGGGCTCTCTCCAATCGGAAATAACACCGGCTTCGGTTAATTTATTAAATAAATCTTTTCCTCTTCCATGCGCTACAACAGATAGCTGACAACCCCTTTGTGTTTTATCTCTCGGAGTAATTATTTCCAGTTTTTGTTCTAATGATTTATTTATTTCATCAATCACAAATTCAAGATAACCCGTCAGCAATTCTGCTTTTTCAACCAGTGCATCCATTCCTGCTTCATCAAAAATATCTACTGCGGCTTTATGTGCCGCCATGGAAAGTACTGGTGCATTGCTCATTTGCCATGCTTCGGCAGAAGGAATGGGAACAAAATCTTTTTCCATTTTAAACCGAGTTCCTTTATCATGCCCCCACCAGCCCGAAAAGCGGGGAATATCCTTTTCTGTCAAATGGCGTTCGTTAATGTAAACTCCCGCCACTCCGCCCGGTCCGGAGTTTAAATATTTATACGAACACCAGCAGGCAAAATCCACATTCCAATCATGAAGATGAAGTTTTAGATTGCCCGCAGCATGAGCCAAATCAAAACCAACTATTGCTCCTGCTTTGTGCCCGGCTTCTGTAATGGCTTTCATATCGAACACCTGCCCCGTAAAATAATTTACTCCCCCTATCAGTATCATCGCAAGAGAATCTTTATTTTTTTCTATCGCTTCAATAATATCTTCATCACGAATGCAGTTTTCCCCTTCCCTGGCAGCTATTTCTATAATAGCATCCCCTGGATTATAACCATGAAACTTTACCTGCGATTGCATGGCATACTGGTCGGAAGGAAATGCTTTTGCTTCGCACAGTATTTTGTATCGCTTGTTATTAGGGCGATAAAAGCTAACCATTAGTAAATGCAAATTCACTGTGAGTTGATTCATCACTACAATTTCAGCAGGCAATGCACCCACTATTTTTGCAACAGGCGCAGCAAATTGTTCATGGTAAGAAAGCCATTTGTTTCGTGCGTGAAAGTGTCCTTCTACCCCAAAGGTTGCCCAGTCTTCCAATTCATTTAATACATAATCCTGCGTAGTTTTTGGTTGCAATCCAAGTGAATTACCGGTAAAATAAATTGTCTTTTTTCCGTGCATCAACGGGAAATAAAACTTGTCACGATAGCCTTTTAAACCATCCTTTGAATCCATTTGCTGTGCAAATGCCAGTGTGTTTTCGTAAATCATAAAGGAATAGTATTCGGAGATTAATTATTTTAAAAAACTATACTCTTCTATCCAGCCCCCATAGCAGTTTATTCCTGATAGTGGTATAAAAGTTTTGGTTTTCAAGTTGAATAAGATGAATGCAAAACTCTGCCTTTTGCAAGGTAAGTTCAATGGACGAATCAATCACCACATTGCGGGAATCTAATGATAACAGGTAATTCGGACTTCTGCCTTCCACCCGCAGGGTGATAATATTATCATCAGAAATAACCAAAGGTCGTACATTCAAATTATGGGGAGCAATAGGAGTAATCACAAAATTTTGTGAGCCCGGCATCACTAATGGTCCTCCGCAGCTCAATGAATAAGCAGTAGAGCCGGTAGGTGTTGCAATTATTAATCCATCGGCAAAATAAGAATTCAGGAAATTTCCATTGATAAAAGTGTGAATAATAATCATGGAAGAAGAATCTTTTTTCAGGATAGTCAATTCATTCAACCCATAATTTACTTCACCAAACAAATTTTGGGGATGGGTAACTTGCAGTAAGGTTCGTTGTTCAATAGCATATTTTTTATTCATCAAGGCATCTATGGCATCCGTTATTTCTTCTTTTGCCACATTTGCCAGGAAACCCATTCGCCCGGTGTTGATACCTAATACAGGCAGTTCGGAGTTTCTTACAAAAGTAATTGTTTCCAGGAAAGTGCCATCCCCTCCCAAACTCAATACGTAATCCACCTTTGCTTTCAAATCGGCAGGAGAAGAAAAAGTAGTTATATTTCCTTCAACCGATAATTTAGTTTTTATGAAATGATAAAATGGCTCAAAAATAACCACCTCGGTTTTATATTCTTTGAGTTTATTAAACAACACTTGAATATGTTCCGATACATTATCGGTTGTATTACGCGCGTAAATAGCTATTTTCATGGAAAGAAATTATTCGTAAACGGTTGCATGTAAAATTACATGTTCAGGTAATTCATAAAATTATCCCACCTGCTTTGCATATCATCTCCAAACTCTCTTTGATGAAACGATGCTTTTACATTATAACTATACCGGTTAAAAGTTTGAATAATTGCCGACAGGTCTTGCCTGTTGAGTTTTAAGGTTACTTCCATTCTTGTGGAATCTGGTATATGATTAATATAACAACTCAATATTTTGGCATCGTTTCCTTCCACAATTTGTGCAATTTGTGTCATGGTATAATCCAGGTTGTTCATTTCCAAAACTAAAATACCACCCGGTTCGCGTGTAGCAGCAAGGGTAGAAAAAATATGGGTTAACGACCCGGCAGGAATAACTCCGGCATAATTCAATTCAGCATCCAGCACCGGCAGCAAGGTAAGGTTCATGTTCGAAATCATTTTTATTACCTCATATACATGCTGACTTTCCAGAACATACGGACGTATCAGCGTAAGCTTACATTTCGTAAACGGCTCGTCCGACAGTTGCGCATCATAAATTTCCGTATCAGAAATCAACCCCAGGTATTCTTTTTTATTTACAATAGGTAAATGCGACACCTTAAATTCCTCCATCCAGTTAAGCGCTATCAAACTGTTTTCAGTAGCTTTTAACGGTGGTATATAATCAGAAACAATATCTTTTGCTAACATTTTATTTTTTTATTTACTTGCAAACTTACAAATTTTTTAGCTTTACACTTTATTTTTAAAAAGATGGCAACAAAGTTAAGTGTAAATATTAATAAAATAGCAACTCTTCGCAATGCTCGTGGAGGCAATATTCCCAACCTCCTCACATTTGCCCTCGATTGCGAACGATATGGTGCGCAGGGAATAACAGTGCATCCACGCCCTGACGAACGACATGTTAGGTATAAAGATGTGGAGGATTTGAAACCTTTACTAACCACCGAATTTAATGTGGAAGGAAATCCGAAAGAAAAAAAGTTTATGGATTTGGTAATGAAAATAAAGCCTGCACAGGTTACTCTTGTTCCTGATGCGTTGGGGCAAATAACTTCTAACCATGGCTGGAATACGGTAACTCATAAAGATTATTTGAAAGATATTATTTCACAATTTAAAGATGCCGGAATCCGAACTTCCATATTCGTAGATGCGGACATAAAAATGCTCGAAGGCGCAAAGGAAACAAATACCGACAGGATAGAATTATACACCGAATCCTATGCCAAACAATATCCATCTAATAAAGAAAAAGCCATACACCCTTTCATCATAGCAGCAAACAAAGCACTGCAATTAAACCTCGGCATCAATGCTGGGCACGATTTAAACCTCCAAAACCTTCATTACTTTTCAAAACACATTCCCGGCTTAGAGGAAGTCTCCATTGGTCACGCCTTAATTTCCGATGCCATTTATTTCGGAATAGAGAATGCCATTCAACTTTATTTACGCCAATTAAAAAATAGTTAAAGCCAATGCACTCATTCTGCAAGCTCCATGTGAAACCGCACGATGTTCATCCTGAAGTTGTCAAAGTAGTGTGGAAGCAGAGCTGTAAAAAATAAAATCATGAAATTAGCATATAGAAAATACGGAAGCGGCACACCCCTCATTATCCTTCACGGTTTGTTTGGCCAGGGCGATAACTGGACCACCCACGCCAAATTAATTGCAGAACAAAACTTCGAAGTCTATGCCGTAGATTTGCGGAACCACGGGCTCTCTCCACATAGTGATGATTTTAATTACCAGGTAATGAGCGAAGATGTTTTAGAATTAATAGAAGACAATAATCTTCAAAAAACTATTTTGCTCGGACATTCCATGGGCGGAAAGGTAGCCATGCAGTTTGCATTACAACATTCTAAACTTCTCGATAAATTAATTGTGGTAGATATTGCTCCTAAATATTATCCTGTGCATCATCATAAAGTACTGGAAGGGTTAAATGCTGTTGATTTTAATCTTGTAAAAACCAGGAAAGAAACAGAAACCATCTTATCTCAATCCATTCCTGATAACCCCACAAAACAATTTCTATTAAAAAATCTCTATTGGAAAACAGAATCCGAATTAGCATGGCGGTTTAATCTCAAAGCAATCAACCAACACATTGCAAATGTTGGCGCAGAAATAATTTCGAAACACAATAATATTATTCCTGCTTTATTTATTCGTGGTGAAAAATCAAATTATATTTTAGATAATGATGTTGCAATGATAGATGATTTATTTTTCCAAAACAAACTCCAAACCATACCCGGTGCAGGCCACTGGATACATGCCGACAAACCCAAAGAATTTTTCGAAACCGTAATGAACTTTGTTAAATAAAGAGTCTTTTCTATAAACTACAAAGTCCAAAGTAGTGCATACTTTGGACTTCGTACAAAAGATTTACAACAACTATTGTATCACCAGCTTCTGTGTTTGTTTTCCGCTTTCGGTAATAAATTCAAACGAATAAATTCCCTTACTTAGATTTTGTAAATTCATTTCCACCGGGGTGTTTCCTGAATTTACTTTTGTTTCTTCTGTATAAACAATTCTTCCAAGCATATCTATTAACTTCATCGTTACCTTTTCATTTTTAGCGGAAGAATAATAAATTACAAAATTTCCGGTATTAGGGTTCGGAGCAATAGAAATTAAATCGGTATTGTTATTATTATGTTCAACAATACCGGTTACCATGCAGGGATTGTTATAATCATACGTCATACTGTCGAAATTAATGTAACAAATATATTCAGGATGGTCAATAAATGGGTTACGGTTTCCCTGCAATGAATCTACAAAATCATTTCTTGAAATTTCGAAGTTATCTGGAGGGTCCATGGTGTTCCAAAGTTTCAATACATTCTGGTCTTCTCCGTAAGGGATGGCAGCACTAATGTATGCAGGCAATCCCCAGCTTCCATGATACACCACATTTGTATTAGGGTTGCCAGCGTAGGCAACTCCTGTGTAACAAATACACTGATACATCATACAACGGGCAGCATCTCCTTTGTCCGAATCGCGGGGCTCCCAAACGGTTTTGCCCGCTGCGTTCAATCCTAATTTACCTCCGAGATAAGTATAGGTAGCAGCACCAGCAACAATACCCAACGGGTAATTACTTCTTACTGCATTTACATTCGTCTGGTCAGTAGGGGTTATCATGTGATAATCGTTATACTCCGGGCGATTCATAAAGTTAGGGTCGTTTACGGTTGGCTGCCAGCTTTGGCAATAGGTATGTTCGCGGCTCATGTTATTGGAAACCCAATCAAAAAGTCCGCTGTACACTATATTTTCTCCGCTGTAAGCACAAGTGGCAACGTGCATATTCCCGGTAGTGTCGCGCTGGTATAAATAATTCATCATTAACAATCCGTAACTGCCATATAATTGTATGGTATGAGGATTGGTCAATGTATGTAAATCGGTTACAAGCGAAGGGCTTGAAGTATTAATGCTGCTGTAAAACCCTCCAGACATCATGGAGCCGGAGGTAGTTACACTTCCTGCCAAAGGAGATGATGTAAGATAATTGCGGTAAGTACCTACACCGTTGTAAGGAAATACAGCAAAAAAGTATTGTGTATTTGCTTTCAAATCGTTTGGCATAAACCCTGTGGCGCCTGAAGAATATACCACTTTGGAGCTTCCTATCATATCTCCGCGTTGATAAACAGTGCTCGACACAGGCATATCAGTAACGGCACTTCCTGTTTTTCTTAATACAAGATACCCGTCTGGCGTGCCGGCTGCGGCAGTAAATGAAGCAATGATACGATACGATTTAATAACCGGAAAAGTTAATGTTGTGGGTTGTGCTGTTGGCATGGTTGCCAGGGTTCCTCCTATTCCGTTCAAATTAATAAGGTAGGGATTTGCAGTAGCATCGTTATTAGCAATACTTAAAACAGCATTGCGGGTTCCGGAAACGGAAGGAGTAAACGTAATAACCAATGGAGAATTGGAGGAAGGCGCTACCGAAAATGGCAATGAAGTGGTAATGCTGTAATCGCCCATGGCAGTACCCGACAGGGCTGCGCTGTTAAGATTAAGTGTGCCTACGGTTCCTAAATTATAAACTGTGAAATTAATGGGTAACGGTGTGCCCACTGCTGATGATGTAGTGTAAGTTCCACCATTAACAATAACAGTTGCCATGTGTTTAACACTCATTTCCTGAACTGTAGAAACACCTGTTCCGATATTAATATTATCCAGACCAACGTTTCCTATGGAATGAGTAACAAAATTAAAACGGACATAACGTGTAGAGTTAAGTAAAGCAGCCGTTTTCGGATAATACGTTCCTGCTGTAGTTCCAAAATTAGCTAAAGTAGTGTATGCAGTGCCCACAAGAGTATAAGTAATATTGTTGGAAGATTCCTGCACTTCAAAATCGCCTGTCCAGGTATTGCTTAGGTTGTTCCCGGTAATGTCGTAAGTTAGCGTTCCGGGAGTGGAATTAAAATTAATGGTTAAGGAAGTTCCCGAGGCGTTGAACTTACCTGCCGGGGCAGGGTTTCCGGAGCCGGTGTAGTATCCCCAGCCGGTTCCGGCAGTAGTCCAGCCGGTAGCGGGTATGGTGGAGCCTGTAAAAGCCCAAGTTAATGGTAGTGTTGCCTGTGCAAACACGGTTACATTTGTTAAAATAACAAATAGAATTGCGGTGGTAATTTTTTTCATTGTTTTTGTTTTTAATTGTTTTTGTTTAATTGTTAATTGTTATTTATTGTAAGACCTCACCCCCGACCCCTCCCCTTGAAAAAAGGGGAGGGGAGCCGGTACCTGAAGTATGTTATTTAATTATTGTGTATTAAATTTCTCATCTGTTCCGTTTATTTTATTTTTTTTCTCTATTTTTTTTATTTCCCGAAGGGGAAAAATAGTTTAAAATTCATTTTTTATAAAAATTCTCCTTTTGTTTCCTGCTGCCAAAAGGGGATTACTCTTATTTTTTTTCTTTCCTACTGCATTTTTGGCGTATTTATGCGTAAAGTGTTGATTTTCATAGGTGCGGTTTCATGTTTTGAATCCCAAACACGAAACCGCACAACGGACAAGTGACCTTTTATAAAAAAAACATGAAACCGCAGGTCGGACAAGTGACCTCTTATAAAACTTTTGCCACTTGTTCTATCGGACAACCTATGTTTTGTAAAATTTTTGCCACTTGTAATTTGTGCGAACCGAGGTTTTGAAAAATTTTTGCCACTTGTTCGGTCTGTCAACATACGTTTTGAAAAACTTTTGCCACTTGTTCGGTCTGTCAACATACGTTTTGTAAAACTTTTGCCACTTGTTCGGTCTGTCAACCTGTGTTTTGAAAAACTTTTGCCACTTGTTCGGTCTGTCAACATACGTTTTGAAAAACTTTTGCCACTTGTTCGGTCTGCAAATTTAAGTTTTAGAAACTATATATTCCATGAAATAAAGAACGAATGCTGTTTTGTTACTTTAAGACCTTACCCCCGCCCCCTCTCCTTGAAAAAAGGAGAGGGGAGCCTGGGCGTGAAGTGCTTTGTATAAATAATTCTATCTTATAAACTACTGCTATTTTCACCTATTACCCCGTTTCGTTCCTTCAAAGAGAGGGGATAGAGGGGTGAGGTATGTGTAAAGAACAATGTCTGATTTATCTTAAAACCCAATTTTCAGCGAAGCGGTAATTCTTCTGCCGAGCCCCATATATACATTTGCGGAAGCAGCATCAAAGTTGCCGGCATTTTTTGCATCCGAAATATAGATAGTGTTTAAGGCATTCAGTACTCCTGCACTTGCATCTAACTGCATTTTCCATACTTTGAACCCATAGCCGATAAACATATCTAACAATCCGTAGTTGGGCATTTTCCATGAATCTCTGTCTCTGTTGTCCGTAACTGCTCCGGTAGTAGCATTAACACTTCTAACCAAAAACTTAGGGTCGAAGTTGGCATAATTTTTTGCAAAATAAGTAAAGCGGGGTTTGATATACAACCCTTTAATAACGGTATATTTAATACTTCCTCCATATTGTATTTGTGCAGCATTGCCCACATGCACATTTTTTGCGCTGAAATCCACACTATCCACTGTTCGTCCGTTTTGGTCGGTGATGTATGATTTTGAACCGGAAGTAGTTTTCCAGTCTCCGATGGAAACAATTCCATCTACAACCAGATTTTTCATAAGTTTATAAATAAAATCCAATTCTACTCCTTTATGCAAAGCGTTTAACCCGTTGATATTATAACTTGTTCCATCGGGAGAGACTCCGCTAAACGGTTTATTGTTCCAAATAGTATAATACAAATTAATATTGGCTGCAACTTTCTGATGCTTTAATCCATAACCTGCTTCAATGGCGTAAACCAACTGGTTTTTTACGTTTAAATATAAATGATTACTGTTGTCGAACACATTATTGAATGCCGGAGCCATGTTCATATACCCCAAATTAATAAATACATTATGATGGTCGTTAATATTATAGTTGGTGCCTCCTTTAACAGTATATCCCAAAAACCATTTAAAATCGGTAGTAGCAGTTTTGGCTTCCGGAGAATCACTATTGTATTTGGTAGCGTTCAAAATGTATTTGTTTCCAACAAATGTGGTGTCGCCATGAACAGCCACCACATCATGGTTTTTTGCAGAAGCAATAAGATGTTGCGACCCGTTGTAATAAAAATCATCACCCCAGCCAATTACCTGAGCATAGTTATTTCCGGGAATCAGTAAATCTTTTCTGGCAAAATAATCTATTCGCTGATATCCTTTATCAGCTATACTGGCAGTGATAAAGGCAGTCCATTTATCTTTTTTATATTCAACCTGGGCAAACAATCCACCCCATAAAACTTTTGAGCCGTTGTAATAACTTACTTTATCACCAATTCGCTTCATGGCATACTTACTGTTTGGGTCGCCCTGATACAAGGCACTTGGTTGGTTGTAATCTTTTATATCGGTGGCGTAGTCGGCACCCATTAAATTATATACCGACTGGTAATGCTTGCCCTGGTAATACCTGGCATCGATACCAATAAATGCGGAAAGGTTTTTATTTACTTTATAATTCCATGACGAAAGCCCTCCGTACCAAAAATGGTCGTTATGAATCATGGACAGATAATTTTTTGCAGAATGCTCTGTAGTGCTGTATTGAGTTGTAAAAGAAGTAGCATTATCATCATAATATTGCTGAACATTTAATAATCCCGTGGTGTTATATAATGGTGCAATTGGAACTTTCAATCCTGTTCGTCCGCCAGTACCAATGGAAAGATACAATATCGTGCTTACAGTAAGCTTATCATTGGGTGTCCAAAAGTGAGAAAGATTAAATGCAGGTTTGTTATAATAATTTACAGAGTTATTGAAAGTGCTTCCATGATTTGGCTTGGATAAAAAGCCGGGCTTGCCTTCGCTTGTACCTCCATCTCCTGTAATAGTTCCCCAATCGGGATTATACCTCATGCCTCTTTCGCCAATTGCCGGGGTGGTGTAGGTAGAAGTAGCATAAGCCACATCAGTATTAATACCTAATTTTTCGGCAAATGACTTATTGTAAACAGCAATAGGCAGGTAAGAATAACGCATTCCATGCGATTGAGGAGTACCATTAACACTTATAGTGAATAAATGCTTTTTGAAACGTTTTTGTACTTTGGCTACATACGCCCACTCGTCCGAATAAGTTCCGTCAGCCCAGCCATTACCATATTGACGAAAACCTCCAACAGTAAATCCCCATCCCCCTTTCAACTGTCCTGAATTAAACCCGAAACCTGTTTTGTATAACCCGAAATCATTTACTTCCTGTTTAATAAACGCACTTCTTTTCTCGTCAATGCCTTTGGTAATAATATTTATGGTTCCGCCTACGGAAGGAATAGATAACTTAGATGCCCCAAGTCCCCGCTGAATTTGAATGGAACGGGTAATGTCTTTTAAGCCTGACCAGTTACTCCAAAACACATTACCATTTTCCATATCATTGACAGGCACCCCATCCACCATAACTGCTACAGTATTTTGCTCAAACCCTCTCACATTAACCCGTGCATCTCCTGTTCCTCCGCCCTGCTCGGTAGCATATACACCCGGAGTGGAATTTAAAATCATTGGCAAATCGCGCGCTCCAAGCTCTTCTTCAATTTGTTTTGACGATACATTGGAGAATGCAATAGGTGTTTCGCGGGTGCGGGCTACATCAGCCACCACCTCTACTTCTTCCAAAGAACTTGATTTTAAATCGAAATTAACCACCACAGGTTTATTAGCCACTTTTACCTTTTGTGTCTGAACACCATATCCTACATAGGAAATAGTAAGGGTGTATTCTCCTGCGGAATCTATTTTTATAGAAAAATTTCCATTAATGTCCGTTACTGCTCCCTTGCCTTTGGCATACATTACGGATGCACCCACAATAGTTTCGCCTGTGGCAGGGTCTTTTACAGTGCCTTTAATTTCGCCATTTTGGGCAATGACAGAAGAACTGAAGAGAATAAATAAAAGTAAGTAAATGCGGTTCATTGGAGCAGGATAACAACTACCTCCAAAGGAGCTTTGAGCCCCTTCGGAGGTTTGTAATTATTGTACAGTAAGTTTTACAGTGGTCGTTTTATTTTTATCAAACATAGTTTTCACTATATATATACCGTTTGAAAGAGTTGAAGTTTCCATCACCATTTTTTTGTCGGTTTTGTTTCCTTCTTTAGAAATTAATAATTCCCCTATTATATTATATACCTCTGTTTTAATAATACCTTCAGTAGAAGTAAGCGTAAAGTAGCCGTTAGCAGGATTAGGATAAAGCTGAACAGAAACACTGTTATCAATTTCATTGATACCGGACGAAACAGGGCAGTTACAATGATGGGTTTTTAAACTATCAAACGTATTCACCACCAATGAATCCCACTGTGTGCTTACAATAAACGGATTAGGATTAACCGAAACTCCGCCCATTACATTAGCATGGCGAATAAGGGTATGGTTATACGTCCAGGCAGATTCGTAAGAAGCATAATAAGGAAAAACATTGGTCCAGCCACCAGTACCATCCAAACCCACCATATTTGCATCGCCTATCATCCCAAAAATATCCACATCATTCCATGTAGTTCCTCCATCGGGTGTTTTTTGTAAGCATTCTGCATCGTTTCCATTAAAGTACATAGCATAACTTACACTATATGTTGGACATAAAAAGGTGTCGGCTTTTGCCTGCAATGCAGCATCCACAATTGGACCATCTACCGACTGTACAGGTGGTGTAAGCCTGTCCAGCACAATAACCCAGGCAACATGAGGACCTATAACATGTGTGCCCAAACTGATGGGAGCATTGGGAGTAACATTGCCTGCCGCTTCCGACTGCCCGTTGCTGTATCTGATAAGACGGTACATATTATTCATATTAATGGCGCTGTTGGTAGGATTGTAAATTTCAATCGCTTTGTTATTACCTGTTCCTTCCACATATTCGGAAATAAATAAATCGCTGCACTGTGCATTCACAGTAATGTATGCGCCAAGCGCAAATACCGATAGTAATAGTTTTTTCATTTAATTTAATTTTAATAAAAGTTTGTTGTTGTGATTGGAAGCGGTTTCATTCTTCGGGCTCGAAGAATTGTAGGATGTTCGCCTCTTTTAAAATTTCAATGCAAATGTATTATTATTTAGGTAGATGGCAATAATTGGTTTTGAATATTAATCAACAGTTAATATTATCATCATATTATTTCTACTTTTGCACCTCAAATTTAACACATATATATTATGACTAACAAAGGACCAGTATCGCAATTTATAGAAAAACATTACAAACATTTTAATTCAGCCGCATTAGTTGACGCTGCCAAAGGGTATGAAACACACCTTACCGAAGGAGGGAAAATGATGGTAACTCTTGCCGGGGCAATGAGTACGGCAGAGTTAGGAAAATCGTTGGCAGAAATGATTCGCCAAGGCAAAGTAGATATTATCTCCTGCACAGGTGCCAATCTGGAAGAAGACATTATGAACCTGGTGGCCCATTCTCATTACAAACGAGTTCCTAATTACAGAGATTTATCCCCCCAGGACGAATGGGATTTATTAGAGAACCATTATAACAGAGTAACTGACACTTGTATTCCCGAAGAAGAAGCGTTCAGAAGATTACAAAAACACATTCATAAATTATGGAAAGATGCAGATGATAAAGGAGAAAGATATTTTCCGCATGAATACATGTTCATGATGTTGAAGAGTGGAGTGCTGGAACAATATTATGAAATAGACCCGAAAGATTCATGGATGCTTGCCGCTGCTGAACGTAACCTGCCAATGGTAGTTCCGGGCTGGGAAGACAGTACCATGGGAAACATTTTTGCTTCTTATGTAATTAAAAAAGAAATAAAGGCATCCACTATGAAGTCGGGCATTGAGTATATGGCTTGGCTGGCGGATTGGTATCCAAAAAATTCAGGTGGAAAAGGAATTGGGTTCTTCCAGATTGGAGGCGGCATTGCCGGAGATTTCCCTATTTGCGTTGTCCCTATGTTATACCAGGATATGGGCATGCACGAAATTCCTTTCTGGGGTTATTTCTGCCAGATTTCTGACAGTACCACCAGTTATGGTTCCTATTCAGGAGCTGTTCCAAACGAAAAGATTACCTGGGGAAAATTAGATATACATACCCCTAAATTTATTGTGGAAAGTGATGCTACCATTGTGGCACCATTAATGTTCGCGTGGATATTGGGTTGGTAAAACCCCACCAACCTTCCCGAAGGGGAGGCTTTTGAAGTACTAAATTAAATTATTGTTTTTCACGTCCCTCCCTCTCCCCTTTGGGGGGAGGATAAAGGAGAGGGGTGATTGTTTTATGAAACTTAACTTAAATATCACACCTCTTTCTGCCTGGTTTCCTGATTACACGAAACCATTGCTTATTGCCGGTCCGTGCAGTGCCGAAAGCGAAGAACAAATGCTGACTACAGCCAAACAGATAGCAGCATTTTATCCCAACAGTATTTTCAGAGCCGGCATCTGGAAACCAAGAACACGCCCTAATACCTTTGAAGGAATAGGAAATGTGGGTTTGAAATGGATGCAAATGGTAAAGCAACAAACGGGCTTACTTACCTCTACCGAAGTAGCTACAGCAACTCATGTGGAAGAATGTTTGAAACATGGCATTGATATTTTATGGATTGGAGCAAGAACAACTGTCAATCCGTTTTCCGTACAGGAAATTGCAGAAGCATTAAGAGGAGTGGACATTCCTGTGTTTGTAAAAAATCCCATTTATCCGGATTTGCAATTATGGATAGGCGCATTGGAACGGGTAAATAATGCAGGAATAACAAAAATTGTAGCTATTCATCGCGGGTTTCAATCGTATGACAACGGACCTTTTCGCAATTCCCCTAAATGGGAATTGGCAATTGAATTAAAAGCTGCCTGTCCCGAACTGCCTGTTATTTGCGACCCGTCTCACATTGGCGGAACTCCTGAACTTATTCCTTACATTGCCCAAAAAGCAATGGATATGGATATGGATGGTTTGTTGATTGAAACACATTGCCGACCGGCAGAAGCACTAAGCGATGCAAAGCAGCAGGTAACTCCACTTCAGCTAAAGCAAATAATAGACGATTTACAAATTCGTTCTTCTTCTATAGAAAACATTGAACTGCAAACCAAACTGGAGGAGTTGAGAAGCATTATTAATAAACTGGATAATGAATTATTGGAAATATTAGCCAAACGAATGGCAATTTCCGCCCAAATAGGGGCATATAAAAAAGAAAATAATATTACCATTCTCCAGGTATCTCATTGGAAAAAACTAATTGAATCGGGTATTGAGAGCGGCAACCAGATAGGGCTGCCGGAAGAATTTATAAAAGGTTTGTATCAATTAATACATGATGAATCCATAAGAAGGCAGACTGAAGTAATGAATAAATTGATAGGCAGCCCACCCCCGAATAAGTCGGGATTTTAGAGCCATTAATCCACTGGTCGACTCTTATTAATATCTATAGCTTCTTTCCTTTCCGCCTCTCAAAATCTTCTATAATCCCAATTTAAAATGTTTTGAAGCCAAAGATTGAACTTTTGGTGTGAAGGATGTATTTTTGGAAGCCAAAAATTTGAAGCGAAAGAGAAAATATTTGGTGTGAAAGACTAGTTTTTGAAGCGAAAAGAATATTTTTTGAAGTCAAAGAATAATTTTTTGAAGCCAAAAGAATATTTTTTGAAGCGAAAGATTGAACTTTTGGTGTCAAAAGTGTTTATACAGGAATTAAAGGAATTTTTGTTTAAAATCAAGATGTTAGCTTTCCTGATAACATACCCGGTAGTACTATTCTCAAAGAATAACACCCTTTTATTGAGAAAAAATCACACTTTTCACCCATCCTTTTCCCCATTCACCCAATTCTTCTTCATTCCAAAGTTCAGGATAAAAAATACGTTTTTGAAAACGGGGAGGCAAATACTTCTGCCAATTGGTTCCTCCCGTTGCGGCTATATCTTCGGGGTCTTTTTGCAAATAACGAACTGCTGATTTATAATGCGAAAGGGGCCAGTTGATGTTTACATTCACATCCATTTGGCGAAGCGCTAATTTCAATTGTTCATTATCCTGGTCTTCTTTTGATAATGATTTATAGATAGATAGAAGATTCGTTTTTTTAAATTTCTTTGCCAGAGAAATAAATTGTGCCTGGTATTTTTCTTCAAACTGAACCAGTGTTAATGTTTTTTTACCACTTGACAATTCTGTTGCCCCGGCTTTCCAGTAAATATGTTCATACATTTTTTCAATCTGCTCATCACTTGCATCATCACTAAATGTATCACGAACATCTTTGGCAACAAGGTTCTTAAAAGTAGTAGAGCATATTTCTATCATTCGGTATTGACCCGACTGAAAGCCACTTGCAGGCAATAAACTCATACGGAATTTCAAAAATTGCTGCGGGTCCATTCCATCTACCATAATATCAAAAGAAGTAATAAGTGCATCAAAATAACGATTGATGCGGGTGATACGGGCAGTAAAAAATTTTACATCAATGTTTTTGTTTTCGGCTATTTGATGATATTCGTGCAAACATAATTTGAAATACAATTCCGTTACCTGGTGATACATGATGAAAATCTTTTCGTCAGGAATATTTGTTTTCGGGGTTTGCAAACTCAATAAAGTATCCAGATGAATATAATCCCAATAGGTAAGATAATCAGCATACAGCAAACCATCCAGGTAGGAAGATAAATCTTGTCCCATTGCCTGGTACTTTTCGTCCAGGAGTTTTATACGTTCAATAATTTCGGGTTTCAGTTCCATGTTGTTAAATTCTAAATTCTAAGTATTAAATACAGGGCGAAGGTAGATAAAAACAATAAATGGCAAAGATGATTTTTATCATCAGGTTTAATAAACTAAACGGGAAGTGAATTTATTCCACCTTAGAAATAGGATTGGCAAGACCAGTGTAGTTAGTAAGTTCTGCTTTGATAGAGCCTACCAAAACATCTGCCTGGCCTTTTATAACGACATGATTTTTATCATCAGTAATCCATACATTCAAATCTTCTTCGTGTTTAAACACACGTCCTTTCTGAACAATAGGACGAAACTTTAAACATCTGAATGTTCCTAAATCAGTAGTAACAGTTTCTTTGCCAATAAACTTTATTTTAAGGGGCCATACTTCTTTATCCATAAAACAATTGATAGAAAATATTTCTCCTTCTTTGGCAGCACTTAAATCTAAAGTACGGGCAGAATAAAAAGCCGACAGCATATCCTGCATATTAGGTTCTATCGGAAAAGTTTCTCCACCCCCCACGTCCACTTTTTTGTTATAACGGTTAAACACATAGCTTTGCTCTATTTTATATCCGCCTTCATTTACATGGCGTACAAACATCCATGGAATAATGGCTTGCTCATCAATAAAAGTTTCATATTTATCTCGCACACTATAAAAAAATTCAAATGCACCTTTGGTAACACCTAAACCAACTATATGAAATGTTTTTCTGCCGGCAAATTCTTTTGCATCATCTGTAATGCCCAGTGTGGCAATCCCGGCTTCTACAATTCCGTAATGCATCCGGAAGGTTAATACCTCACCGCGCTTAAAGGCTTCGTTTTTTACAAAAGGAAGTTCTTTTACCGGACCGTCATTCTGAATTGAGGGTAATTCCTTTTCCCCTTTAAAAGAAAAAAAAGCGATGGCTATTAGTAATAAGAGGCTATCTATTAAAACAAATTTTTTCATTCCTTTTTAAAATTAATTATTCTATTAACTGATTATCATATACTTTCGTAAAACCCCAAGTGATTTAAAGCAGTTGACATTTTACAGTTCAAACGGTGTGCCAGTTTAAAACCTCAATTTATATGACAATATTGACAATTTTATTGTGAACCACAATGATTTTTTTGGGCGTTTTTCCTTCCAGATATTTTATAGTTTGTTCCAGGGTCAAAACTTCTTTTTCAATATTTTCTTTTGTTAAGGATAAGTCATATTCATGGAAAAAACGGGTTTTACCATTAAATGAAACAGGATAACTGAAAGCAGATTCAATAAGATACTCTTCTTTACATTCAGGGAAAGTAGCGTAAGTAATACTTTCATTATGTCCTAACTGATTCCAAAGTTCCTCTGCAATATGTGGAGCATAAGGAGCAATAATAATTGCTAAAGGCTCCAGTATTTCTCGTTTATTGCATTTCAACTCGGTTAATTCATTTACACAAATCATAAAATTACTTACTGATGTATTGAAAGAGAAATTCTCAATATCAAAAATAATTTTCTTTATAGTCTTGTGTAAAACTTTTAACTCAGGCTTTGTAGCTGGTTCATCACTTACATTTAATTTATCTCCATTATGATATAATCTCCATAGCTTGCGAATGAAATTACTTACTCCACTTATTCCATTGGTGTTCCAAGGTTTTGATAATTCCAAAGGACCAAGGAACATTTCATACAAACGCAGGCAATCTGCACCATGTTGTTCAACTATTATATCCGGGTTAATTATATTTAATTTAGATTTTGAAAGTTTTTCAATTTCAGACTGGGTATTAAACCTTAATGAATTAAGTTGGGACTCTTGAGTTATTGAAACGTGAACTGTTCCAGTTGCACCAGAAAGGGCTAAATTATTTGGACGATTTTCTCCTAGATAATTTATGTAGTCGTTTAACTTTAGTTCGCCAGATTTCTCAATCCCCATAGTAGAATTAACAAGTTCATTAGGTACGTAGTTAGGAACAAATAAAAAACCATTCTTCTCTGCAATATCTGCGCACTCTTGAATTATTTCCGAACTTATAAGTCCCAAAGAATAATCACTAATCACTTCAATCTCCCATTTATCATTTTCTTTTTTGGAAAATATCGCAGTCGTACCAGTTTCTGGATAAATGCCAAATCCATCTTTTTTATCTGTTTTTGGTATTACCTTAAAGATTTTTTCTGAACGTCCCTGTATCATTCCCTGATTAATCAACTTCTTTGCAGGCTCAATAACAGGAATCAATCCTAAATCATTCAGAAACTTTGTCCAGAAACGAACATATAATAAATGTCCTGTGGCGTGCTCTGCACCACCAATATATAAATCAACATTTTGCCAGTAATCAATTGCTTCCTTACCTATAAAATTCTTGTCATTATGTGCATCCATATAACGCAGGAAATACCAACTGCTACCTGCCCATCCCGGCATTGTAGAATATTCGTATTCAAACTTACCTTTGTATTTCCAATCTGCTGCTCTTGCCAAAGGCGGCTCTCCTGTTTCAGTTGGAAGATATTTATCTACTTCGGGAAGCAATAATGGAAGTTCATTTTCATTCAATACTTTTGGAATTCCATTTTCATAATAGATAGGAATAGGTTCGCCCCAGTAACGCTGACGTCCAAAGATAGCATCGCGCAATCGGAAATTAGTTTTGCCTTTTCCCAACCCTTTTTCTTCAATTACTTCAATTGCTTTTTTAATGGCTTCTTTTACTTCCAGTCCATTTAAGAAATCTGAATTAACAAGCTTACCTGCTTTCTCATCGTAAGAAGCATCAGCAAAATCCCAATCAACAGCAGGAAGTATAACAATTGGTTTTTCCAAACCAAAATGAGTTGCAAAAGCAAAGTCTCTTGTATCGTGAGCCGGAACGGCCATTACTGCTCCTGTTCCATAACCTGCCAAAACATAATCTCCAATCCAGATAGGAATTTGTTTTCCTGTAAATGGATGCTCTACATAAGAACCTGTAAATACTCCCGTAATCTTTTTTACATCAGCCTGCCGTTCTCTTTCGCTTCGGTTTTTAGCGGCAGTAACGTATTCGTCCACTTCTTTTTTTCTATCATTCGTTGTAATCTGAGAAACTAATTCATGCTCAGGGGCAAGTGTTACAAAAGAAACTCCGAAGATGGTATCAGGTCTTGTAGTAAACACTTCAATCTGCAATTTGGAATTTGAAATCTGGAATTTAAGAGAAGTCCCTTCACTCTTCCCAATCCAGTTCCGTTGCGCTTCTTTAATACTTTCTGTCCAGTCAATCCCATCCAAATCTTTTAATAATCTATCTGCATAAGCAGTAATCCGCAAACTCCATTGTTTCATCAATTTCCGTTCTACGGGATAACCACCTCGTTCTGAAACTCCATCTTTCACTTCTTCGTTTGCCAGCACAGTTCCCAATTGCGGACACCAGTTAACCATCGTATCGCTTAAAAAAGCAAGGCGATAATTCAATAAAATATCAGATTGTTCTTTTTCTGAAAATGATTTCCAATCTGAAGCGGTAAATAATTTTGTTTCTTCACAGGCAGCATTTATATTGGCGTTTCCCTTTGTTTCAAATTCATTAATCAACAAAGAAATATTCTCTGCTTTATTTGTTTTTTTATTATACCACGAATTAAATAGCTGGATAAAAATCCATTGAGTCCATTTATAATAATCAGAATTGGAAGTGCGTACTTCCCTGTCCCAATCAAAAGAAAAACCAATCTTATCCAATTGTTCACGGTAACGGGCAATGTTTGTTTTAGTAGTAATCTCGGGATGTTGTCCTGTTTGAATGGCATATTGTTCGGCAGGCAAACCAAAGGAATCGTATCCCATCGGGTGCAATACATTAAATCCTTTCAATCTTTTATAACGAGCAAAAATATCGGAAGCAATATAACCTAAAGGATGCCCAACATGTAACCCTGCACCGGATGGGTATGGGAACATATCCAATACATAATATTTAGGCTTGGAGGATTTATTTTCGGTTTTAAAGGTTTTGTTTTCCTTCCAGTACTGTTGCCATTTTTTCTCTACTTCTCTGAAATTGTATTCCATTTTATATACAATATTATTATAAGGGGTGCGAAGATACGAATTTTGTAAAACTCAACTTTTTCCGTTTGGTGAAGTTCAAGCCACCGGTTGCCTGAAAAGCAGCACAAAACGGGTCAAAATAAAGAATTATGCAATAAACGTGTTATTTACTGTTTTTGGGCAGGTATAAGTGTTTTTGAAGTTTCAACTGCTTTGCCTTAATTTGGGGCTTATTATTGGTTTTGGGAATAATAATGATGAAAAATGGTTGTTTTGGGCAAGAAATATGGAGCGCATGCACGGATGTGGGGAGTAAAAATACGGATGTGGGGAGCAAAAACCCGTGCATACGCTTCGAAATTCCGGGTGTGGGGAGTTAAATTGCGGGGATCTAAGAGCGAACTGCCGGAAGCGCAGCGTGAGGGATTGTAGCGAAAATCCTTTTTTGTTGCGTTGAAATGGGCGGGGGGACAAAAAAGATTGAAGGGAAAAGCCCGGTCCCCGATTCTTCATCGGGGACACGCCCAACCCAAAAAAAACGAAAGCAAGATTAAAAAGAATGATTCTCCAAAAAATTTATGCGTCTTGTAGAGGAAGGGTTATTAACTTTGAATTGTTTATTTCAATCGTATTTTAGAAAATGGGGTATAAATAAAATACCTATTTTTAGCCATCCATTTTAAGTTCAATTATTCATCAAATTTTTTAAAAGTGTCGGATAAATATTCAAAACGCAAATTAGCAGGTTCATCCATTACAACGGTAGTAAGCCTTTCGCTGGTATTGTTTATGCTTGGTTTGCTGGGCATAATTGTACTCAACACCCGCAAACTGTCGGATAATGTGAAAGAGAATATCGGTTTCCAGGTTATTTTGAATGAGAGTGCCAAAGAGGTGGATGTGGAACATTTAACAAAAACACTGGATGCTTCGCGATATGTAAAATCTACAGAATATATTACCAAAGAAGAAGCGGCAGCGCGCCTGAAAAAAGATTTAGGCGAAGATTTTATCAGTTTTTTGGGGTACAATCCTTTGCTTTCGTCCATCAATGTGCATTTAAAAGCGGAATATGCCAACGCAGATAGTTTGAACTGGATAGAAAAAGGAATGCTGGATAGTAAACTGGTGAAGGAAGTAGTGTATCAAAAATCGCTGGTGAATATGATAAATGAGAATGTGAAAAAAATAAGCTTGGTGATTCTAATTTTTAGCGGATTGCTGATGATTATTGCACTTGCGCTGATTAATAATACCATTCGACTTACCATTTACAGCAAACGGTTTATTATAAAAACGATGCAACTCGTGGGTGCCACCCAGGGATTTATAAGGCGGCCTTTTGTGATGAAAGGCATTAAACATGGGGTGTACGGAGCTATCATAGCCATCGGAATGTTAATCGGATTTTTATATGTATTGCAAAAGCAAATGCCTGAACTGGCGGAGCTGGAAGACCCTAATGTGCTGGCTTCGCTTTTCGGGATTGTAATTTTACTTGGAATAATTATTTCGTGGATAAGTACTTCTCTTGCCGTGAGAAAATACCTAAGGCTGAAATCGGACGATTTGTATTATTGATTGCGAACTACGAATCGTTACGAATTTACAAATTTACACTTTCTAAAACTCAAGTTCTAATAGTTCAGGTAATAACCGAAAGCTCATTCGGTGATGAATGGTAACTCCATATTTTTTTATCGCTTCGCGATGTTTCGGGGTTCCGTAGGCTTTGTTGTTTATCCAGTCGTAATGCGGAAATTCTTGGTGTAGTTTATCCATATAATCATCACGGTATGTTTTGGCAAGTACAGATGCCGCAGCAATGCTCATGTATTTTGCATCGCCTTCAATGATACAGTTGTGAGGAATGTCTTTATATTTCTTAAAACGATTTCCATCAATTAATAAACTTTCAGGAATTGTATTTAATTTTTCAATAGCTCTGTGCATAGCCAGGAAAGAGGCGTTCAGAATATTTATTTCATCTATTTCCTGTGCGCTCACACCGGCAACGCTCCAGGCAATGGCGTTTTCTTCAATAATGGGGCGAAGTTCTTTTCGCTGCTTATCGGTTAATTGTTTTGAATCATTCAGCATTTTATTTTTAAAATTTTTAGGCAAAATAACAGCTGCAGCATACACATCGCCAGCCAGGCAACCCCTGCCGGCTTCATCACATCCGGCTTCAATTAAAATTTTATCAAAATATTTTTTTAGCATTCACTAATCACTATTAACCTTTTATTGTTTTTTCCATACTTTCCCAAAGCGCTGCGGCAGTTTTGTCCCAACTGAAATCCAGTTTTCTTTTTCGCCCTTTTGCAATCAGTACATTTCGCATGTCCTCGTCTTTGTAAAGATATAACATGGCATCAGCAATAGAATCTACAGAAAAGGGGTCAACCAGCAATGCTGCATCTCTGGCTACTTCGGGCATAGAAGTGATGTTGCTCGTAATAACCGGAACATCGCAATTAAAAGCTTCGAGAATCGGGATACCGAAACCTTCGAAATAAGGCACATACGTCATTGCAAGGGCAGATGCAATAACAGCTTGTAAATTTTCTGAAGATAATCTCCCGGTAAAAATCACATCCTCTTTAAATTTCATACTGATGTAAGTCATTTTTATATCACTTGTCCAATAATACTTTTCGCCCACTATTACCAGTTTAACATTACTCGATAAAGTAGATTTGAATTTATCAAATGCTTCAAATAACCTTGAAATATTTTTACGGGGATGCAATGCTCCCACAAATAAAAAGTAATCGCACTCTTCCGAAAACCGAAGTTTAGTTGCAGTTTGTAATTCTTCGTCAATAGACTGAAAACTCTCGTTGCAGCCATTATAAACTACATCAATCAATGAAGGATTTATTTCATATTGTTTTACAATATCCTTTTTAGAAAATTCGGAAACAGTTGCTATTCGAGTTGCTTTATGAGCAAACTTAGGAAAAAAATGTTTGTAATATTTCCTGACAATGTAAGATACATCATTTGGATAATGCTCAAAACTTAAATCATGAATTACTGCCAGTTGCTTGCAGTTGGCTTTTAAGGACATGTATCCGTCAGGCGAAAGAAATAAATCTGGTTTGTATTTATTTAAAAAATTGGAAACCGTAAATTCGAACCACCAGTAAAAAAGAAAAGGATGTCTAGCCTGAGGAGAAAGAATGATGGGAGTAATGTTATCCGAAAAAAGGAATTCTTCATCATAATCTCTGTCAAACAAAAAAATAAAATGGTCGTCAGGATGATTGTTAGTAATGCGTTTCAAGGTTTCGAAAGTAAACCAGCCAATGCCTTCCAGTCTGTCTTTTATCAAAAGACGTGTATTTACAACAATCTCCAAGGGTATATTTTTATTTTACTAAAAACGAAATGGGTTTTCCGGTGCAACCGTTCGGAAACTGAATATTCAGCATCATAGCAAGAGTTGCTGCAACATCTGTTATATAAACCTGTTCAGAAGAACTCCCCTGTTTAATATTCCATCCAAAAAATAAAAGTGGAACATGAGTATCATAGCTATACGGTGAACCATGAGTAGTTCCGGTTGGCATATAATCTATGTAAGCAGGTAAATAATTAATAAGCACATCGCCTGAACGTTTTGCATTATATCCTTTTTGCATCAGGTAGCGTGAACCTTCGGTAAATTGTGAATTGTTGAGTGCAGCAGAAGTAGTTACTTCGGATACTTCTGCAAATTGTTGTAAAAACTCAGCCACATCTTCTTCCACTAATGAAAGCATTAATTTTTTTGAATCAATCGATTTGTGATTCAAAAACACCTGCTGGTTGGAAAAAGAAAGAACAAGCGTGTCGCCATAATTTTTTAATAAATGTTTTTTTAATGAATCGGCCATCTTCTTTTCATTCACATATCCGGAAGGAATTTTTAAATCGGTTAAATAATTAGGAACTTCAGGAGCTGCATGATCGGCAGTTAAAAAAACCAGAGCATTATTTTTTCCAACTTGGGTTTCAATAAACTTTAACAACTCCGCCAGGTCTTTATCCAAACGAATGTAATCATCTTCCTGTTCAACTGAATTAGGTCCGTAAGTATGTCCTATATAATCCGGGGAAGAAAAGGAAATGGCAAGAAAATCAGTTGAAGTTGATTTCCCCATATTTTCTTTTTGAATGGTTTCTATTGCAAAATCTTTTGTAAGAGAATTGCCGAAAGGTGTGGAACGAATCATATTTAACCCGCCATTTAAAACCCGTAGCTCCGGTAAGTTATGCGGAAACACCGGTTTTGTTTCCCCTTTGGCAATAAATTCATATTTATTATCATCAGGCAAACTTTCGGTGTATTGTTCAATTGGTAAAATGGTATTCCATGACTGACTCAAATATTTTTTTGCTAGTTCTTTTTTATTAAAATCATTCACCCATACAGGAAGTTCTTTCATATAATAGGTACTGGTTATAAACCCTCCAAAACTTCCATCATACCAATAAGCCGCATTTGCAGTATGTCCGGCAGGCAATATGGCACTTCGGTCTTTTAATGCAATGCCGATTACTTTTGATTTCATGTTGGATGAAATTCGTAATTCATCGGTAATGGTGGTGGTAAGCATATTTACCGGTGAACGTTTTCCTTCCGGAGCAGCAGTTCCAACAGGATTTGCATTATTATCAGTAACACAATAGATGTCTTTCCCGGTTACTTTGTCGAACCAATCATTAGAGATGATTCCATGAACAGCAGGAGTTGTACCCGTATAAATGGAAGCATGCCCTGGACCGGTATAAGTAGGCACATAATTATAATTAGTATTTCTGCAAAAGAACCCTTCATTAACCAAACGCTTAAAACCATCGTTTCCAAATTTATCCCAGTAACGATAAATATAATCATAACGCATCTGGTCAATTACAATTCCTACTACTATTTTTGGTTTTGTTGTCTGCGCCTGAACTGTTATAAATATAAATGAGGAAAATAAAATTGGGATAATTTTTTTCATCTGAAATTATTTATTTGTTATGTAACCTCCAAACGAGCACAAAGCTCGTTCTGAGAAGTTTAAAAATCCTTTTCGCCATCCGGTCCAAACAGTTTTCCTTTTTTCCAGAGTTTTACGTCTTCTTTTAAAGGCTGGCTATTCCGCTTTGTTACTTCGGGAGCATCCAACGTATTTAAGTCGGGTTTTCCTGCATTTACCCACGCTGTATACCAAAAGTTGGCAAGATCTGAAACAGAGGCTCGCATTTGTTTTTCCACCATTCCTTTTAAAGCAGTATTTAATTGGGTTACGTAATCATCACTATAAATAATGCTGCCGAATTTATTTTTTGCAATCGTTCCGTTAGCATCTTTTCTATACATTTTATCTTCAGGAATTTTATTTCGTATTTTTTTATCAGCTGCTAAAAGAGTATCTACTAAACTATGAGAAGATGAAATAATTCTCCAGATTTCTTTGCGAATATCAGGAATAAATTTTGCCTCCCCTGTGTAAAAATTATAATTGTTTCCGAACATCTCCGGGAGTTGCGCTTCCCATAAAGCATGAATTCCCCTTTGGTTGGTTTGCTGTCCGTCATGATTAACTGAAGTATGCAATGGCATGTGAGCATCTCCTATATAATGACCTAAATCAGCAGCAATAAAAAGTATTTCTGTTTTGCGTTTTTCTTTAAATGATTTGGTGAGCTTGTCCATAAGGTCTTCCATATACCAAGGCAATATTCCATTTTGAGACAAAAACTTTTCATCGTATTTATCTTTTGTTTCTTTTAAAGTTTTAGGCAAACTATCCACTGAACCAAAATTTTCCATATCAATAAAGTGTCTTGGGTTTTCTGATTTGTCCATCAATGTATATTTTCTCAAATCAGGAACAGTGGATTCCTGGGTTACAAAATCAATATGATTATAAAAAAAAGTTTGCAGAGGTTGAGGCAAAGCCATTACTGCGGCTTTGTTTATATGTTCGTGTCCGAAAATACCCCATGAAATTAATATAGATGATATGCTTACAAAACCAACAAGAAGAATAATTTTTTTCATTCAATAATTTTATAAAGATTGTTTACTTAAAAAATAAATTAACCCAATGCAAACGGTAACACTTATTACAATATTAGCGATGGCAATCAGCGTATTTCCTGTTCGCATTAATTCAACTGTTTCATAACTAAAAGAAGAAAAAGTGCTAAACCCGCCACAAAAACCTACTACAATCAATAACTTTAGTGCAGAATTTGAACCCGTTTTATAACTAAAAATACCTACTGTCAAGGCAAGAATAAGACAACTGATAACATTGGAACAAAGCGTGGCAACAGGAAAAGCCGTTTTAAAATTGGATTTGACCATTTCTGAAATGCCATACCGGGCTATGCTTCCCAA
The DNA here is from genome assembly GCA_025363555.1 of Bacteroidota bacterium. Taxonomy (GTDB): domain Bacteria; phylum Bacteroidota; class Bacteroidia; order 2-12-FULL-35-15; family 2-12-FULL-35-15; genus 2-12-FULL-35-15. The sequence goes on along the minus strand of JANYDQ010000324.1, from coordinate 9,893 downwards.
TCCGCCTCCTAAAAAAACAAAAAGTAAATTATTCATCTGTTATCTGCCTGTTATTCTTTAATTCGGGGGTTAAAGATAATTATACTTTACCATTTTTACTGTCTTTTTGTTTTTAGGTAATTCAAATAATGTAATTTCGCGGAAAATAAATTTATTATTTATGGCAAAATTAAAATTTGGTAAATGGCTCGGAGGAGGATTAGGCTGGGCTTTAGGGGGTCCGTTAGGCGCTGTTTTAGGGTTTGCATTGGGTTCCGCATTTGATGCAGCAAGCGTTACAGTTCAAATTAATGATCCTGGTGCTTTCAGTTCCCCTGGAAATGTTCATCAGGTGGGCGATTTTGCAGCCAGTTTGTTGGTACTGTCTGCTGCTGTGATGAAGAGTGATGGAAAAACCTTAAAGAGTGAGTTAGAGTATGTACGGAAATTTCTTGTTCAGCAATTTGGTGAAGACCATGCACAGCAACAAATGCTCATGTTGAAAGAAATTTTGAAGCAGGAAATTCCTTTAATGCAGGTTTGTTACCAGATAAAACAGTATATGCCGGTTGCACAACGACTGCAAATTATACATTACTTGTTTGGCATTTCAAAAGCCGATGGGCATGTGCACGAATTAGAATTGCAAACCATACAAACCATTGCGAATTATTTAGGTGTAGATACTGCCGATTTCACTTCCTTGAAAGCAATGTATTTCCGGGATGTTAACAGCAATTATCAAATACTGGAGATAGAACCTCATGTTTCAGACGAAGAAGTAAAGAAAGCATATCGAAGAATGGCAGTGAAATATCATCCTGATAAAGTAATTGACCTTGGCGAAGAAGTACAAAAAGCCGCCAAAGAAAAATTTCAGAAAATGCAGAACGCGTATGAAAATATAAAAAAGCAAAGAGGTCTTTCGTAATTGCGGATGGTAGTTTTTTTACCAAATATTTATTAAGCCAAACAAATGGAACCAATAAAACCTTAATTTCGCATTCTAATTTTAAATTTTATTAATAATGAAAACATTAGTAGCCAATTTTTCAACCCAATTAACAGAAGCAATAGCAATAGGCAGCGATGCTAAATTAATTCCATCAGCAAATAAAATATCTAATGTATTGATATGCGGACTGGGCGGTTCAGGTATCGGGGGCAGCATTATCAGCGAACTCGTTATTGCCCATGCCACTGTTCCGGTTAATGTTACAAAAGGATATTTTATTCCTGCGTATGTAAATGAAAACACATTGGTTATCATTTCGTCCTATTCGGGAAACACAGAGGAAACATTAAACTGTATGGAATTGGCTATTGCCAAACTTGCAAAAGTGGTATGCGTTACTTCAGGCGGAAAAGTAGCAGAGATTGCCGGTAAAAAAAACCTGGATACCATTATAGTTCCGGGAGGAATGCCACCCCGATCCTGCTTAGGATACTCGCTTACCCAATTGTTTTTTATTTTAGGATTTAATAAATTAATTGCTAACGAATATAAAGCCGAACTGGTAGCAGCAGTAAAATTAATTGATTCGGAAGAAAAAAACATTATTGCAGAAGCAACTATTATTGCCAATAAACTGGTTGACAAAATGCCGGTGATATATGCCACTACCTATAACGAGGGTATTGCGATTCGTTTCCGTCAGCAATTAAATGAAAACGCAAAAATACTTTGCTGGCACCATGTTATTCCTGAAATGAACCACAATGAACTGGTGGGCTGGACAAAAAAAAATGATACCCTTTCCGTTATTTTATTTCTCGATGCAGACGAGTACTCCCGCAACCTCACCCGCGTAGATATTAATAAAGAGGTAATCAGAAAATATACTTCCAACATTACAGAAATACATTCCAAAGGAAATTCACGAATAGAAAAAGCAATTTACTTTATTCATCTTGGCGATTGGATTTCTGTTATTCTGGGCGATTTGCGTGGTGTTGATCTGATGGAAGTCAATGTAATTAACCATTTAAAATCCAAACTTTCGGAGATATAAAAGGTTGAATGGCTAAATTGTTAACTACTATACACATTTTAAATTCTCCACTTCGTTCATAATGACAAATTAAAATTTTTAGAAGGGGAGAGGTTGGCTGCTTCGCATCCAAGCTCTCCCCTTCCCGTTCCGACAAAACCCTGTCATTCTTATCGAAATGAAGAATCTCATAGTATTTATTAAACGACTCCTATTAAATTATGCAACTAGTTAAGTTTATAGATTTAGGATTAATAGACTATAAACAGGCTTGGGATTACCAGGAAAAACTATTTAATGAGATTGTTTCTGCAAAAATAGCGAATAGAAACCTACCCCTTAACGCTCAATCTGTAACCAATAATTATTTAATTTTCTGCGAACACCCCCATGTTTACACCCTTGGTAAAAGTGGAGATGAACAACATTTGCTCGTTAACGAAACTCAACTAAAACAAGAACAAGCCACTTATTATAAAATAAATCGGGGCGGAGATATTACCTATCACGGTCCCGGACAATTGGTAGGTTATCCTATTCTAGATTTGGATAATTTTTTTACTGATATACATAAATATCTTCGCTTCCTCGAAGAAATTGTTATTCGCACCTTACTCCAATACGGGTTAAAAGCAGGCAGAAGTGTGGGAGAAACAGGTGTCTGGTTGGATGCAGACCAACCTTTGAAAGCAAGAAAAATATGTGCAATGGGAGTTCGGGCAAGCCGATGGGTAACCATGCACGGTTTTGCATTAAACGTGAATACCGATTTGAATTACTTCAATAATATTATTCCCTGCGGCATTCCCGGTAAAGCGGTTACTTCTTTAGAAATAGAACTTGGACTCCGGGTAAACCAGGAAGAGGTAAAGCAAAAAGTCAAGCATCATTTTGCAGATTTGTTTAATTGTGAATTGATATAGATTTCAGGATACTCAACTTCTCCAAGTGCATAATTTTGAAGCGCGCTTAGCTGTTTTGCATCGCTTCTCATCAATTTGAAACAACTTGTCACCAGACTTACATCGCTTCTCATCAATTTGGAAAAATTGAAAGACCCTTAGTTTATCCTGTTCATCTTCTGCTTAACCCTCCATTGGTTTTTCTATATTGCCGTGTGCCTATCCGGTAAAAAATCTACCACTTCCTCCAATTTGAAAAAAAACGGAACCATACCCACCCTCCTCTTTTATCACTACATTTGAAACCTCAATTAAAATTATGTGGTTTTATAATTCTTTGCGTTCGAGGAATCTTTTCAAAAAACAACCCTTTGTCAAATGTTAATAAACTTTACCGATAGTCGTTTTTTAATTCTTTGTCTTCTTAGCATCTTTGCAAGAAACAATCCTTCTTTTTCACAAACAGATACTTCCCACACTCCGCCCAAATCAGTACTTGTTATTCAGTCGCAGGTGCACATAGGAAAGCTTGTCAAAATATACCCGGTGTTCCCCGAAACAAATTTTGCCGATTTGAACGAAGTGAATATAGCCGTGCAAACTGCCGGCAGCAAAGAATGGCATCAAACTTTTCATTATCCGCAAGTGGGAGTGGCTTTGTTCTATGGCTATTTGGGCAACAATGAAGTGATGGGGCAAAACTTTTCAGTGGTACCTAATCTTGCTTTTAATAACCGGAGAGGGAAGCGCTGCTGGCTGAAAACGCGCTTTGGAATGGGCTTTGCGTATTTTACCAAACATTATAACAAAATTACCAATCCCACTAATTTAGTAATTGGGTCGTCCATCACCAATATGACTTTCCTGGCATTGGATGTGCATTTCAAATTGTCTTCTAATTTCAATTTTAATATAGGGATTTCTACTTTGCATTTTTCAAACGGGCACTATCAATTGCCAAACCTGGGCGCAAACATTCCTTCTGCAACCATTGGCATCAGCTATTTTCCAACAGTCATACCTGGTTATTATAAACGGAATAACATCACCCCTCCTGTAAAAAAAGTACTACTTACCATTAATGCAGGTTACGGAAGGCATGAGTTTGGAAGCGCTACCAAAGCTACAGGCGGTCCGAAATACCCGGTGTTCCAGGGGGCATTGTACCTATCCAAAAGATGGAGGCAAATCAGCAATGTTCACCTGGGCATTTTTGTTTCTTATTATGCCGATTATTACGATTTTATAGTCAGTGAAGAATTGTTTGATAAACAGCAGCACCTCAAATCCATTGTGGTTACTGCCTTTCTGGGGCATGAGTGGATGATAGGTAAATTTGGGTTGGTAGCTCAAAGCGGGATAAATGTGTATTCTCCTTTTTTAAGAGAATACCGCAAACTCCAGGATGCCAAAACAAGTGCAGATTTAGGAAGATATATTTCCAATAAAGTAGGTTTGCATTATTATCTCTTTAACCCCATAAAAACCACCAGCAAAAAATTGTACCTGGGCATATATCTGAAAGCAAACTTCGGAACAGCAGATTTTGCAGAGGTTGCAGCCGGTTATACGTTTTAGTAACACCAAAAAACCACCTCTGCCTTTGGTTTGTTTTATCCTTAATTCTATTTTCGTCTGCGTAAGGTTTGCTTCGCTTATGTCTTGAATGCAAAGCAAATATCTGCCCTCAACTAAGGATTTTAATTGTGAACTTGCTTTTATGTTAATTTTTCCTAAAAGGTTTGAGTGTAGAAATTTAGAAGTAGATTTGTCAAATATCCTTACATTTGCCGACTTAAATTTTTGTTCCGATAGTTTTATACTTTATAAAAACTACATAAAATGAAATGGTTAATACTTTCTTTAGGAATTGTTTTTGAAGTGCTTGGCACCATAAGTATGAAATATGCCGAAGGGTTTACAAAACTTATTCCGTCCATTTTGGTCTTTGTGTTTTATGGAATCAGCCTGGCTGCCCTCGTATTTGTACTCCAAAAAATGGAAGTCAGCATAGCTTATGGAATATGGGCTAGCTCGGGCACTGCCTTAATAGCAATTATAGGAATCATCTTTTTTAAAGAAACTGTTTCAATAACAAAAATAATTTCTATTTCTTTAATAATAATAGGAATTCTAGGTTTAGAAATTTTCGATTAAGTAAAAACATTACAACTAAATAAATGAATATTTTTTTGACCGGAGCCACCGGCTTTGTTGGTGGAGAACTTCTTGTTAACCTCTCTAAAAGAAAAGAAGTAGATAAAATATACTGCTTCCTTAGAGCCTTTTCTGAAGACGAAGCCAACATCAAACTAGAAAACATTTTCCGGATTCATCATGATTATTATGATGAAAAAAAAATAATCCCCGTCCTTGGAAACCTTTTTGACGAGCACCTCACCGAGTATTTAATAAAAAACAATACAATCACAGATACCGACGTAATTATCCATTCCGCAGCCAATACCTCCTTCTCCAAAATCTATGACGACATGGTAGAACGTGCTAATATGGGTGGCTTAGAAAAAATATTACTCTGGGCAAAACAATTACCACAATTACAAACATTTCTTTACATAGGCACCGCCACTATATGCGGAAAAGACATTAAAAACAGGCTTGTATTCGAAGACGAATCACCCAACCTTGCCGCAACCCACCTTGTAAAATATACCTACACAAAAATGCACGGTGAATTAATCATCCGTAAACATTTGCCCCAAAACAAAATACTGATTGCCCGCCCCTCCATTATTATGGGCGATAGTAGGGTAGTCGTACCCCGCTCCCCTGTTATTCTTTGGGCAGTTGCCACCGTTAACCAATTACGATTTGTTCCCGTTAGCGAAAACGCAATGCTCGATATGATTCCTGTAGATTACGCAGCAAATGCCATCGTCAGCCTCCTCTTTGCAAAACGAAACCATAAAGTATATCACATATCATCCGGGCAGGCAGCATCCACCACCACCACAAAAATTTGTAAAAGCCTCGAAGACTATTTCACCGACCTGCCACCATTTCATTTTGTCAATAAATCAATGCTTAACCAGGTCAAACTTTGGGCAAAAGGAAAACTACCACCAGAAAGTGAACTCTATAAATATCCCCAATATCTCGATTACTGGCATCATGTCTTCGAAGACCCCAGCGCTATCCGCATACTTCTTGCCGGGCTCGACCCCTATCTTGGTTTTGCCGAACTCGGACAAGTATTCGATAACACCCGCTTACTTACTGATGTACCCAGCATAAAGCAAAGCCTACCAGCACATGTTTACATCAATAATTGCATGAGTTTTATTGAAAAAATTGATTTGCTCGAAGGCGCACTTAATCCTTAATATGGCATTTTTTGAACCTGAATTATCCAACTTTTACCATCACCCACTTCATTATTCTCATAATATCAATCTGCGGAACAATCATGTCCCAATTGTCAAATCTTCAACTTATCAAGTTCATTTTTCTTACTTTTAAAAAATAAATGCAAAACCTGGAACTTAAAATATCTTATACAGAGTTAGAAAATGAAAATGAATTAAACGAACAGGAAAAAGCCTTGATGCAAAAAGCTCATCAATCATGTAGTTTAGCATATGCTCCCTATTCCCATTTTTTTGTAGGTGCTGCCATCCTCTTAGAAAACGGAATAACAGTTTGCGGAAACAACCAGGAAAATGCAGCATTTCCGTCCGGCTTATGTGCCGAAAGGGTTGCCATTTTTTCAGCAGGAGCAAGCTATCCCAATGTCAAAATAAAAACAATTGCCATCACCTGTAAATCAAAATTCTTTTTAGTAAACCAACCACTTTCACCATGTGGTGCTTGTCGGCAGGCAATGAGCGAATACGAAATGAGATATAAATCAAATATCAGGATAATACTGCAAGGTGAAACAGGAAAGATTAGAATCATGAACAGCATCTCCGATTTGTTGCCGTTTATGTTTGTTGCAGCGGAATTGAAGAAATAAAAGAAACACTACATAATATTATTTATTGTAAATTTGCTTCGCAAAAAAAGATAACAATGGACAAAGTGGCAACAAAAGAAAAAAAGTCAGCATCAGTTGAAAAGAAACCAGGCGGTGGTTTCAGCAAAGAAACGTACATGAAATGGTATGAATCCATGCTGTTGATGCGCAAGTTTGAAGAAAAAACCGGGCAATTATATATTCAGCAAAAGATACGTGGGTTCTGTCATTTATATATCGGGCAGGAAGCGTTGGTAGCGGGTTCGGAGTCGGTATTAAAGAAAGATGACCGGGTTATTACTGCCTACCGGTGCCATGCCCACCCTATCGGAAGGGGTTTGCACCCTAAATTTATTATGGCAGAACTGTTTGCAAAAACTACAGGTTGCTCTAAAGGCAAAGGAGGCTCCATGCACATGTTTTCAAAAGAGTTTAATTTCTTTGGCGGACATGGCATTGTTGGAGGACAAATTCCTCTGGGCGCGGGTATTGCTTTTGCCGATAAATACAATGGCAATGATAATGTAACACTTTGTTATATGGGAGATGGAGCCGTCCGCCAGGGAGCATTGCACGAAACATTTAATATGGCAATGCTTTGGAAGCTGCCTGTTATTTTTATTATTGAAAATAATAATTATGCAATGGGTACTTCCGTGGAGCGTACTTCCAATGTTCATGATTTATATAAAATAGGGTTGAGTTATGATATGCCTTCTAAAGCAGTGGATGGAATGACGTGTGAAGCCGTTCATGAAGCGATAGAAGAAGCAGTTAACAGGGCAAGAAAAGGAGATGGACCAACATTGTTGGAAATGAAAACGTATCGCTACAAAGGACATTCGATGAGCGATGCACAGACTTACCGTACAAAAGATGAAGTGAAAGAATACCAAGCACAGGACCCGATTGAAAAGGTATTGGCAATCATCAAAAAAAATAACTGGGCTAACGATTCTGATGTGGAAGCCATCGAAAAGAGAGTAGAAGATTTGGTGGCGGAATGTGTAAAGTTTGCTGAAGATTCTCCGTACCCAACCATTGACGAGCTTTATAAAGATGTTTATAACCAGGAAGATTATCCTTATATCATAGAATAAAAAATTATGGCAGAAATAGTACGCATGCCCAAATTATCTGATACCATGACCGATGGAGTGGTAGCTGAATGGCATAAAAAAGTTGGTGATAAAGTAAAATCAGGTGAATTGCTTGCCGATATTGAAACCGATAAAGCCACCATGGAATTTGAATCTTTTCAAAACGGTGTACTGCTTTACATCGGGGTTGAAAAAGGAAAAGGGGCACCCGTTGATTCTATACTTGCTATATTAGGAAATGAAGGCGAAGATGTTTCTGCTTTACTTGCAGAGGAAGCAAAAAAAGGAAGTGGTGCAAAAGAAGAAGTAAAAACCGAACCGAAAAAGGAAGGCACAGAAGAAAAAAAGCCGGAATCGAAAAGCGAACAACCTGCAAAAGCAGAAGCAAAGCCTGAAACAACAAACGTCAAACCACAAACCACAAACAGCAATGACGGACGTTTAAAAATATCACCGCTTGCCAAAAAAATAGCAGAAGAAAAGGGAATTAACCTCAATTCCTTTAAAGGTTCAGGTGATAATGGAAGAATAATAAAACGCGACATTGACCAGCATAATTCTCTTGGCGGACTTGCAGCACCTCTGGTAAGTGTTGAAAGTTATACAGAAGAGCCTGTATCGCAAATGCGAAGAACAATTGCAAAGCGTTTAGCTGAAAGTAAATTCTCTGCTCCTCATTTTTATTTAATAATGGAAATTGATATGGACGAAACGATTAAAGCGCGTGAAGCCATTAATACAGTTGCTGGAATAAAAATTTCTTTTAATGATATTGTGATTAAAGCGGTAGCAGCTAGTTTGAGAGCGCATCCGAAAATTAATTCTTCGTGGCTCGGAGATAAAATTCGTTATAACAATCATATTCATATTGGAGTGGCAGTTGCTGTTGAAGAAGGGTTGCTGGTTCCTGTAGTTCGTTTTGCAGATGGGAAAACGTTAACTCAAATTGCAACCGAAGTAAGAAATTATGCCGTGAAAGCAAGAGAAAAGAAACTTCAGCCAAGCGATTGGGAAGGAAATACATTTACTATTTCTAATCTTGGTATGTTTGGAATAGAAGAATTTACTGCCATTATCAATCCTCCAGATGCCTGTATATTAGCTGTTGGTGGAATCAAGCAAACACCTGTAGTTAAGAACGGGCTAATAGTACCGGGAAATGTGATGAAGGTAACATTATCCTGCGACCATAGAGTAGTGGATGGTGCCATGGGTTCTGCGTTTTTACAAACCTTAAAACACAATTTAGAAAACCCTGTGTTGATGTTGGGAGCTTATTCTATTTAATATTTTAGTCATTATTCAAAATAAAAAAGTCCCTTACGTGTGGGACTTTTTTTATTTCTAAAATAATGGTTTAACATGTCGAGTATAGTTTTTCAAAGAGTTTTGCTCTTTGTTAGTATATTATGTTTCTAAAGAACTAAAACAATAAAATTGGAAGTAGTTTACATTTTTAACTTACTGTTCATGCTCTTTTAAGACTTTCCTGCTCATTCTCTTGAGTCTTCGATTGATTCTCATGACTCCTCGATTGATTCTCATGAGTCTTCAACTGATTCTCTTGACTCTTTGTTCCCTATTATTAACCCCGCTCTTTTTTAAGGGGAACAAAGGAAGCAAGAAATTTGTATAGTAGCTTAGAAATTTGCACAAAACTTAGGGAAGTTTAAGGGGCAGTTCCCTTTCTTTTTGATTTATAAAGCAATGTTTGGGGAAAAGAAGGCTTTCTTTTCGAAAAAAACAGGAAGTGCCTTTTTTAAGGTTTACACATTAATGGCTAAAAAAGATAGGTACCCCGAACTATTTAGTCCTCCCTCAAAAAGTAGTTTTCAAATTGGTTAATTGAAAAAACAGATTCATTAACTCAGGAAATAATTGAGCCAAGGAAACTTTCCCTTCTTTCCAAAGGTTCATCATTCGTTTAAAATTCATTGCTGATGCG
>JANYDQ010000289.1 GCA_025363555.1 Bacteroidota bacterium | reverse complement strand
TATTAAAAGTATTTTTTTCATTTGGATTGATTTTTAAATGTTGTTTTAATTTTCAAAAAATTCTGTGCCGTCAGGGTGAACGTATCCTGTTTTGTTATCTGTTGTTTTTATTTGTAATAGATTAGATTTGTAATATTGTTTGATTTCAAGAAATTTTGGTATGACAGTAAGTTTAGCGTTTTTATCTGCAAAGCCAATGAGTTTTTTTTTCGTTAGTGTGAATCCAATGATTGCCTCCGCATCTATTATTGTTTTTATTTCATCGTATTGAAAGGGTATGAGGGAATTATTTTGTTTGTTTATTATACCATTGTTTCCTTTTAGTTTAGCAATTAAAAATTGTGTTTGTTCATTAGTTATTAATGTGTCATAGATTGGTTGTATAATGGTATCAAAATCTGGATTTGCTGAGAATGATTTTATAGATAATAAACCATATTTATTATTTTTTCCTTTAAATATTTTAGTGTTTTCTAAAACTCCATTTGAATAGTCATTACCTCTTGAGTGGTTGCATCCTTGAACTTGATTTCCTGTTTTATCAATAATAAAACTTTCGTTATTTATTTTTACTGCAATACAGTCGTTAATAAAATCTCCTGCATCGCTATAAATAGGTTGTATTATTATTTCTCCTTTACTATTAATAAAACCGAATTTATTATTTGTTTTTATTCTTCCTAAGTCGCGTTTAAATGGAAAGGTTTCGTCATAGGTGCAGGGTATGATTATTTTTTTGTCGTGATTGCAATAACCCCATTTGTCTTTTGAACGAAAGGGGTATAGTGTTTTGTCGGGTATGGCAATGAATGCAGTAGCAATAAGTGAAAGGCTTATTGCTACTGCTGCGTATATTTTTTTGTTCATTGCTTATTAGCTTTTTATTATTTTAATTGATTGGTATTGTCCGTCAATATTAGCCATTAATAAATAGATGCCTGATGCTAAATTGGATAAATCGAGTTGTTGGGTATGTGTTCCTGCTTCTTTGTTTTGTTTGTTTAATGCGATTATTTCTTTGCCTGTGTAATCGTACATTGTGAATTGAACGTTTGAGTTTTTTGTTAATTGATATGCGATTGTAATTTCTCCATCGTGTGCAGGATTGGGATATACATTGAGTTGAAATTGATTTTGTGTTATATTATTTACGCCAAGCCCTGCAAAGATACAATTAATAGTGCTTGGGACTAACGGTGTATAGGTGCAATAGCTTGGACAGGATGCGCTTGTTTGTACTACATTGAATGCGCCAACTAATGGTGAGTTGGTGGAGGTTAAAGTTGGTCTGTACCCTAATGGAGTATCTGAACTCATTATATCGTTTATGTCATTTACGTGGTCAAGCAACATAGCGTGTAATAATTCGTGAAGAATTGCATCGTAAAAATATTCGTAGTTGCTTGCTAATATTGCTCCTGTTGTGTCGTAGCTCCATTGATGTGCTCCTGTGAAATGCGATTGCATCTTTATGTCGGCTTCGTATGAATAGGTAATTAAATTTGCTACACTGCCACAAGGTAGAAATTGACTTTTGGTTTGCATTAAAGTTACTGTATCGGGGAAGCTACTTGGGTCGGCAAAAAAAATATTTGAAATATTATCTTGCATTATGGTTGCCTGTGTGATGGTATCTCCTACTATCCAATTTACTCCTGTGTAACAATTTATTTCTTTTACTGCTTTTTTAACGCAAGCATAAGCTTGTACGTTGTGTGATACAGAGGTGTCGCAACGGAATGTAAGGCTGTGTGGAGCATCTGCCATTACTAAATTGTATCGTAATTTGGACGTTGAAGAATTCTCAAGATTAAGAATGTTATAGAGAATATTAATATTTACATCATTACTTATGTAACCACAATCGTTATATAAACTAATAGGTCCACTGCCTGGGGTGGAGTTGGGGTAAGCAAAAAGAACATTTGGCATTTTTACTTTTATTTGATTGTCTGACCAAGAAACTATATCATAAGGGTCTAATCCGATTGAGCCTGCTTGGTTTGCATCTGAAACCATTACATCGCCAGTGCCTATTGATGCATTGAAATATTTACCATTTATTGTAAGTATATCTGTTGATTGATTTGTGCCTGCATCAAGGGTGTCGGCAGGATATGCAACATTATCAATTCTTGGCGCGCAATGAATATCACTAAATGAACCATCAACAAAATTGGTTGTATTATATGGTGCTTGTTGCCAAACAGTAATGAGATAGGTGTATGTGCCAGTACTATCGGTGTAAACACTATCATACCTATATGGATATAAATTTACTGATGACGCACTTATGCTATTAAAACTAATGCCTGAACTTTGACCAGAGCATTGAAGTTTTTTGATAGGAAATTTTAAATCATAAAAAGGGTAACTCGTGCCACTTGCCATACTATCAGGGTTTGTAGTATTGCTTGCATCACCAAAAAATACATCAATACCATCACCTGCTGCATTATCAATTATTGTAATAGGATAGTAGCTTGCATCTAATGGAGAACTTGCACCCGTAAACTGTACTGTGCTTGCAATGTAAGAACCAAATATTGTGGTATCATAAGCTATTTCAACTTCAGAATAGTTTAATTTTGTATTGTCATCTCCATCCACTTCAGCATTAATTGATACATCCACAAAGTCGTTTGAGCAATCTAAAGTTTGATTTGTTAAGGTTATATAAAAATCATCTGAAGCACTGCAAACACTACGATGATGATGAAGGTCTCGAAAATTAACTGTGTCTATATTCCATTCTGATTGTCCGGAAACCCAACTTGTGTCCCCTTTTGCTTGAAAGAAATTTCTTTTGAATGTTTTGTTATAGAAATTACTGTATGGTATGCCTAACCATTGAGCCAGCAATGTTGAGCCAATTTTATCAATGGGTTTACCAAGCGGATTAACTAATAATATTTCCAGCGTATTTACCATATTACTGTCAATTACAATTTGATTTGCAAATGCAATGATGGCAGGGCTTGCACTGTAGGAGGCAAGTACATAAGTTCCTTTAGGAGATATTGTTCCAGAAAGATGAATCGTGTCGGGCAATATCTGCCCGAAAATAGAGACTTGAATAGTGTAGCCGTTTAAGCTCATACTAATACCTTGCGGATTAAAAATTTCAAGTGCTTTGTTGTTTGCATTACCATTATCAAATTCTGAAAAATAAAAATTTTTGCAGTCAAGTTGACTTTGTGCAGAAGTGTTTTTTGCAAGCATAATTAGTAAAAATGCTGTTAAAATTGTAATTGTTTTTTTCATTTTGTTTTTTGTTTTTAATTATTAATTATTATTGATTATTTATTTAAAGAAAAATCGAATTAATTTTATTACTCCCACCATTATAAGTATAACCGTACCTATCAATAATTGTATTTTTATAGTCTCATACCTTCTCATTTTCTTTTTCATTCACACCTTTATATAAAAAATCAGACGCGGGTTAGTTGCCACCGCTGAAAGGCTCGACCAGGAGCCTGCAAAACAGTAAAGCAACG
>JANYDQ010000274.1 GCA_025363555.1 Bacteroidota bacterium | reverse complement strand
ATAGCAATTATGAAAAGAAAATTAAATTTGGAACATTCGCTTTACACAATTTTACAAATATTGAGCATAACACTTTTTGAGAAAATGCCCTTGAAACAAGCATTTGAAGACCATGAACTACTAAACGAAAATAATACTACTGATAATCAACTGAAAATGTTTTAATTATGGTTGGACAGTAGTGGGTTGGACAGTAGTGTCAATCAATAATGAAGCAAAATGAAACGACAAACCTGATAATAACTTTTTACGTTGCCATTAAATAATTAAATATAAATTTGCAAAATATAAATTAAAATAAAATTAGTATGAATTTCCCTGAAAATTTAAAATACACCAAAGACCACGAATGGGTGCGTGTGGAAGGCACTGTTGCATTTATCGGAATTACTGATTTTGCACAAGGCGAATTAGGAGACATTGTATATGTTGATATTACTACGCTTGGCGAGGAACTGAATCACGAAGAAATATTCGGAACGGTGGAAGCAGTTAAAACTGTTTCTGATTTGTTTATGCCTCTGTCGGGTCGCATTATGGAAATAAACAAAGGGCTTGATACTGCTCCTGAAGCGGTAAACAAAGACCCTTACGGAACAGGATGGATGATAAAAGTGGAAATGAAAGATGTTTCGGAAGTAAATGATCTGTTAAGTGTTGCTGATTACAGAGCATTGATAGGACATTAATAGTACTCTCTGAAAAATAGATTTGAGATTTATTTCTCGACAAAAACGCTAAGAGTGCAAGGTTACTTTGGACTTTTTTTTCAGTGCTAACCTTGCATTTTTGCGAGCAATTTAATTCTGGAAATGATTACAAATGGATATTACCTGGCAATTAAAGAAGTTTGAGCAACTTACTCCTCTCCAGCTTTACGGAATCATGCAACTTCGTGCGGCGGTTTTTGTGGTAGAACAAAACTGCGTGTATCAGGATGCGGATGGCAAGGATTTAAAATCAACACACTTTTTGGGAATAAAACCAAACAACGAAATAATTGCTTATTGCAGGATACTGCCTGCGGGAATTTCGTTTGCCGAAGTTTCCATTGGAAGAGTGGTAACATCAAAAGGAGCAAGACGCACAGGGGCGGGAAAGGAATTGATGAAACAGGCACTGAAAAACGCAAAAGAACTGTATGGCAACGTTCCGATAAGGATAGGAGCACAATGTTATCTCAAAAAGTTTTATACTGATTTAGGTTTTCAGGCAGAAGGAGAAGAGTTTTTGGAAGATAATATTCCCCACATAGAGATGATTTTTGCGGGAAATAGTAGGTAAAGTATTAGGGTATCTGCACAAAATGTATTCGCTATTCAACGTTTATTATCATTCCCGCCCCCACAGTAGTATTGGAGTTTTCATCAATTAAAATAACACTTCCTGTAATTCGGTTAGTATAATATCTATCAATGACAAGTGGCATTGTGGTGCGAATACTGATGCAGGCAATATCGTTTAATCCAATCGTTTTTTCATCTGTCATTTTATCAAGAGTATTCATATTTATTTTGTAATTCACCTCTTTCACTATGCAACGAACTTCGTTGGTGGTATGCCTCACCATATATTTTCTGTTGGCAGCTAATTTTTTAACATCCATCCAGCAAATCATTAATTCAATATCATGAGTAACCAGTGGCAGGTTATCGCTATTCACAATCATATCCCCACGCGAAACATCAATATCATCTTGAAGGCTAACAGCCACACTCATTGGAGCAAAAGCCTCTGATCGGTGATTGCCGGCAAATTCTATTGATTTTATCCTGGAGGAAATTCCTTTCGGCAACACGGTAACCTTATCTCCTTTTTTAAGAAGACCACTCGCTATTCTTCCTGCATAACTTCTGTAGTCATGGTGTTCATTGCTCATTGGTCGAATAACGTATTGAACAGGAAACCGGGCGCTGTCGTTACTGTCCACTCCGGGAACGGATAGTGTTTCCAGCAAATTAAGAACAGTAACCCCTTTAAACCATTTCATTTTTTTGGAAGAGATAACGACATTGTCTCCCTCTAACGCACTGATAGGGATAAAATGAAGAGCCATTATATTCATTTTCGAAGCAACATCTTCGTATTCTTTTTTTATTTTTTTAAAAACATCTTCTTTGAAATCCACCAAATCCATTTTATTAATACAAACAATGATATGTGGAATACGCAACAGTGAAGCGATGTAAGCATGTCGCCTGGTTTGCTCCACAACACCTTTTCGGGCATCTATTAAAATAATGGCGGCATTAGCAGTGGATGCACCGGTAACCATGTTTCGAGTATATTGAATATGACCAGGAGTGTCTGCAATAATAAATTTACGCTTAGGGGTGGCAAAGTATCTGTAAGCAACATCAATGGTTATGCCTTGTTCGCGCTCGGCACGCAAACCATCAGTGAACAAAGCAAGATTCAGATATCCATATCCGCGTTTTTTGCTCGTTGCTTTCACGGCTTCGTATTGGTCTTCAAAAATAGATTTAGAATCGTATAACAATCTGCCGATGAGTGTACTCTTTCCATCGTCCACACTTCCAGCAGTAGTAAAGCGAAACAAGTCTGATTGTTGATTATTGATTTCGGATGGTTTGTTTTTCACTATTTATAATTTTAGAAATAGCCTAATTTTTTACGGTCTTCCATTGCTGCTTCACTTCGCTTGTCATCAATACGACCTCCTCTTTCGGTTACTCGCATTGCTGCAACTTCATTTACTATTTCTTCTACTGTAGCTGCCGTGGATAATATTGCACCAGTACAACTAATGTCACCAATGGTACGAAACCGAACCTGCATCATTTCCGGTTTCTCATTTGGCTTTAATGGAATAACATTGGCATGAGCATAAATAACTTCATCACGAATAAAACATTCTCGCTCGTGTGTAAAATAAAGAGAAGGGATTTCAATTTGTTCCTGTAATATATATTGCCACACATCCATTTCCGTCCAGTTACTAATGGGAAACACACGGAAATGTTCTCCTATGTTTTTTCTTCCATTAAATAAATTCCATAATTCAGGACGCTGGTTCTTCGGGTCCCATTGTCCGAACTCATCGCGATGAGAAAAGAAACGTTCCTTCGCCCTTGCTTTTTCTTCATCTCTTCGTGCACCACCAATGAGTGCATCGAATTTATAATTCTCAATAGTATCAAGCAATGTAACCGTTTGCAAAACATTACGACTTGCATTAAAACCTTTTTCTTCGGTTACTCTTCCTGTATCTATACTGTCCTGAACAGAAGCAACAATAAGCTGTGCGCCATATTTGTTTGCCAAATCATCACGATAGATTATTGTTTCTTCAAAATTATGTCCTGTGTCAATATGTAAGAGAGGAAACGGTATTTTAGCCGGAGCAAAGGCTTTTCGAGCCAAATGGAAACACACAATACTATCCTTGCCACCGGAAAACAGCAAGGCAGGTTTTTCGAATTGCGCTGCTACTTCCCGCAAAACAAAAATACTTTCGCTTTCCAGTTCTTTTAAATGAGTAAGGTGGTGTTGGTTCATATTAATTTTAAAACAAGTAGCGCAAAGGTATTTAATTATGTCTTTCTAAATATTCAAGAATCATTTTTACGCAATCTTCTTCACTTTTCTCATTCGTTCTTATTTCAATCGCAGGATGCATGGGAACTTCATAAGGAGCATTAATTCCGGTAAAATCTTTTATTTCGCCTTTTCTTGCTTTGGTATATAGCCCTTTTACATCTCTTTGCTCGCAAACTTCGAGCGAAGCATTTATAAATACTTCTACAAAATCTTTTTCCCCGATAATTGTTTTTGCAATGGTTCTTATTTCTTCTGTCGGACTAACAAAACAACAAATAGTGATTATCCCGCAATTAACAAAGAGCTTTGTTACTTCCGCAATTCTCCGGATATTTTCTTTTCTTTCTTCATTACTAAAACCAAGTCCCTTGTTTATTCCTTCACGAATAATGTCACCATCCAAAATTTGCGTAAGCAAACCTTTGCTGTGTAATTCTTTTTCTAAAGCAATGCCAATGGTAGTTTTACCCGAACCGCTTAAACCAGTCATCCAGATGGCAATACCTTTTTGGGTAAGTAATTTTTCTTTCTCTTCTCTTTGTAAAATTGTATTCACTGAAAAAACTCTTTAATTGATTGTTTCAAATATAAAACAAAAAGTAGTACATCAAGTTCAAAAAGATTTTTTTGAATATCTTTGTTCCTATCCTTTAAAAGAAATAATGAGTACAACTACTATTCTACCCGATTTCAGAAACACACCAACCATAGACCAGGTGGGGGTTGAAGAGCGTGCAGCGCGGTTTACCACACGGAGTATTAAAAAGTCATCTAAGATGCAGGGGCTTAAAATGGCGCTGAGCATGATTGACTTGACAACATTGGAAGGAAAAGATACAGATGGAAAAGTAAAACAAATGTGTTACAAAGCCATTCATTTGCATGATGTGATTCCGGGACTACCAAATGTTGCGGCTGTATGTGTTTATCCGTCAATGGTTAAAACAGCTAAAACCGCTTTGAAAGGAAGTAACGTAAAAGTAGCTTCTGTATCTACTGCATTTCCCAGCGGACAATCCACTCGCAAAGTAAAAATTGCAGATACAAAATTTGCAGTGGATAATGGGGCAGATGAAATAGATATGGTGATTTCAAGAGGAGAATTTTTGAGCGGAAATTATTCTTTTGTGTTTGATGAAATAGCTTCTATTAAAGAAGCCTGTGGCAAAGCAAGATTAAAAGTTATTTTTGAAACAGGTGAACTTTCTACTTTAGATAATGTGAGAAGAGCAAGTGAAATAGCAATGTATGCCGGAGCAGATTTTATTAAAACTTCCACGGGAAAAATTTCTCCGGCAGCCACCATGCCTGTGACTTTAGTAATGCTGGAAGCCATTCGCGACTACTATTATAAAACAGGAAGAATGGTTGGGATGAAACCTGCGGGAGGAATTTCTACCGCAAAATCTGCTTTGCATTATTTAGTAATGGTTCGTGAAACATTGGGCGGTGCATGGTTAAGTAATGAATGGTTTCGATTTGGAGCAAGTAGTTTGGCAAATGATGTATTGATGCAAATCGCAAAAGAAACAACAGGAGTGTATCAAAGCATAGATTATTTTTCGAAGGATTAAATCCCCTCCGAATTCGGTCTTTTCCGAATTTGGAGGTTCTCCTCCTCCGAACTTGCTTCTTTGCAAGTTGGGAGGTTGAATATTAAATAATAAAACCTCCAAATTCGGAAAAGACCGAATTCGGAGGGTGAAAATGAAATGTCAATTAAAAAAGAAATATTAAAACCAGGTAGTTTTTACCATATCTACAACCATGCTGTGGGTAATGATAAATTATTTTTCACTGAGAATAACTATATTTATTTTCTTTCTAAATTCAGTGAATACATTTCCCCTATTGCTGATATGTATGCTTATTGTTTAATGTCTAACCATTTTCATTTTCTTGTTAAAATAAAATCAGACGAAGAAATATTTAATTTTCTAAAAGGCAATAATAAAATTCCTGAGCAGAATTTATCACTACAGGAATTTAAAGAGCTATCAGAATCTCATCCTGAAATTGATTATTTCAATTTACATTTGACAAAACAATTTAGTGGTTTTTTCAATGGATATGCACAAGCAATAAATAACCAGGAAAACAGGAAAGGTAATTTATTTATTAAAGGATTCCGAAGAATAGAAATCTCTTCTTCGGAATATTTAAAGGATTTGATTTTATATATTCATACAAATCCGGTTCATCACCATTTTGCTGATAGTCTTGACTCCTGGAAACATAGTTCGTATAATTCAATATTATCTGACAAATCTACCCGATTGAAACGTAATGAAGTGATTGAATTGTTTGATGGAAGAGAGAATTTTATTATTTGTCATAAAGCAAAGAATGAAGAAGTAATGCAACGGGTAGAACTAATGATGAACGAATAAGTCTTCCCTCCGAATTCGGTCCTTTCCGAATTTGGAGGTTGTGTTTCCTCCGAACTTGCTCCTTTGCAAGTTTGGAGGTTAGGTAAACAAAAAGTAGAGGTGAAATTTAATTTGTAAACCTCCAAATTCTCAAATGAGCGAATTCGGAGGAAGAATAAACTAAACCTCCAAATTCGGAAAGGACCGAATTCGGAGGGAAAAGAAAAACAGAATGACAAAAAAAACAAAAGAACCAAAACTAGATTTCACCACCGACTGGGCGTATGCTCCGGCTCCTGAAGACACCAAACATATTTCTTTGAAAAAGCAATATGATTTATTTATTAATGGTGAATTTGTAAAACCCAACAGCAAAAAATATTTTGCTACTTATAATCCTGCAACTGAAGAAAAGATAGCTGAAGTAGCCGAAGCAGATGAAAAGGATGTGGATACTGCGGTGAAGGCAGCACGAAAAGCATTTGATAAATGGAGTAAAATTTCTGCAAAAGAAAGAGGAAAATATATTTATCGAATTGCGAGACTGATACAGGAACGCGCCCGTGAATTTGCAGTAATTGAAACTATGGATGGCGGGAAACCTATCCGTGAAAGCAGAGATATTGATGTTCCTTTGGCAGCCAATCATTTCTTTTATTATGCCGGGTGGACTGATAAACTGGAATATGCCTTTCCGAACAGAACACCCAAACCATTAGGAGTAGCGGGACAAATCATTCCCTGGAATTTTCCTTTATTAATGGCTGCATGGAAAATTGCTCCTGCATTGGCAACAGGAAATACCGTTGTTTTAAAACCTGCTGAAACTACTTCTCTTACTGCATTAAAATTAGCTGAATTAATTCGCGACAGCGGATTGCCTGATGGTGTGGTAAATATTATTACAGGTGCAGGACGTACAGGTACTGCTATTGTAAAACATCCTGATATAAATAAAATTGCATTCACTGGTTCCACCGATGTTGGTAAAATGATTCAGAAGGCAATTGCAGGAACAGATAAAAAGCTTACTCTTGAATTAGGCGGAAAAGCTGCCAATATTATTTTTGAGGATGCTCCAATTGACCAGGCTGTAGAAGGAATTGTAAATGGAATATTTTTTAACCAGGGTCATGTATGTTGTGCAGGCTCCCGTTTATTTGTCCAGGAAAGTGTTGCTGATGTTGTTATCCGTAAATTGAAAGACAGGATGGAAACGCTTATTGTTGGGGACCCTTTGGATAAAAATACAGACATAGGAGCAATCAATTCAAAAGAACAACTTTCTAAGATAAATAATTATCTCAAAATTGGAAAAGAAGAGGGGGCTGATATATATCAGTCATCGTGCAGTATTCTGGGCAAAGGATATTTTTGTAAGCCAACTTTGTTTTTAAATGCCTCACAATCGCACAGGGTGGTTCAGGAAGAAATATTCGGACCTGTGTTAACTGTTCAGACATTTAGAACCATTGAAGAAGTAATTGAAAAGGCAAATAATATCCCATACGGATTATCTGCCGGAGTATGGACCGACAAAGGTTCTAAAATATTCAATCTGACATCAAAACTTCGAGCCGGTGTGGTATGGGCAAACACTTATAATAAATTTGATCCTACTTCTCCTTTTGGCGGATACAAAGAAAGTGGTTTTGGTAGAGAAGGCGGTTTGCATGGGTTGATGCCGTATCTAAAGTTTTAAAAGAACAAGTATAAAGTAGTAAGACATAACTATAATAAAATGGCACGTTTAGAAGTTTTAAAAACATACAAAATTTTTATCGGTGGACAATTTCCAAGAACCGAATCAGGAAGGTATTATCCTATAAAAAACAAAAAGGGCGAAGTGATTGCAAATATTTGTTTGTCGTCACGAAAGGATTTTCGCAATGCTGTGGTAACTGCCCGTTGGGCTTTTGAAGGTTGGCGAACACGTTCTGCATTCAACCGTTCTCAAATTCTTTATCGTATTGCAGAAATGATGGAAGGACGAAAAGAACAATTTATTTCTGAAATTGTACTACAAGGTTCTTCATTAAAAGCAGCGAAAGAAGAAGTAGAATTATCCATTGACAGAACGGTATATTATGCCGGATGGTGCGATAAATACCAGGCATTATTCAGTTCTGTTAATCCTGTTGCTTCATCACATTTTAATTTTTCTGTTCCCGAGCCTACAGGAGTTGTTGCCATCATCGCTCACGAAGACACTTCATTACTTGGACTGGTAACCGCTATAGCGCCTGTAATAGCAGGAGGAAACACTTGCGTAGTTCTTGCATCTGAATCAAAACCATTTTGTGCTATTACAATTTCAGAAGTGTTTAACACTTCTGATTTATCAGCGGGAGTGGTAAATATTCTGACAGGAAATTCTGCTGAGTTGCATACTCATTTTTCTACTCACATGGATGTGAATGCTCTCATCTATTATCGAAATGATAAAACAGAAATAAAAACTATTGAAGAAAATGCCGCATTAAATGTGAAACGTATTTTTATTAATAATAAAATAAATCTTTCTTCTGCAAAATCGCAAAGCCCTTATTTCATTTTTGATGTTCAGGAAATAAAAACTACTTGGCATCCGATTGAAAATATTGGTTCTTCAAAAGGCGGTTATTGATTCTTCAGGGTCTTATTTATTAGAGGGGGTTCCTTTAATTTATAATTCTAAAATTATTCTTTCAATTCCTTCACCTCTACAATGGGATTAAACAAATACATCCTGTTACTATACACTTCCATACATTTTATTCGCTTACGGTTTTGTTCTCCTTTAATAAAATGTCGATTTTCGTTGTATGAAAACCGCGCGCCTACGGGTAAATCTTCCAGCAATACAGTATCCGCATTCGCATCATATTTTTTTAGAACTCTCAATAAATTAATATCCGAACAACTGGCAGCAGCAGGATTACTCATGTATTTTCGTAGCGAATAAATTATATCCTCCGGAAATATTTCGGGAACCAGGAAACGACTCATCAATAATTTATAATGCAATTTCCATTCATCACCGTGGGGTTTCACCTTATCTTTGTTTTTGTTCCAATTTGTTAAATGAGCAATTTCGTGAACTAAGGTTATCAGGAAAGCATATTTATTCAAATCATGATTAATGGTTATCTCATGATTTTTTCCGCTATGCGGGGCACGGTAATCACCAAGTTTGGTAGCGCGGCTTTTTTTTACTTTTAATTTAAAATCATAAACATATATCCATTCAGCAATGGTTTTCACTGCTTTTTCGGGGATATACTTACTAAGGATGGATTGGTTTCTTTCTAACTGGTTCACTTTTACAAATTACGAATGGGTGCAAATTTACTAATCAATGCAGGAGCAATTCTATAAAAATATGAACAACAATAACGGAATTAATAACAATACATTTTTGGCGGAAGCAATTTGTAAATTTGTAATTCCTAATCAATTATTTGAGAAGATGGTAAATAATAAAACTGGAAACATAAGCAAGCACTCCCATAAACAGAAATTGTAATGTGGGCCATTTCCAATTTTTAGTTTCGCGGTAAACTACTGCAAGGGTACTCATACACTGCATTGCAAAAGCATAAAATATCAATAACGAAAAACTTACTGCCAATGTAAATACCGGCAATCCTGTTTTGGGGTTGGTTTCATTCTGCATTTTTTCCCTTATCGTTTGCGAATTATCTTTATTGCCAGCACTGTAAATGGTAGCCATGGTGCCCACAAATACTTCACGTGCCGCAAATGATGTAACCAATGCAATTCCTATCTTCCAGTCGAAACCAAGTGGCGCAATAACAGGTTCTATTGATTTTCCGAGCACACCGGCATACGATGCTTCCAATTTTTCGGAAGACATTTTTGCATTACGCTCTTTTTCACTAACCTTTTCTGTCATTTCCACAGAAGCATATTTTTTCTCAATAGTTTCCATTCTGTTGCCCGGGGCATGCGAAGATAAAAACCATAGAATAACAGAGATGGCAACAATTATTTTTCCTGCTTCAAACAAAAACACTTTCACTTTATCAATAATAGTGATGCCTACCGTTTTCCATTGTGGCGAGCGATACACAGGCAGTTCCATAATAAAATAACTTTTCTCCTTTGCTTTCAATATTATTTTAAAAACATAAGCCGCAAACATAGCCGCCAAAAAACCGATTAGATACAAACTCATTAATATCAATCCCTGGTAATTAAAAAAACCGGTTGCCTTGTCTTGCGGAACCACCATCGAAATCAATAAAGTGTAAACCGGAAGCCTTGCAGAGCAGCTCATAAGCGGTGTTACCATGATGGTGATAATTCGTTCTTTCCAACTGCTGATGGTGCGTGTACTCATTATGGCAGGCACAGCACAGGCTACACCGCTTACAAGGGGAATTACAGAGCGCCCGTTTAGCCCGAATCTTCTCATTAGTTTATCCATTATAAAACTAACTCGCGCCATATACCCTGTATCTTCAAGTATGGCAATAAATGCAAACAGTAAGGCAATTTGCGGAACAAACACCACCACTCCGCTTAATCCTGCTAAAATTCCGTTGACTAATAAATTAGTGAGTTCTCCTGCCGGAAGCGTATGTGTCGCCCATTGACTAATAATAACAAATAATCTCTGTATCCAATCCATTGGATATTTTGCAAGGAAAAAAATAGTTTGAAAAATAAAAAACAGGATTGTTAAAAATATTCCATAACCGTATATGCGATGTGTAAGTATTTCGTCCAGCTTATGGGTAAATGTTTCTGTTTTTATATCTGATTTTAATGTAATACACTCCGAAGCAATCCGGTTAATAACCCTGTATCTTTCCACACTTTCCTCCGATTGCAGTTTGTTGGTATCAACAGAAGAACTATTTATTAATGCAGAAATTTTTTCTTTAACAATTGATTTTGTGTCGAAGTAATGTATCGTAGAAAAATTATTAATGATTTGAAAAGCAGCAAAGTCACTGTTAACCGTTATTACCGATTTAATTTTATCAATAATATCACCTGCAAATTTTTTTACATCAATAAAGTCGTATTGCGGAACAGGTAATGGCTGGAGAATAGCCTGTTTTAATTCATTTATTCCTTCTTTTTTCCTGGCACTAATACAAACCACTTTTACTCCCATCCTCTCCGAAAGCCTTACTGCATCAATCCTGTCTCCCTCTTTTTCCACCAAATCAATCATGTTTAACGCCAGTATAACTGGAATTTTTAAATCAATAATTTGGGAAACTAAAAATAAATTACGCTTCAGGTTGCTGGCATCTGCAACCACTATGGTAATGTCGGGATGGTGTATGTTATCTGGATTGCAGAGCACTTCGAACGTAACGCGTTCGTCCAGCGATTTCGGGTACAAACTATAAGTGCCGGGTAAATCAACAAATTCGGCAGTTACAACAGAACTAAGCCTCGTTGTCCCCGATTTTTTATCAACCGTTACACCCGGAAAGTTTCCTGTTTTTTGGTGTAACCCTGTAAGTGCATTAAATAAAGTGGATTTGCCACTGTTGGGATTTCCAACCAGTGCTATTTTAACAGAAGATGTTCGAGAGAAATTTACAAAAGAATGATTCGCCTCCACCTCCGGAAATAAATTTAATTTTTACTCATCATTACAACAAGCACTGTGGATGCTTCTTCTTTACGTAAACTTAATAAATATCCCGAAACCTTTATGGCTATCGGGTCGCCCATTGGAGCTATTTTGTCAAGCGTTACTATTTCACCGGGAGTACATCCCATTTCCAAAAGTTTTAACGACATTACCTTATCGGTAAACGAATCAATTACTCCGCTCTCTCCTATTTTTAATTGTGATAACTTTTTCAATATTTTTTCGTTTTTCATTTTGTACCGCAAAAGTACTTCTTATTTTTCCCTTCGTATAAAAATAGACCTACCTAAAAGTAGGTATTTTGTAAAGCGGTTTTAAAAGACTGAAATAATTTGGATGTGTATTGCCCGGAAAGATTAACTCCTGTCGCCTCTTGTTTTTTGAGTTTGCGCTTTGCTCCATTTTGGGCAATCGTTGCATTTGGCTTTTTTATGCCCTACACAGGCTGAAAAAAGGGCGATAACTATCAGCGCAACTACTAAGGGTTTGAGATGTTGAGAATTGAATTTCATACTTATTTTTTAATTGCAACAAATATAAGCAAAACAAAACATCTTTATTGTTGTCAATTATTCTTATTTTTAACAAAAAAATTTCACGTTTATCAATGAATATATTTTTTCACTTCGGTCGTTATTTTATTTTTATCAAAAGAGCATTTGCCAAACCGGAAAAGTTTTCCATTTATGTCAATCGCATTTTTGAAGAGATGAATATTCTCGGTGTGGGCTCCCTGGGCATTGTTGCCATCATCTCCGTTTTTATGGGTGCTGTCATCACCATCCAGTCGGCTTTTAATTTCGAAAGCCCTCTCATTCCTTATTATGCAATAGGTGTTGCCGTGCGCGATTCAATGATTTTAGAATTTTCCCCTGCCATTGTTAGTTTGATTCTTGCTGGCAAAGTGGGTTCCAGCATTGCTTCCGAAATTGGCACCATGCGCGTCACGGAGCAGATAGATGCGCTGGAAATAATGGGCATAAATTCAGCCGGGTATTTAATTTTTCCAAAAATTGTTGCTTCCGTTTTGTTTAATCCTATTCTCATTATTTTTTCCATGTTTCTTGGCGTTGCGGGAGGATATATATTCGGAGTGCTTGCCGGTGTGGTTAGTCCGCATCAGTTTGTTTACGGAATTCAATACGATTTTCGCCCCTTTAATGTGGTGTACGCATTGATAAAATCAGGAGTGTTTGCATTTATTATTGCTTCCGTACCAGCTTATCATGGTTATTACACAAAAGGAGGAGCCCTGGAAGTGGGGCGTTCGAGCACCAAAGGAGTTGTTTACAGCAGTGTTCTTATTCTAGCGTTCGATTTAATTTTAACTCAACTTTTATTGTCTTGATAGAAATAAATAACATATCAAAATCTTTTGCAGGAAAAAATGTGATACACAACATTTCGTTCTGTTTTGAAGCTGGCAAAACCAATATGATTATTGGCGAAAGCGGCTCGGGTAAAACCACTTTATTAAAATGTATGGTGGGATTAAATGAATTAGATACGGGACAAGTTTTATTTGACGGACGGAATTTTTATGATTTGGATTTTAATGGAAAAAAGGAAATAAGAAAAGAAATTGGAATGTTGTTTCAGGGTGGGGCATTGTTCGATTCTAAAACGGTGGAAGAAAATGTAGTGTTTCCTATTTCTATGTTTACAGATTTAAGCGCGAGCGAAAAAAAGGACCGGGCTAATTTCTGTCTGCAAAGAGTTAACCTGGAAAATGCAAATCATTTGTATCCGTCCGAATTAAGCGGAGGGATGAAAAAACGAGTTGCCATTGCCCGTGCCATTGCTGTTCAGCCAAAATATTTATTTTGTGATGAGCCCAACTCTGGGTTGGACCCGAAAACTTCGATAGTAATAGATAATTTAATTAAAGAAATAACCGAAGAATATAATATCACTACCATGGTGATTACCCACGACATGAATTCGGTGATAGAAATTGGCGACAATATTATGTTTATTTATAAAGGACAAAACTGGTGGGAAGGAGACAAAAGAGAGATTTTAAAAACCGATAATAAAGAGGTTATTGATTTTGTATATGCTACCAAATTTATGAAAGAACTGAAGACGAAGTTATAAATTAACCCTAACCGAAGGCACCCCGTACTTTTGGAAAAAACCTTGTTTTCAGAACATAAAATCTTAAATCATCCAAATTAAGTTTGCGACCAAAATTTCCCCAAAAGTAGTAATTTATTGAAAATAAGTATGTTGTAAAACAAAAGCCAGTTTTTGGCGCTTTCTCGTCATATAGATTATTGCTCCCGACATATAGATTATTGCTCCCGCCATATAGTTTATTGCTCCCGCTATATAAAATAGTGTAGCCACCTTATTGTTTGGTTCAAAAACCAGTTAATTTTACCTTAACAACTATTTTGAAACAATAAATTGCTTGGTAAAAATTCGTCCGTTAGCTCTTAACTGGTAAAAGTAAGTACCCGAAGCCATGTTATTAGTGGAGAGAGGTATGGTATATTTTCCTGTTGACTGATTACCATACTTGTTTTCCATAATCTTTTTTCCCGTGGGGTCAATAACCATCAAACTTACATTTTTAGCATCTTTTTCAAGAGCATATTCAATAGTTGAATTATCAACGGCAGGATTAGGATACGCAGTTAGTTTCATTCCATTATAAAATTCATTCACTCCTGTTCCTTGTGCTATCACCGCCCATAAAGCAATATCATTGTCCAATCCACCATTTGCAGCAATGCCGCTGAACAGTTCGTCTGACACTATCCATTTTCCGGCAGAAGTATGATGAAAAGCATAATCCAAATTAAACGCATCATTCTTTTTATCCGAAATTAATCCAACAGTATCGCCTGCGGCAAGAGAATCGAAACTACACCCGATAGCAAAATCAGAACTCGCCCAAATCCAGGGTGGGGTCGTGAAAGCCACATAGGTATAATTTACTGTATCGATAGTACTAAATAAAATATCCGCGGATGCTTTCCAGGTACTTGGTCCCGGAAAATTAAGCGTGTCAACATTAAAATGATTGGCTCTTATGTTATATGCCCGGTTCGAATCTATATCATACACCTTGATAATCAATTTAGAAGTAGCGGAACTCCCCAGGTCGCTTTGTTTGGCTCCAAACCAACACAAAATACCAGTAATGGTTATATTGTTGTGATTAACATTCTGATACCCTTGTGCCACTTCGTTGAACCCATTCGGGCTGCCATTGTTACCATATAAATACCCGGTTCTGTGGTTAGCAGGTCCAAATGTATAAAGGGTTGGGTGTCCATAGGCAGTATCAAATGCAGGTAAAAAATCAACTGTATTTTGTAACCCTGTGGTGTCAGGATTGGTAATACGAGAACTTGAAGTTATATTAAAATGAGGAGCATTTTTGAGAATAAATGATTGCGGTTGTTCAAAGGTTTGAGAAGGTGCACTAAAGGCAAGTGCCAAAATACTTAATAAGGGAAGAAGTTTCTTCATAATGTTATTTTTTTCAATCGGTATTTATTTTCGAATGGCAAAAGTAGGTATTATTTAATAAAACAAAAATGCTCGTGGAAATTTCCACGAGCATTTTTGTTAAAGTATTAATTAGTATTATTGTTTCACCATTTTATTGGTAATTTTCTGACCATCTACAATAAGCGTGCAGAAATAAATTCCTGATGCAAAATTAAAATCATTCACATCCATTGAATAACTTCCCGGTTTAAGATTTTTTTCCGCTTTTGCAAACATTTTCACACCACGAATATCATAAATTTCAACTGCAACATTAGCGGCAGTTTTATTTAATGAATAATTTACTCTTGTCTGATTTGTAAAAGGGTTAGGTTCGTTTTGACCTAAAGAGAAACTATTATCTGCATATTCTTGAATTCCAACAGAAGTAACAGTAACATAAACCCAAATTCCTGCATCTTCAAAAGCGGAATAACCATCACCTGTTGTAAAACCTCCACTCGCATCGCAATCGTAAAAAAAATCTGCTCCGGCTGCAGTTGGAATATATGGGTAAGTTGTATATTGACTAACGTGTCTAAAACTATTTGCGTAAAAATCAGAATGTAATGGTTTGTAAGAACCTGCACCACATGGACCACCCGCATCTAAAAACCCTGCAATTATTCCCAATGAATCTTGAAGAGGTGCTTTGTATTCTAATTTAACACCAAATTTTTTAACCCCAAAAGGTAAAGTATAGCCTGGAGTTGTGTAAACAACAGTAGAATAAAGCCAACTTCCGCCACCGCCAGTAGAAATACTGGTGTTCGAAATTATATCAGTTGTATTATAAACTGTTGTTCCCGGATAGTTTGTTGCACCGGATCCGGTTACGTTGATGATTTTAAATCGAACAGTGTCGTATAATCCGCTGGAATTATGTTGTCCGATTTGTGCAAAAATCGAATCAACTGTAATACTACCAATTGCATTTCCAGCATAACTCATGGGTGTCATAACGTCAATGATAGAATCGAAAGTGACAACAACACTTGTTGTAGAAGAATCTAAAGGAGTATAATTTGTGTTTACATCATAAATAAAAGGCTGCCTGTAACCAAAAGAAGGAAGTGTAGAAGGAGCTGTATGCCATGTTGTATCTTCATAATAAGGATAGTCAATAAAAAAACTGGAAGATGTTCTATTCACAGAAGGTGAATGATGTCTTAATGGAACAAACATTGCTTTTCTAACACCTTTTAAGTGTGTTGCAGATTGAATAAGATTTGATTGTGCCATTGCAGTTATTGATAAGACAACCGCTGTTGCAAGTAAGTAAATTTTTTTCATAGTTTTATTTTTTAAGTATAAGTTAATTATTAATTTATTTGCAAAAGTATATGTTTATTTATTAAAAACAAAATA
>JANYDQ010000322.1 GCA_025363555.1 Bacteroidota bacterium | reverse complement strand
TCAGGGATTATATTGAACCCTTTAAGGGTTGTTGATTATTTATTCTGTTCTGTTTCCCCGAATTTCATTCGGGGCTATTCAAATTCAAGTCCTTCGGGCTTTTCAAGGCAAAAATCATTTCCTTAACTTAATGACATTGGGCCTGCGCCTGCGGGGGAGTATATTAACTCAATCATTAAAACGTCTGTTCTTAAATTTTTCTGATTTTTTTTCCTCTTCCGCTGTTAATTCGTTGTCTGACCATTTAAACCTAGGTGAGATATATCTTATATTCAAGCTGGCTGGTGTTTTGAAAAAAGTATTTGTACTTGCGCCACATTCAATTGTCCATGCCCCCTTGATTGACACCTGACCAAATAGAGCTTGCAGCGATCCCGCTGTTGAACAGCAAAAATAAAATAATCCTGTTGATCGAAAAATAATTGTTTTTCATGTTTGATATTTTTTAAAATAAAAATTCATTTATCTGGCAAGCACAATACTAGTGCTTTCTGTTTTTTCACCCATCACTACCTGAAGCGTATAAATTCCTACAGGAAGAGAGCTGTCCAGATCTACTATCTCTCTTAAGGATGTATCCCCTGCAATAAATTCTTTGTTATAGATTTCCTGTCCTAATAAATTCACGATGCGCATTTTTACTTTTTCTTCTCTTGATGTTGCCATGTTGAGCATGATCGTAAATGATCCGTTATTGGGGTTCGGATATACTTTCATTTCAAATCTTCCGGTGCTGTCTTCTGTAATGGTTGTCAGGCTTTTTCCCAGATCTTCCGTTCCATCATCCGTAAGAAGCTCATCGCCCATGCAGGTGTTAACATGCACATCCTGCAATGCCGACCATGCACTTGAACCCGACAGACTTGTCATCAACTGATAGCTTCCTGCAGATGTTGCGGTATAAACAGATGCTGTTGCTCCTGAAATATTGACACCATTCTTTATCCATTGATAGGTGTATCCCGAACAAGTGTTGGCATACAGTTTTACATTTCCTCCCATGCAGAATGTTGTTGGTCCTCCGGGCGTAATAGAGGCGCTTAGTCCGCTTTGTATGCGCACAGTTGTAGGAGCCGACCATCCAACACATGAGCCGTTTATTACTTTTACCTGATAATCTCCACTTACTGATGCTGTATAATTAGCTGCTGATGCTCCGCTGATATTCGTTCCGTCTTTTTTCCATTGATACATATTGCCCGGTGCTGTTGTTGTTTTTAAAACAACCGATCCTGAGCACATGGTTGTAAGACCTGCAGCAGTTATCACAGGAGTCGGACATCCGGCAACGGTTATATTCACTGCAGCTGATGTTCCAACTTGTCCGGTATTGTTTGTTGCTTTAGCTGTAAGCGCATAACTTCCGGTTGTAGCACCATTCCAGATAAAACTATAAGGTGCGGTAAGATCCTGCCCGAGCAGAGTCCCGTTCTCGAAAAATTGCACCTTGGTGATCGTTCCTCCTGCTGAGGATGCGTTTGCTGTGATCGCGATGTTAGACGGATTGGAATAGGTTGTTCCGCCTGAAGGAGCTGTGATCGTTACCACAGGAGTGCTTCCTCCGGATGATGTGTAGGGCGATAATCTTGATCCGGGAATTGGGCGCTCCAACGTTCCGTCAGGAAGTTTCCATCCTACTGCAATATTATCTCCTGCAGTTCCATCGCGGTGAAGTGATTCAATGTAATATTTATTTCCTGCGAGCAAATGGATCGCTGCAGATTGCTGAGAAGGAAATTTTGTCCACTCTCTCGACATTGTATACGATGTAACTGCTGCTATTTTTACTTTTCCCGAAGGATTGCTGCTCGTACTTAGCCATAATTCACTGTTATCGTGACTTGCGATCCAAAACACATAATTTCCTGTGACTGGGGGACAGATATATCCTCTTATCCTGTCGCCATAATGATCTGCGATATTGGAAGGCCCTTCAAAAATAGTAAGCATCGTTGTGCTCGTAGGTGCAGTTGCTACAGGGATATCGGAAATATTTGTTCCTGTTACTCCTGTCCAGTATTCTCTGCTGATCTGTCCTGTTGCGGAACAAGCTACTCCTCCGGATGAAGTATAGAATGCTTTAAATGTTTGATTCGCATCTGTCACAACAAATGTTTGGGATGCCGCTCCTCCCTGCGACCAATGATTATAAACATAATTTGAATCACCAAAAGTTTGCGGAGTAGTAGCACTTATGGAACGGTGCATACCCGAAACAGCAAGCACCGAATAAGGAGTTGTATGAGGGATTCCTTCAAGGGTAAAACTCAAGCCGGAAGGCTGTGAATTGATTGTGAGTGTTGATGTTACAGGATGAATATCCACATAGGCAGTATCGGTTTGTGATTGTGCGTCACTTACAACGAGTACCAGTCTGAAAAAAACATTCGCTGCTGTTTCTGATCCGAATGTAGCATTGAACGATCCTGTTTTTATACCTGCAGGAATAAATGGGCCCGGGTGATAATGAGTCGCGTGATGGAATTCTACATACCAGTTGAATGCACTTGCGGGTAATGTTCCGTCTTCGGGATCTGTACCGTCACCGGAGAAATGAATAACATCTCCGTCTCTGTAAAATGTTCCGGAGCCGGGACTAAGAATAGTGGCTGTAGGTTTTGCATTAGGAGCAGTAACTGTGAGTACTGCATTATTGCTTGTTGCGGAGCCGAGGCTGTTTGTTACAACACAACTGTATTGACCGGCATCAGAATATTGAACATTTGTTTTGGTGTAAGAAGCTGCATTGGCTCCTGAAATATTTGTTCCGTTCTTTCTCCATTGATAGCTGAGAGGATTTGTTCCTGATGCTGTTACGCTGAATGTTACATTTTGTCCGAGAGGAACAGAAGCGTTGGATGGCTGAGTGGTGATTGCCGGAGCGCTGCTGCTGCCACTGTATATAATTTTGTACAATGAGTTCTGACTGATGCTGAAATAGTAAAGGTTGCCGTCATTGCCAACTTTTATATAATTTCCTGCACTGGGCAGATTGCTTGCAAAGTTTTGTTTTACAGCAGTGCCGCTGCTCATATCTATGTAATTGATCCATTGTCCACAATAATCAATAAAGAAATATTTTCCTGCATACATTGCCGGATAATTGCTTGTTGTCGGATTAAAGAATGTTCCTCCTGTGATGGCGCAACCCTGGTCAGAGCCGCTGGTTCCATGATGATACGTGTATACAGGACTTGTATACGCAGGGTTTGTAGTGGCTCCCTCTGTGGCAGGCCAACCGAAATTACGACCTGCCACAGTTCCATCATTAATTTCTTCCCAGGTGGCTTCTCCAACATCATCAACATATAGTTTTCCGGTGCCGGGCTGAAGTGCAATCGTCCAAGGATTTCTGAGCCCGTAAGCCCAGATCCTATTGGCAGATTCCGATCCGGAGAACGGATTTCCCGAAGGAACACTTCCATCAGCATTGATGCGTAAAATTTTTCCTTTGTAATTATTCAGGTCTTGCGAATTGCTATTCACATTATCATTTCCTACTGCAAGAAATAATTTTCCGTCCAAACCGAAAGCCATACCTCCGGAGTTGTGAATGGAGTTTACCAAAGGCTCAAACTCCAGCAATATCTGCTCGCTTCCGGGAACTGCCACATCACCGCTGGCTGTGAACCTGCTTAAACGATTATGAATGCTGCCGCTGGTTGATGTATAATAAACATACACATAATGATTGCTGTTAAAATTCGGGTCAAGGCAAACAGAACTCAAACCTCTTTCATTGAGCTGATCTACTGTTACGGTTGCAAAAGGTGTAGACAACACCAATCCGTTCTTAACGATCCTTAAATGCCCCGCTTTTTCTGTTACAAATATTCTTCCATCGGGAGCAAATGCCATGGAAGTCGGATAATAAATTCCCGGTATCTGAACCTGACTGAATCCTGTTGGAAAGGTCTGAGCTTTTGAATGTGCAGAAAAAATAAATAATGCGATAAGGCAGAATAAATTTTTTAATGAATGACGAACGTAAATTTTATTTTCCATGACAATGATTTTTGCTTGAATACTATGTTCCTTCCGTCAAAAGTATTCTCCGCTGTTTTATGCGTTTAATTTCTAAACAGAAACCGGATATCACTAAGCGAATTATTGAAATATTATCAAGAGGCAAAATTAAAGGAAGCCGGTCAAATAAATTTTACATGATTGAAGGATAATTTTATAAAATTTATTAAAGGGGTCGCATCACCTGTTGCATAAAATATAATTTATACCTATTGTTTAATAATCCTATATTCCATATAGGAATATGGCGAATAAAAAAAAGCCTCACATTTCTGTGAGGCTTTTTGTATATTTAAAAGCAATCTAAAATACAATATCGGGTTTTCCGGGAAGGGTTTTATCGTGAAGTTTATATCTGAACCCTTTTGCAAACAAAAACTTCCTCACCATCATCTCCGGTTTGGTGTTTTTGCTTTTAATACGGGACATATTATAGCTACGGGTGGCGCGGTTGTGTACGTCAGTCATGCTTCAAAAGTACCATTTTTTGAAGAAAAGATGAAGTGGTTCTTTAATCTATATCATTAATGTTTTTAAGGGTATTTTTATAATTAACTGATAAATAGCAAACTAATCGAACAATATTACCGGCATGGCTTACCGCTACACCGGCATGGCTTACCGCTACACTTATATGGCTTACCGCTATGCTTACATGGCTTACCGTTATGCTTATACGGCTTACCGCTAAACTGGCATGGCTTACCGCTATACTTACACGGCTTACCGTTAAACTTGCATGGCTTACCGTTATACTTATTCGGCTTACCGCTAAACTTACATGGCTTGCCGCTATACTTGCATGGCTTACCGCTATACTTGCATGGCTAACAGACCCTTAAATTCTGCTTTTATAAAAGGAACCCCTGCTGATGATTAATTTAGTACAAGTGATGGGTGTAGTAAGGTACTATCTTTTGAAAAAGTAGTAACTTTACTAATAGCTTCTTGTTTTGTAGTTGTCTCTGCTGGATGCTAAATCCCTGGGGTTAAATCTCAGGGGATAAATATAGGTCTGTCATCAAATTAGATTATACTGTTTTCAATACATTTTTCTTCCTTTCCTCTGCATTGCATATTTTGCACCAGCCACCTTGTTTAACATGATATGCCTTAGCTGACCAGTTATGACCTGATTTACATTGAAATTCTAATTTACCATGTGCATTGGTATATTTTGCTGATAAACATTTTCCTCCTTTATCTTCCGCTATTTTCTGATAGGTTTCAATATTGTCTCTTTGTTTGTTCGCAGTTTCCTTTTGACCACAGATGCCGCACCAATGACCTTGCAAAATACTTGTAGGAACGGAGTACCATGTATGCCCCTGTGCACATTGGTATTGGAGTTTGGTTTTGCTATCGATGTATTCTGCCGACAAACACTTTCCGCCAAGTTCTTTGGCGGCATTGATGTAAACTTCAAGTGTGTTTCTATGAAAGTCGGCTACTCTTTTTTTAGCACATTCATGGCACCAGTTTCCATTATTTATAGAAGCCCCTGTTGTTGTCCATTTATGTCCTTTGGCGCATTCAAAATCTAATTTAGTTTTAACATTATAATATTTATCTGATAAACATTTGCCCCCCTTAACTAATGCAATTGCCTTAAATTTTTCGATAGAGTCTCTTTGGGCATCGCCTATTTTTACATAACTGCATTTGGGACACCAGCTTCCTGCTTTAATAACGTATGCCTGAGAATTCCATCTATGTCCCTTGTCGCATTCCATTTCTATCCTCGAATTGCTGTTTACATAATCCTGAGACAAACATTTGCCTCCGTGCTTCTCAGCTATTTTATAAAAAGTTTGGATATTGTCTCTTTTTAAATCTGCAACAGATTTTCTTGCACACTTAGGACACCATCTTCCGTTTTTTATTTTATCTGGTCGTGCCATCCATATATGATTTTCGGAACAGGTGAATTCTAATTTTGTATTATTATTAATGTATTTTTTACTTAAACAATTTCCTCCCGCTTTGGTAGCAATATCAATCATTTCCTGAAGGTATTGTTCATTGGTTTTTATTTTTTTAGAGCACTCGACACACCATCCTCCCTGGTTTACCACTTTATACGGGCTTTCCCAGCGATGTCCTTTTTTGCACATCCATTCCAGCGGACTGTGTTCATCAATATATTCATCACTCAGACATTTACCTCCGTATAAAACAGCTAATTTCTGCATGGGAGAACTTTGCTGCAGCGATTGGATATCTGATACCTCATTTTCCGGGAGGATTGTATTCGAATCATTTTTTTCATTTTCCCTGCAATAAGGGCACCAGTTACCTTTTACAAGGTTCTGCAAAAATAATTTCCATTGATGTCCAATAGCACACTTTAGTTCTACCTGAACATTTCCTTTTACAGTTTTCAAGGCAAGGAAGTTACCGCCTTTGCCAGTTGCCAGTTTCTGACATTTGGTTACTAAATTATTATAAATTTCGTCTTTCACGCACTGCTGACACCATACTCCATTTTTAATATTCTGTGGAATTCCTAAGAAATGATGTCCCTTTTCACATTCAAATTCTAATTTGTAACTGTTATTAAAGTACTCTTCCGACAGACATTTACCGCCTTTTTCAATTGCAATTTGTTTCAATTCGTTCAATCTCTCCTGTTTATCCTTTTGTTTTTTTAAACATTGCATACACCATCCACCCTGGTTGACCACTTTATAAGGGCTTTCCCAGCGATGGCCTTTTTCACACATCCATTCGAGCAGACTGTGCTCATCTTTATATGCCCCGCTTAAACATTTGCCACCATAATGAAGGGCTATATCTTTCATCGTTGTAATATCAATGTGTGTTGCCATTGTTGATTAATTAAATTTATATGGCAAAGGTACTACCTTTTAAAAAGGTAGTACCTTTTAAGCTATTTTTTTTACTTGTTTATAATTTTATTATTGAAAAACAAGGTTTGATATTTACTTTTGCAGCTCAATGTCACTTTATATATCCTCCTTAAATTCGGGCAGCAATGGCAACTGCTATTACATAGGCAACAGCAATGAAGCTATATTGGTGGATGCGGGTATTTCCTGTCGCGAAACAGAAAAGAGATTGCTTCGGCTGGGACTGGAGATAGCCAAAGTGAAAGCCATTTTTATTTCGCACGAACATTCGGACCATATAAAAGGGGTGGAAACACTTTCAAAAAAATACCGCCTCCCGGTTTACATTACCGAAAAGACACAGGTGTCGGGAAAATTAATGCTGGAGCCTGCGGTGGTCAATTCGTTTACAGCACATAAGAAAATAAAAATCGGGGAGCTAACTATTATTCCGTTCAGTAAAATGCACGATGCTGCCGACCCTTATAGTTTCACTATCCAGGGCAACGGGGTGAATATTGGAGTGTTTACGGATATAGGTACTACCTGCCATCAACTGGTGAAGCATTTCAAAACCTGTGATGCTGCTTTTTTGGAAGCTAATTACTGCGAGAAAATGCTGGAAAACGGTAACTATCCTTATTACCTGAAACAGCGCATTAGCGGGGAGAATGGGCATTTGTCCAATGAGCAGGCATTGGAGTTGTTTGTGAAGCATCGGGCGGAATCGTTGAGTTTATTGTTACTTTCCCATCTTTCAAAAAACAATAATACCCCGGAACTTGTTTCGGAACTGTTTAACAAACACGCCAATGATACACAAATTGTAATTGCTTCGCGCGATAATGAAACGGCAGTGTTTGAAATTTCGGCTAAAAACGGTTTAAGGCAAAAGCCTGCAAAAGAACGAGCAGGACAATTGTCGTTGTTTTGATATTGCTCCCCGAAAAGGTACTACCTTTCGAAAAGATAGTACCTTTCATGTAAATCTGCCATTTAATATAACTACGCTGCGTTTTTCGAATTCTTCACTTCGTTATAATAACGGGGCTTCTGGTGCCGGGAAAGGTTACAGCCTGTATTTTTATTTCAATACTGATTAAACTTTGTAAATTTACCAACGTCTAAAATTTAAAGCGATATGCAGGAGTATACAGATGAGGAAATAATGGAAATGTTCCGGAAGGAGGAATCCCGGAATATGTCGCTGCATCATTTAATAAAAAAATATGAAGTGAGATTGTACTGGCACATACGCAAAATAGTGATGGACCATGATGACACGGACGATGTTCTTCAAAATTCGTTCATTAAAATATGGAAAGGAATGGGGAATTTTAAAGAAGATTCGAAATTATATACCTGGCTGTACCGAATAGCGACCAATGAATCCATAGATTTTTTGCGGAAAAAGAAACGTGCTAATTTAATTTCCATCCACCCCATAGAATATGAATTAGGGAAAAATCTGGAATCGGACAGCTATTTTAAAGGGGATGAAATTCAGATGAAATTACAAAAAGCTGTGCTTACTTTACCGGAGAAACAACGGATCGTTTTTAATATGAGGTATTATGATGAAACGCCTTATAAAGATATGTCGGAAATCCTGGAAACTTCGG
This sequence comes from Bacteroidota bacterium, assembly GCA_025363555.1. Classification (GTDB taxonomy): domain Bacteria; phylum Bacteroidota; class Bacteroidia; order 2-12-FULL-35-15; family 2-12-FULL-35-15; genus 2-12-FULL-35-15. The sequence continues at coordinate 7,033 of JANYDQ010000322.1, read as the reverse complement.
AGGGTGCGCTGAAAGCCTCCTACCATATAGCGGCAAAAAAAGTGGAAGAATATTTATTGAAACAGTAAAAAAGTGAATAGGCAATAGCGAATAGTTAAAAGAAAATGACGGATAATAATAATATAGATAATCAAGGTTTGGACGAGGAGAACTTTTTGTTTGGAAAGAACAAAGAGATTCCGTTTACCACTCCACCCCGTTATTTTGATTCGCTGACGGACAGGATAATGAATAAGATAGAAGTCCTTGAAGAGCTAAGTCAGTTCAGTATGCTGGCAGACATCAGTAAACAAACCGCATTTGATGTACCGGCAAATTATTTTGCTGAAATAGAAAATGAAATAGAATACAAGGCGGAATTATCTGAATTATCGGAGTTAAGTAAAGCCGGGAAACCAGTTTTACACACTTTAGAGGCAGCCTACCTGGATACATTGAAAGAAAAAATAACGAGTAAAATAGCACTTCAGGATGAACTGAAACCGTATGCTACCTTATATAATATAGATAAGCAGCAAAACTTTGAAGTGAGTGCTGACTACTTTGAGAATGTTGCTGATAGAATAAAAGAAAAGATACATGCTAAATCATCCTCCAAGGTATCCGTTATGGAACAACTACTCTCGGTAGTTTTAAAACCAAAATTTGGTTTGGCATTTGGAGTAGTTGTAATTATAGGTATTTTAAGTATTTTCTATTTTAATAAACCAAACACCATTATAGAATCGGGTGATTGTAAAACATTGGCTTGTCTTGAAAAAAGGGAAATGCTGAACGAGCACACTATTCGCGAAATGGATGATGATAATTTATACGATATGGTGGATGTGGATAAGTTGGATAAACAAATAGGAGCAGATTCGACAGCGGTTAAAAATAAATAAATAAAAAATGAAACACTTTTACAAATACATTTTCTTACTTTCGTTCACCCTATTTTTTGCGGGCGGTTCTTTTGCTCAAATAGATGCGAAACGGGATAAGATAGATGCATTAAGAGCTTCCTTTATTAATAAGAAAGTTAACTTTACTACTAAAGAAGCAGAAGCATTCTGGCCCCTGTATAATGAAATGAATGATAAGCTGGATGCAGTAAGAAAAGGTTTCCGGGTGAAGTATAATGCAACAACGAATTACAATTTTGAAACAGACAAAGAGGCGGAAGATTATGTGAACGCAGAATTAGTGATGAAGCAAAAAGAATATGAACTGTTTAAAGACTACTACGATAAATTTAAAAAAGTACTGCCTGTGAAAAAAGTGGCTGCAATAAGAAGAGCGGAAGAGGATTTTAAAAAGGAAATAATTAATTCTATCAAGAATAATTAGTGATGGGCAGCAGAAAACTGGTTGGCATATTCTTGCTCGGCTTTGTACTTCATTTTACAAAGCTTTTGGCAATTGATACGGATAGTGCTAAATTTATATACAAACCTGTTAAAGTACCCAAACATTATTTTAACAAAACCATCTATCTTGATTTTTACGCTCCTAATAAAAGACAACTGGACACGGTGAACCTTGTTTCCAGGAAACTGAAATCGTACCAGCTAAGCCAACTGACCATGGGATTTAATCTTCCCCTGTTTACAAAAGATATTTATAACAAAGACAGCACCCTGATTAAGAACTTTCATTTTTTACTAACAGGAGGATTTACGAGTACGCGGGTAGATTTTGCGGGAATAAAACCTCACACATTTACCAAAACCTATATTGGTTTCAGAGGGCTTTACAATAACGGAAAAAAAAGTTTGTTTTTTGTGGAAGTAGCTCCTTTCATTACAGAAGACAAAGGGAATAGCAGTACTGCCAAACTAAGATTATCCACCACCCTTTTATATAATTGTTCTGTTACCGAAGCATTCGCCTTTCGGGTAGGGTTCACGCGTTCGTTTTTATTGGGTAATCTTTTTAACCTGCCTTACATTGGCATCAGAGTTGGGAAATTGAACAAAGTAAATTTCAGTCTCCAGTTTCCGAGAAGCATAACATTAAATATTCCTTGCGGAAAATATATTAGGACAAGTTTATATGCCCAACCCCAGGGAGGATTCTATACTTTTGCAAATACCGACTCGGTGAGATTAGGAAGTATATATGAAAATAAAACATTGTTTTTCGGAAGATCTGAATTTTTGCTGGGTACACGGGTGGATATTTTACCTACAAAACATTTTTCATTTTATTTGAGTGGCGGGTTAACAACAAGAAATAAAATTGAGTTTTTCCCAACATCCAAAAAATCGAATGTGGTGTACAGGTATAACAATTATTACCAGGAAAAAATAAAAGGTGGAATATTTATAAATTTCGGATTGGTGTTCAGGTTTGGAAAAACAAAATCTATTTATAATAATTTACAAATGTATAATGCCATAGATTTGAACAATGGCATCAATTCGGTAGATAATGTGCATCCCGGCAATTCGCAGATTCCGACAGGGAAGGAAAAAATGGGCAATAACAAAACGGATGATGTGATAGACTTAATAGAAGCGAAAGATTTGTATTGATTAAAATTGAAACAAAGAGTAAAAAAGTCTTGCTGAAAAGCAGGACTTTTTCATTTTATTTAAACAATATTTCCATATCTCAAATATTAATCTCACTTTTGATTTTTAAAATTTAAAATAAAACAAATGAAAAAGACATTCTTTCTTTGCTTTTTAATGTGTCTGTTAATTGCAAACAGGAGCGTATCACAGGATGCCAACGAGCCCTTAAGCGGAATAATCAATACGGTTCAAGATGTGGAATTACAAGTTAATTCGACTGTAGCGCCAGACAGCAATGAAAGTGCTGATGACCTGATGATGACCACTACCTGCGATAGTATGTTGAGCATTATGACCGGGGGAAACGGGAACAGGGGAAATATGTTTGATGTAACCGCAATCAACGCATTAAAAATTACCAAATTTGATGTTCACCTGGATAGTTTTAAAATTACAACTTATAAGATTTTTTATCACATGGGTACTTACCAGGGTACGGAAAATGACCCTGCTGCATGGACATTGCTGGGTTACAGAGACTCGGTAAGAGCTAAGCCTCCTCATCATCCAACACCTCTTAACATCCCTATTAATGTGGTGATTCCGGCAGGCATTACCTGTGCGTTTTATATTACTTCCACTATTTCGAACAGGAATAATAATTATACAAACGGTACCAGTTTGGGTGCTATTTATACACAAGACCCGAATATTATTTTGTACCAGGGTTGTGGCATTGAATATCCTTTTTCAGGAACTCCGCATGTACCGCGCATTTGGAACGGGCGAATTCATTATTGTTTGCAGCCGGTGGGTATTAACGAACCGGGTTCAGAAAATGTTAAAACTTCGGTATCTCCCAATCCTTTTAACAGTTCAGCCATAATAACTATTGGCGGCAAAACTCCATGTAATTATTCTTTGAGAGTGTTTGATTTGTTAGGAAATACCGTGGCTGAACAAAACCATATCAATACAAATGAAGTAAAAGTGGAACGGGAGCAATTGAGTGAAGGGATGTACATTTACAAATTGTTTACTAAAGAAGGAACAGCCATAGCAAACGGAAAATTAATTATTGAATAAAAATAACCTGATTAAATTATGAACCATACTGTAACCGAACGATTTTTAAAATATGTAAAAATAGATACACAAAGTGATGCATCATCACCTACCTGTCCTTCTACAGAGAAACAAAAAGATTTGGCACGAGTGCTTGTCCAGGAACTGCTGGACATAGGAGTAAAGGATGCTCACATGGATGAAAACGGTTATGTGTACGGAACCATAGAAAGTAACACTACTAAAAAAGTTCCGGTTATTTGTTTTTGTTCTCACATGGATACCTCTCCCGATTGTTCAGGAAAGAATGTAAACCCGCAGGTAAATAAAAATTATGATGGAAAAGACATTGTATTGATTAATGATAAAACACAAATTATAAAAGTAAGTGAACACCCTTCGCTGCTGAAGCAACTGGGTAATGATATTATTACTACCGATGGAACTACTTTATTGGGGGCAGATAATAAAGCAGGGCTTGCGGAAATTATGGATGCTGCCAATCATTTGATGAATCATCCTGAAATAAAACATGGCACCATCAAAATATTATTTACTCCTGATGAAGAAATAGGGAGAGGAGCAGACAAAGCGGATTTAAAAAAGCTGGGTGCAGATTATGGTTATACCATTGACGGAGAAGAATTGGGTCATATTGAAAACGAAACCTTCTCTGCGGACGGATTAACCATTCATATTCACGGGGTGAGCACACACCCCGGCTTTGCAAAAAACAAAATGGAGAGTGCACTTAAAATTGCAAGTGAAATTGTGGCAGCTTTACCCACTGATGAAATGAGCCCCGAAAGTACAGAAAAGATGCAGCCTTTTGTCCATCCTGTAGGTATTACAGGTGCGGTGGAAGAGGCGAGTATTCAATTTATTATTCGTGCTTTTGATGAAGAGGGATTAAAAAGGCAGGAAGACTTTTTAGAAAAACTAACCAAACTAATTATAGATGCATATCCTCATTCATCCTACGATATTATTGTGAAACAACAATACCGAAACATGAAACAGGTGTTGGATAAAAATCCTGAGATAGTGGATAATGCAATGGAAGCAGTGAGAAGAGCCGGGGTAGTGCCGGTTTTGTCAAGTATCAGAGGCGGTACAGATGGTTCTCGCTTTTCGTATATGGGATTACCCTGCCCTAATATATTTGCAGGTGAACATGCTTTTCATTCCAAGCACGAATGGGTTTCTGTCCAGGATATGCAAAAAGCGGTGGCTACAATAGTTAATCTGGCTGTGGTGTGGGAGGAGCGAAGTTAATAACTACCTTTGCCATCTATGTCTTTTAAAAAAACAACACTACGTTTAGCAGATACAAAACAATTCTCGAAATTGGTAATTCATTACATCAATGGGGAGGAAAAGTTGCGCAAATTTTATTCTTACAAACCCTCTATTGATTCTTTTAAACAAGCCATTGAAGATAAAAGCAAGGAAAATATAAATCGAAAATTATTAGTGGAAGTTATAACGGAACAATATAAAAAATCCAATATCTCAATACCCTCTGCGCAAATCTCCATACTGGAAAACGAAAACACTTTTACGGTTTGTACGGGACATCAGTTATGCCTGTTTACGGGACCATTGTATTTTATTTATAAGATAATCACTACTATTAATCTTGCTGAAGAATTAAAAAAGCAGTATGCAGATTATAATTTTGTTCCCGTTTATTGGATGGCTTCCGAAGACCATGATTTTGATGAAATAAAGAGTATTAATTTATTCGGGCAAAAACTAATGTGGGATAATCCAACAGCTAAAGGGGCTGTGGGGCGATTAAAAACAGATGAGTTGAAGGTGACGATTGATGAGTTTAAAAAAATTCTTGGTGAATCTTCTAATGCAAATGAGTTAACAAAACTGTTTAGCGAAGCTTATTTAAACCATCCTAACCTGGCAGTTGCCACCCGATATTTGGTACATTCACTTTTTGCTGATTCTGATTTAGTGATACTTGATGCTGATGATGCACGATTAAAAAGTGAGTTTCTTGAAATTATTAAAGATGATATTTCTAATCGTACAAATTACAAAATTGTAAATAAAACCATTGAAGAATTAAAACAAGCGGGATATGATGCACAAGTAAATCCGCGGGAGATTAATCTTTTTCAACTGACAGATAATGACAGGTGGAGAATTGAAAAACCTACAGATGAAACTTTAAATTTGAAACCTGAAAGCTATAGCCCCAATGTAGTATTGCGGCCTTTGTATCAGCAAAAAATATTACCAAACCTGGCTTATGTTGGCGGTCCCGGGGAGATAGCGTATTGGATGGAATACAGGGCAATGTTTAATCATCATAAAATTAATTTCCCGGTATTGATTCCAAGAAATTTCGCAATGATGATTGATGAAAAATCGGAACAGCAAATGAATAAATTAGGGATAACTATTTCGGATTTATTTAAAGATACTGAAGTGCTGATTAAAGAATTTATTACAAGGAATTCGACCATCGATATTTCATTGAAAGACGAAGAAGATAAACTGGTTGCAGCATTTAATGTTATAATGGAAAAAGCGGTTAAATTTGATGTTACCTTGAAAGGTGCTGTGGAAGCTGAGATGCAAAAAGCACTGAATAGCTTAAAAAACATTGAAGGGAAATTAGTAAAAGCAGAAAAACAAAAACAGGAAACAACTGTCAACCAGATAAAAAAATTAAAAGATAAATTTTTCCCTGGCGGAATGTTGCAGGAGCGACATGATAATTTCGCACCCTATTATTTAAAATCAGGGAAACAATTGATTGGAGATTTGAAAGAACAGTTTAATCCTTTTGAATTTGAAATGATGATTTTAAGTAATTAAAGAGATGACGATTACTATAAACAGTTATTAAACTAAATGGAAACACAACAAAAACATAAAACACTATTAGAACAAGGAATGGAACTGCCGTTGATGGAAGAATTTTATACTATCCAGGGAGAAGGATTTCATTCGGGTAAACCTGCTTATTTTATTCGGGTGGGCGGTTGCGATGTGGGTTGCCACTGGTGCGATGTAAAAGAAAGCTGGGATGCAAGTTTGCACCCTGCAACAAAAGTGGATTTGATTGTTGCCAATGCGATAAAATATCCCGGCAAAGCAGTGGTGGTTACAGGTGGTGAGCCAAGCATGTACAACCTCGATTATATTACACAACAATTAAAATCAAAAGGAATTCAAACTTTTATTGAAACATCAGGTGCATATAATCTAACCGGCGAATGGGATTGGGTTTGTCTTTCTCCCAAAAAAACAAGTGCTCCATTGCCTGATAATTTTGCAAAGGCAAATGAATTGAAAATTATTGTTTTTAATAAAAGCGATTTTGAATGGGCAGAGAAAAATGCAAAGCAAGTGAATGCAGATTGCAAACTATTTCTTCAACCCGAATGGAGCAAAGCAAAAGAAATGATGCCTCACATAGTGGAGTATGTAATGGCAAATCCAAAATG
>JANYDQ010000271.1 GCA_025363555.1 Bacteroidota bacterium | reverse complement strand
AAATGTTCTAACAACTCTTGAGGAAAAAACAATCCTAACGCTTCTTTATCCATTGCCATTTTTGTGGCAAAAATAAGGCTTTTTCCTTTTTACTCCCTTTAAAATGTCGTTGACCCAAATTGTTTAACAAATACCGTAAGTGTTATTAACACCGCTACAAATACAGTTTCAACTACAATTACAGTTTCGAATGGTCCTGTTGGTATAACTTTTACTCCCGATGGCAATCAGGTTTATGTTTCGTCTAATATGAATTCAGTAGATGTAATAAACACGACTACCAATACTGTTTCAACAACAATTACAGTTGGTACAAACCCTATGGGAATTTCTGTAAGTCCTGATGGAAGTAAAGTATATGTTGCGAATGATGGTTCTTTTTCTGTAAGCGTAATAAGCACTGCTACTAATACTGTTACAGGCACAATTTCAGTCGGCACTTCTCCGTTTGGTTTATCTATAAGTCCGAGTGGAAATAAAGTATATGCTGTAAATTCAACTACTAATTCAGTAAGTGTTATAAACACTTCTACCAATACTGTTTCTGCGACAATACCTGTTGGTATTGGTCCGTATGGTGTATCAGTTAGTTTGAATGGGAGTAAAGTATATGTTGCGAATGATAACGGAAATTCAATTAGCGTAATTGACACAATTACAAATACTGTTTCTGCTACCATTTCGGTTGGTAATAATCCGTATGCTTTCGGAAATTTTATTTCAACTTATCCTATCATAAATAGTGGTATCGAAACACAATACTTTGATGCGGAAAATATTATACTCTATCCAAACCCAACAAGCGGACAGATTACAGTTGCATTACAATCAGACAACGCTGAAATAATAGTTACAGACCTGCTTGGACAACAAATTATAAAAACAAAAGCAACGCAAAAAGCAACAAACTTACAACTTGACAACAACGGAGTTTACATAGTTTACGTTACGACAAAGCAAGGAACAACAGCACGAAAATTAATTGTAAACCGATGACAGAAGGCTAAGGACTCCTCCCGCAGTGTGCGCTAAGCTGACGGGTTGGGTTTTGTGTGGTGGGGCTTATGTGAAGTTAATACAGTAAGTTTACTTTACTTTTTTTCTTCAAAAATTCTAAATCAATCGGCATCTTCATAATATAATTCAAGATACTTTTAATGGAAAAATCTGTAGGAATTGTTTATGCCGGGTTAAACTTAACGAGGAAAACTGTCATTCTTTTTGTATAGCGCAAAAACGGTATTATTCCATACCCTTTTATACTTTGGTTCATTTGCAATAAGATTTAGCATATTAACATCATATAATTCGTAAGAAGGATTATAGCAGGCAAGTATATACTTTACATTAAAGGTGATTAATGCGGACTTGAAATCCTTGACAGAAGTATGTCCCTCAAAGGGTATTACTTTTCTGTCTGTAAATAAATTGAATGCCCAAGGCTTCATAAAAATAAAACAATCTTTTTCAAGAGTGTTTTTCTTTATATATTCAGCACTTTCAGAAAAATATTTATCCTGTGGTCCAATTTCCATTATAGGAGTCTGAATGACTATCGACTTAATATTGATTGAATAGGAAAAAATAATTATGGCGAAGTAAAGATAGATAAGAATTTTTTTTTGAAAGAAAAAAGAATTAATTATTGCCATTGCTCCATAGGTTATATATAACAATATTAGCGGAAATACCGGAAGCAAAAAACGGAATCCACCTTTTGTATAAGGATAAAGAAGAAGAAGGGTTATGTAAAAAACGAAAAAATAATCCTGAAGTTCCATTTTATTCTTGAATTTTAAAATAACACCTGCAATAAAAAATATACATGCTGAAGTTTTTAAAAGAATATTTACATAATGAGGAACTTCTTGTTCGAAAGAATTAAGAAAAACATCTTTATAATCTATAAGGTTATTAAAGGCAATTGCGAACATATCCTTTGAAATAAAAAATTTATTATACCAAGTCAAGTTTCCGGAAGGAATTTTGAAAATAATATCTGTCACCAAATAATAGATTAGCAACGGAACTATTGCAATTATAAAACTATTTATTAATCTTTCTTTTGATTCAAGAACCTTTTTGTGTTTTATATAATACTTTATGTTGCAAAATATTAACTCTGTTAAATAAGCGATAATTAAAACTATGCCAATGTATTTTACCAAAAGCAAACATGAAACAAAAAAGCAGGTTTTTAAATAACAATAATTCCCTTTATTGGAATACATTAAAAATGCAGAGATGATTAAAAAAGTGAAAACAATTTCTGACATAATCTCTTGCTTCAACCATGATAGCGAAGGATTATAAGCAAATACAATTACTAAAAGAAACGAAATTAAATTGGAAAAATATTTTTCGAAAAACACAAACAGAATTAAACATAAAAATAATAGAAAAACAGAATTCACCATTTCAAAAACATAAGTATTATTCCCGAAAAAAGAATAAAAAGGAGCAAGTATTAAAGAGAAACCTAAAGGGCGAAATTGCGGACTATATTGTTCTAAACCTGAAACGTTATATACTGAAGAAAAAGAATGAATGCAAATGCACTTTGCCTGAATTATGTATTGTGCAAAATCATCTCCCCAATCGTGAGTGCTTTTCACATTGATGTAAAGCAATGGCAAAATGCTAAGAAGTAGTAGTAATTTTAAAAGTAGGGAAAGAGATTTTTTCCGGTTTATCATTTATGAACTGCAATTTCTGTTCTATTATAGAAGCACTCTTTAGAATAAAACTTCCTGCAAATATAAACCTTTTCCATTTGTGGTCTTCCTTATAATTGTTTTTAAAAAACCTCTCTTTTAATCAATAAGAATATTTACTTTCGCATTCCCAATTCCTTCTTCTTAAAGAGGGTTAGAGGGAGGTAAAATGGCTAAAACAAGAACAACTTATTTCTGTCAGAACTGCGGGGCACAATCGGGCAAATGGATTGGAAGGTGTCCATCGTGCAACGAATGGAATACTTATGTGGAAGAAGTGGTGTCGAAGGGAGATGCAAAAACTCCCGGCATAGTTAGCACCAGCAAACAGCGGGCGTCTAAACCACAACTGATAAGCGAAATAAATTTATCGGAACATCATCGTATTTCTGTTTACGACAAAGAACTATCGCGGGTGCTGGGGGGAGGCTTGGTTCCGGGCTCGTTAATTTTATTTGGAGGAGAACCCGGCATTGGAAAATCTACGTTGATGCTACAGGTGGCTGTAAACATGAAAAACCTGAAAGTGCTGTATGTTTCGGGCGAAGAAAGCGAACAGCAAATACGCATGAGGGCAGAACGAATAGGGATGAACAACCCGCAATGTTACATACTTACAGAAACTTCCACACAAAACATATTTAAACAAATAGAAATTCTTGAACCCAATTTATTAATTATAGATTCTATCCAAACCCTGCATTCGGCACATATCGAATCGTCTCCGGGCAGTGTTTCTCAAATAAGAGAATGTGCTTCTGAACTGATGCGCTACGCCAAAGAAAGCGGAACAGCGGTTTTTTTAATAGGGCATATAACCAAGGATGGCAGCCTTGCCGGACCAAAAGTGCTGGAGCACATGGTGGATACGGTGCTTCAATTTGAAGGCGACAGGAACCATGTGTATAGATTATTAAGAACCACTAAAAACCGGTTTGGTTCTACCAACGAATTAGGCATTTATGAAATGCAGGGCAGCGGGTTGCGCGAAGTAAGCAACCCTTCCGAAATATTAATAACCGCCCGGGAAGAGCTGGTAAGCGGGGTAGCCATTGCAGCTACCATGGAAGGGCTGCGACCTATGTTAATTGAAACACAGGCATTGGTAAGTACCGCAGCGTATGGCACTCCGCAACGTTCGTCCACCGGTTTTGATTTACGAAGATTAGCCATGTTATTAGCGGTGTTGGAAAAACGTTGCGGTTTCCGGTTAGGAATCAAAGATGTGTTTTTAAACATTGCCGGAGGCATAAAGGTGGAAGACCCGGGGATTGATTTGGCTTTGGTGTGTGCTGTGCTTTCGAGTAACGAAGACATGCCCATATCTCCAAAAACCTGCTTTGCGGGAGAAGTAGGATTGAGCGGAGAAATTCGCCCTGTAAACAGGATAGACCAGCGAATATCGGAAGCAGAGAAATTAGGATTCGAACATATTTTTATTTCAAAATATAATAAAAAAGGACTGGATTTGAAAACATATTCTATTAAAATAACATTGGTGGGAAAAATAGAAGAAGTGTTTAGTTTATTGTTTGGGTAAATACGAGGACGTAACATAACCTAATATAAAAGCCCTGGAAATATGCACTAAATTAGTACGTTTATTCCAGGGCTTTAAAATATCCGTTTGCTACTTGCAAAGGGATAACAAACTTACAATCCTTTTACTTTCTCTTTATGTTTTGTAACCTGTGTTTTTAGGGCATCAATGCTGGTATCTATTGCTTCTTCAAAACTTTTGCATTGTTTACGTGCAAACAAATCATTACCCGAAATATGTAATTTTATTTCGGCTATTTTATTATCAACCCCTTCCGACTTGTCGAGCTTCAACGTTATTTCTGTATTTAAAATCCCGTCATAAAAAAGGGTTAATTTTTCTACTCTTTCTTCTGCAAATGCTAAAAGTTTTTTGTCTGCATTAAAATGCAAAGCCTGAATTTTTACTGTCATAATGTTAATCCTCCATTTTTTAGTTAATAATTAAGAAATTCAATTTGACACAAAGGTAATGATTAAAGGGTAATTAAAAAAAGGATTACTTTTGGGCTCGAAAAATGAAGATAGAGGTAAAAAAAATAGCTGCCCTCACAGGCCATAGCGGATCGGTATATGCCCTGGGGCAGGGAATAACCAAAAACACTATATTTTCCGGAAGCAGCGACAAGTTTGTTGCCCTCTGGAACCTGGAAACATTAGAGACAGAAAAATTTGCGGCACAATTTCCGGCTATTATTTATACGTTATGTCCCGTTCCTGAAAAACAGTTGCTGCTGGTGGGCACTTCTGCCGGAAGTGTGCATGTGGTTGATTTGGAAAATAAAAAAGAGCTGAAAATACTTCAACATCATACTGACCCGGTTTTTGATATTAAGTATTGCTTAAAAACAAACTGCTTTTACACCGCAGGCGGAGACGGGAACTTTGCTATCTGCTCGCTGGAAAGTTTATCATTACTAAAAATTAAAAAACTGTGTAAAGAAAAAGTAAGAAGCATTGCCCTTAATTTTATTACTTCCGAAATAGCTGTTGCAGCAGGGGATGGCAATATCCGAATTTATGATTTAACATCATTGGAAGAAAAAAAAGTTTTTGTTTCTCATCAGCTATCGGCTAATATTGTTTGTTATTCGCCCGGAGGAAACACCTTATTATCTGGCGGAAGAGATGCCCATCTGAATATTTGGAATAGCAAAAACTATGAACTCATAAAATCAATACCAGCCCACAATTTTGCCATTTACGATATTGTTTTTTCGCCCGATACCAAATTATTTGCCACTGCAAGCAGGGATAAAACCATTAAAGTATGGAATGCAGCAACGTATGAACTGATAGTTAGAATTAACAAAGAAAACTTCGAGGGGCATCTTAACTCTGTCAATAAGTTGTGGTGGAACAATTACAATAATTATTTAGTTTCTACGGGAGACGACAGGGCAGTAATGGTTTGGGAAATTAATTATTTTTAGAAGCAAACATTATACATTTAAAATTTATATCCTAATTTTGCACCTATGAAAAAACATGCCACTTATAAATTGCTTACCGCATTAGCTCTAACCTTATTCACCATAGGAGCGGTTGCCCAGGAAACCACCAATGATAGTGACGATTCGGAATTGATGGAAAAAAAGGGATTTCACTTTGGCTTTTTTATAGGACCCTACTGGGCAAATAAATATACTGCTAATTTGTATAATGGGTATGGGTTGGATGTGAACGGAGCACAGAATGAATTTGACAACAGCTATATGCACAATAAAATAATAAATGAATATGGGGGAGGATACGGACAGGTGGACCAGATAGCTTTAGCTCTTGGGCCCAATGTTCAAAACAATACACAATGGCATTTTGGGGCAAGTGATATGCCGCAAAATATGCATTATACTATTTCTTTTTTGGTTGGATTAAACGGGCGGTATAGTGTGGATAAAAAAGATGCAATTATACTAAATGTGAATGCCTCTAAATTAAAAATTGCTGGTAATTTTACCATTGAAACCGATGTGCCACTTACTGCCAACCAGCTTTCGGGGTCGTATTATGTGAACACTTTTGATATAGTAGGAAGTGAACAGCGGCTGATATTTCAGTTTGGATACGCCAGAATTTGCGGAGATAATAAACGACTGAATTTCTTTTTGGAAGGAGGGCTAAATGCCACACTTGCCAAATTTGATAAAAATTACATTGTAATCAATAATTTAAAAATAGACTTAACTGCTAATTATATTCCACCTGGTTCCAGTACTGCAAACTCTTCCATTTATTTTCCAAAACATATCGGGATTGGTTTTGGTGCATTTGCAAGTGCAGGGTTCAACATCACCATGAGTCCGAAATGGACTGTTCAATTGCTGTATAGCCCAACTTATGATAAAGTGAATATTGGAGTAAACCCGTTATACAAACTCGAGCACCAGGCAGGAATAAGAGCGTATTATAATTTTTAATAAAACTAAACCTTCATATAAACGGGCTTTATTTTGTGGTACTTACAAATAAAGAGGTAACACAAGTGTAAGAAAAATAAGTATTGTGCATTAAAACAATTACAATTTTAATACTAAAGGAGCAGGAAATATTTTCTGCTCCTTTCTTTTTATTTATTCATAATTATTTCATATTCCAGTAATAAAGCCAGGCAATATGCTTTGCAATGAAATGGGGTTGCAAATATGGCGCTTTTGGAAACAAATTTCAGAGCAGGTCGAGCATAAGGAGAAAACAAATCAGCCTCAAAGAACACAAATTTCTGTGTTTCTTTTTCAAGATTAGCAGGATAAACAAGAGGAGTCGGTTTTTCTCCCATTCGAATAAGTGCAGTAGATAAAATAACACTTTCCATAAAAGTATTTTTCTTTCGTAATTCTCTTTTGATATCCGCTTTTATTCTTTCTCTGCAATCTTCCAATTCCGGAATCTTAAACTCTCCAAGTAACCGAGCCAAATGATAAAGAACAATGGCAGGCTTTTTATAAGAGGGTGAAACAAAATAAGAGTTTCGTAAATATTTTCCGGACAGAATCAATGATTTAATAACAGCAGTAGTAGCAGAATCGTTTGCATTTAATTTTAATTTGTTTTCATAAACAAAGTATAGTATATTAGTTTGGACGCAAATATCAAATTCAATAGGCATTTTTTTTCCAAACCAGGTTGAATATGCTCGCTCGTTTCTGTATTGATGATAGGTGCTTTTTATTTTTGAGGTTGTTAAGTTAGCATGTTGCGACAATTTATCCTTTAACCACAAACTATTTTTGCGAAGGGTAGTATCTGTTAAATAAATCAGAGTAGTACAATCTGCATCGTCAGGTATATTAAAATAACCTTGTCGGGACAAATAAGTTGAATTAGGAAAAAACTTAGGAGGATTTGTTTGCCAGAAATTATAGGTATTCATCCCTTTTTGATTTTTATAAAAAGAATAATTATAAACAGCATTGCTGCAAATGGAATCAACTAATTGTCTGCTCTCTGCAAATAATTCTTTTTTTTTGTTCTGTAAAGTAAAAGCAATGAGAGAAGTAAAAAATATATTATCGTCTTCTTTCAGTTTATGTTTCCCCCTTTGAGAAGGAAATATGCCATGATTATAAAATCCATTTTTAGAAGACTGTATTTTTGCTATAGCTTGTAACAAACTGTCAGCAAGGAGCAGAGGATTTTTATTCTGACCGAAACCTGAAAGGAAACAAAAGAAAACCGGAAGAAAGAGATAAATTCTTTTCATACAAACTGCAATATTAGGAATGTAAAGCGCAAATATCACATAAAAAAAGAAAAAAAGATTTCACAGATTGCAAAAAGTACTATATTTGCACCCCGTTTAGAAATAAACCTAAAAAAAGGGGAGCTTAGCTCAGCTGGTTCAGAGCATCTGCCTTACAAGCAGAGGGTCACTGGTTCGAACCCAGTAGCTCCCACATCAACAAAGAAAAGCCTTTCAAGAAATTGAAAGGCTTTTTTATTTCCTAAAGATACTTTACTTTTTTCAGTTTCCAGTCTTTTGGGATTCCTTCTTAAAATATTTTCTTAGTAAAAAACTATGTTGAAGTGCCTCCAGGTCCTGATCCAGTTTTTTCGAACTGCTATTTAAGTTACCTATTGTAGCTTTTAAATTAGCCCCCGATTGTTCGTCATGCAGCAGTATACCCACGGTACTCTTAGGATTTGCACTTGCTTCTTTAAGATTGTTTACAAAAATAGTTGCCGAGTCGGCAATGCTGTGCAGTTTGATTACAGAAGCCTTTAAAGAATTAAAAACCACCGTATCTGTTACCAGCTCATTTACCAATGTTCCATTTTTATTTAGTTTAGCACTGAAATTTCCCAGAGCTCCAATCAGTGTTTGTGCATTTGCAGAAGCCATTTGAAGAGAGTGTGTGGTGGCGGCAATATTATTATAAACAGAATCGCTGTTCAGCAGTTTGCCAATAGTTCCTTCCCCTGCACCCAATTTTTTTGTAAGTGCGAGAACATTAAGGTTGCTTTTCTGAAACGTACTCATTATGGTTTCAGTCGATAACATAGCTTCGTTTGAAAGTGTATCACCTTCCTCTATTTCCGGTGCAGAGGCACTTCCCCCATAGATTACCAGGATTTTATTGCCAATTAAACCATCGGTACTTACTTTTACTTTAGCATCTTTTCGAATATATTGTTTTGATTCTATATTTATATTCATAATTACTTTCACCTGTGAATGTCCATAAAATTCCGTTTTTTTTACTGTCCCTATTTTTACACCTGAAAACCAAATGTTGTTTCCGGAGGCTAATCCATTAACATCACCGAATACACTTGACACATTCATTTTTTTTTGAAATGTTGAATGTAAATTACCTATAGTTAATACGCCCCCGACCAGAAAGAGTACTCCAAGAACAATGAAGATCCCTACTACAATTGCACGTTTATTTACCGATTCATTCATGATTTATTGAATAAAATTATAATTAAAAAAACTTTTTATTTGCTTATCGTCTGACTCAAAAACTTCATCAAATTTGCCAACCTTCACAAAATTTCCATCCAGCAGCATCGCAACCCGATTACCTGTTTCTTTAGCACAGGTAAGGTCGTGAGTAATAATGATAGAGGTGGTATTATACTTTTTCTGAACATCATTGATAAGCTTATTGATTTCACCACTGGTTATCGGGTCCAGTCCCGAAGTAGGTTCGTCATACAACATAATTTCAGGTTTTAGAATTAATGTGCGGGCAATACCGATTCTTTTACGTTGTCCCCCCGAAAGTTCAGAGGGCATTTCATTTATCTTATCTTTCAAACCAACAGCATCCAGCACTTCTTCAACTGCTGTGGTGATTTCCTTTTTTACTAAATGTTTCTTGTTCATTATTAATGGGAACTCAAGATTCTGACGTACATTCATACTATCATATAAAGCATTGTTCTGGAATAAAAAACCTACCCGCAAGCGTAACGTATCTAACTCTTTCGGAGATAATTTATCCACCTGTTTACCTAAAACTATTACAATACCCTTGTCGGGAGGTAATAACCCTACAAGAATTTTTATGAGGACAGATTTTCCCGAACCCGAACGACCAAGCACAACTAAATTTTCTCCTTTAAACACGTCCAGATTAATGTCTTTTAAAATATCCAACTCCTCAAAGGATTTGTATAACCCCTTAATAGAAATTACCGTTTCCTTGTTTGCGATTTTCGCCCTTTGTATCATTTTTTAGTAGTACCTTATCCAGTTCGATATTTGCACAATTACAATTTCTTCAATAAAAACAAGAAACATGGCCAGAACCACAGCCTGGTTAGCGGCAATTCCAACCCCTTGGGTGCCTTTCATTGCATTGTATCCTTTGTAACAACCAATAATGCCTATTGTAAATCCAAATGCGATTGATTTAATAAGCGAAGTATATATATCTAAAAAGGTGATGGTAGAAAATCCATTATGAAAAAAACTAACAATACTTGTCGCTTCATTTTTGTGAACACTGAAATAAGAGCCCATGAGTGCCACAAAGCCACAATACAGACCTAATACCGGGATTGTTATTGTAGATGCAATAACACGGGTTACTACCAGGTATTTGAACGGATTGATGGCAGATACTTCCATTGCTTCTATTTGTTCTGTAACCCGCATAGAACCTAATTCAGCGCCAATGCTGGAACCTACTTTACCTGCACAGATTAATGCAGTAACCAATGATCCTAAAGCGCGCACAATAGCGATTGAAATTAAGGAAGGTAGCCAAGACGTGGCACCAAATTCGGCTAAGGAAGGCCTCGATTGTTTTGTGAAGACTATTCCTGTAACAAAACCAGTGAGTGTAATTAAAGGAAGTGATTTTAAACCAATTTCATAGCATTGATTAATCATTTCACGAAAATGAAAAGGGGGATAAAAAGCTTCTTTAAAAAAACGAAAAGCGAATTTGTACATTTTGTACACATCAGTAAAATACCTATCTATTCCTTGAGAAAATAAATGTTTGCGTGGAGAAGAATTCGTCACGGTTTGTTTTTTAGAATCATGTTAGGGATCTCAGGCAAATCAATTTAAATGTATTTGCCTTTGTCTTTGCATTTTTGGGAACAAAATTGAACAAATACCCCTTCAAAATCATTACACAATTTTAGGAAAAACTTATAAATTTGATATTTCTTTTGTTAATATGTCGAGGAGTTGCTAACAGAAAAGAAATTTTTTTGACTAAGCTTTTGGATG
>JANYDQ010000212.1 GCA_025363555.1 Bacteroidota bacterium | reverse complement strand
TGTCATTCCGAACGAAGTGAGGAATCTCAAAAAATTAGTCGGTTAGTAGTGATAGTTAATAGTTAATCACTACAAACCGACTAATGGGACTAAAGTCCCTAAATACAAGTAGTTCTTCCTAAAATCTAATCACCAAGTGTTTTTCTTTTTTTATTTCCCTATTCCACCAACGTATTATACACTTTTTTTTCCTGTTCCATCATAGCACAATATTCAGTATAATGGGCAAACATATTTACAAAAATAGCTTTTGCTTCTCCCAGTTTTTTTTCCATTAGTTCTATTTTAATCTGCGAAGCGGATAAATCTTTTCTGTGTTTTTTCAAATGTTTGGCTCCATCTTCAAATATTTTTGTTAGCCCTTTTATTTTGTTCATTTTTTCAGGAAAATTTTCCATTATTGATTTTGCCAATTCTGTTTGTCGCTCTTTTTTTTGCAGTGCATTATGGATAATGGTAAGTTTCTTTTCTATTACCATCAAATCTACACCCTGCTGGTCGGCAGCTTTGGTAAGCGAATTGTGGATTGCCAAAAATCGCTTGGTACGTTTCATATTATCCTCCACCATCTTTAAAATCACTTTATGAAAATCAAATGCATCTTTATGAAAATCTTCTAATTCTTTACAGAGATTAGTAAATTGTTCTATTAACGTTGGATGAATTAACAGGTTTTGATATTCTTTTTTCATGTTGGCTATATATATTTTTTGCTACTTTATTACCAAAGCACTGTAACGGTATTCCACATTTGCGGGTATTTTAAGTGGTTTTTTCTGTTTTTTATTCATATAAGTACTTATGCTTGTTGTGCTTACTCCGGCATCGAAAGCAGCCGAGTGTAGGCCCAGAAATTCTTTTATTAATTTTCCGTCCTCAAATTTATAAATGCTTTTTTTTAAATTACTCACACTGCGTTCAATTATTTTTCCCATTTGTTTTTTTTATTAAGTTTTATTTTCCTGCCAAAAGCACACTACTATTTAGATTATATATCACTACAAACCGACTAATGGGACTAAAGTCCCTAAATACAAGTAGTTCTGTTTTGTAACCCCACGCCTTAAGGCTGGGGTTAATGAAACCTCACCAGATAAGGGCTTTAGCCCATAAGTCATTTATTAGTCGTTTAGTAGTGATTATATATATATACTTTTTTATAATATTTCCTTTTTTATAGAAGGTTGCAAACCTGCTTCTTTTAAAGCATTTTTCCATTTTCCGAAAACGGATAAAATACGAAAAATGGGATGGTTACCCTCGGTTACATAGTCGTGTATTGTTATTTTATTTCTTTTACACAATAGTGCAACCTGTTTCAAATCATTGAGCAGTTCCTCTTTTGGTATTTCATGTTTTGTTTTTACACCTGCCTTTGCCGTGGCTATTTTCCAGCCTCCCAATACTCTATATATAGTGGCGATATCATATTTTCCTTTTTCCTTGTAAACTTTAAGTGTTACCACGTTTTGATTATTTTTTGCCGCCACTCGTTTCAAATCGGCTATTAAAAGTGACGCTCCCATTGGCTTAATTCTTTGCCTTCCATATATTTTTTTCCTTACATATTTCAAATCTATTACTGCAAGTGATTTTGACCAACCGCCAAACCGCACTTTTAAATTACAAGTATTATATTTTCCTCCATTTATTTTATAATCGTTTTCCGAAAAACTATCTTTATTTATTATTTGGGCTACTCTTTTCAAATCGGCTATCAGTTCCTCGTTCGTCATCTTGGCTCTCCATTTTCTGGCATAGGTTAAACCGGCTGCCTGTACTGCTTTTCCCCAGGTTCCAAACCTGATTATATAGGTTAGATAGCTGTACTTTCCTGAATTATTCATATACTCAGCTATTGTCAGATTATCCATGTTCATTTTTTCTGCCACTCTTTTCAAATCGGCTATTAAGTATTTTGTATCAATAAATTGCTTATTCTGTCGCGATTCTAAACCCAGCAAATGAAGTGCTTTCTTCCAGCTTCCTATACTTCGTATAAAATCAGTGTAGTTATATTTTCCAGAATTACGAACATATTCCTGGTAAGAAAGCAGTGTTTGATTCAGGCTTTCAGCTACTCTCTTTACATCGTTCAATAAATCATCAGCCGTAATGTTATTTTTCATATTGTTCTATTTTTTTCCCGCCAAAAGTACAAAACAATTTTACTATACATGTATATAGTATATTTTTTTTTGCAAAGCCCGAAACATTTTCTAAGTTTGCATTTCACTACTTCGGGTGGGTAAATTGAATCATTATTTAAACATAACGATATAGAATGTGAACATAATGAAATACCGATGCCAACGGATGCAGTGCTACTTCCACAGTTTATAATGTTACTGTGTTGGGAATAACAGAACCTTTCACCAATACGAAAATTTATATTTTCCCTACTCCTGTTTCCACCCTATTAACGGTACTTGTGGATTGTAGTTGTGCTGCCGAAATAACGATATTCGATATTACCTCCCGAAAATTATTTCAACAAAAATTTACCAGAAAGGGAAAGTGGAAGTGGTGAATTGAAGGAAAAGATAGTTTTTAACTATTGACTATTGGTTTATGTGGTGTTATATGTTGTGTTATATTTTTTAATTGATTTTAATGACAACTGTTTTTTGCAGTTTGCATTTTGTTTGCTCACCTATTATAATTCTCTCAAGTTTTTTTCTAGTTGAAATATGCTGTCTTCGCGGGAGGGGTCGAAATGCCAGTGGTGGTCGAAAGTGTCTATGACCGATTTAACAGGATTTCTGCCGATGAGAAGGCTGTGGAACCGGGTGAGGTTTTCTTTGGCGGATTTAATTTTGGAGAGTACGGTAGGGTGGATGGGCAGCATTTCAAAATCGGAGATAACCAGAACATCTGCTTTTGTGAATTCTTGTTTTTGGAGCATGAGCGTTGCTTCTTCGAGAGCCGGACCTACGTCTGTACCTCCATGAAAGCTCATTTGGAGGAAGTCAACGATTTTTTTCATGTTGTTTTTGAGGTTGGTGAGGTCTAAGGTGATGATGTTGGTGGAAAAGGTGATGAGGTAGCAGCCACGGTTTTCGCGAAGTGCTATTTTGAGAAGGGCGAGGCAGATGGTTTTTGCGATGGTTTCGGGTATTCCCAACATGGAGCCGCTGGTGTCCACACAAATGATGAAGGGACCTTTTTGCCCGGATTGATGTTTTGCATTTCCTGCTTTAAATTGGTCCACATGGAAGTTTTTGGTTCGGTCTTCAAATTCGAATGTTTGTAGTTTTTTTTCTGCAAATTTTTTAAAAAAAAGGGTTTGAAGAGCGGGGTGGCTAAGCAGCACGGTTTCGGAGGGAAGCAGGTTGTTTAAATCATTGCTTTCGCGGATGCCGACCAGGTCTGTACGGCTGGCGTGTGTGGCAACCCAATTAAATTTGGTGGTGGCTGCTCCGTAAAGTGTTTTTTCGGCATCGCTTTGTGCCTGGCTCATCCGCCCGAGCATTTTAACGAGTTCTTTCACCGCATGGTTCATTTTGAGGAGGTCGTGGTATTTTTTGAGAACTTCGAAGTTTTCCTGGCTCATTGCTTTGTCAGGCATGTCAAATATCTGGTTGAAATTATTTACCATACTTTGCATCATTTTGTTCATCTGGCTAAGGTATTCCATTCGTTCAAACAAGTCGCTGGTGAATTGCTGAAAGGCTTCGTCCATTTTTTCTTTTTGAAATTCCTCTAGTTTTAAAAGTATTTCCTGTTTCCACTTGTCGGTCAGGTGGTCGCGTATGCTTTCGTAGCTGTTGGTTTGATTATACAGCTCGTCTTCCGGGGAGGCTTTGAAAGTTTTGTTGAACTGGCGGGTATAAAAGGCAGTGTTTATCTGGGTTACCTCGTAATGGGTATTGAGATATTCTTTGATGAGTTTCCAGTAGGATTTAAAATGGTATTTTTTGGTGATGGAGAAACTGTCTGCCATTCTTACTTCTTCTTCAAAGGGGTTTCCAAAGGCGGTAAGCAGGCGGTTGGTTTGGTGAATGAAATCGAGAATTTCGCGGGTGGTTATTTCTGCAAGTTCGGGGTTGTGGTTTGTCATTTCCCTTAATACGGGGTTGGTAAGGATTATATCTACCATGGTTCCGAAGTATTCGGCATCTTCGTTTTTTAAGAGAAAGGAGGTGTTGTCTCCTTCTTCTTCGAGCCCGGTGAGGAGTTTGTTGAAAATGGTATTGGCAATTATTTTACGGGTTTCGAAATCGCTGATGGATCCGAATCTTTCGAATTTGCTGAATGGGTTTTTCATTGCGTACGGAGGTTTATAAACTGTTGAGGGCATCAAAATCAAGCCCCGTCTGGTCTTCTATTTTTTCCCAGTAATGTTGAATTTTGTTGGCTTCTATTTCGAGTTTTTCAATTTCTATTTTAGCATTGGTTAAGTTTTTTTCTACCAACCCTGCATGGATAGGATTAACAAAAAGGTTGGAGCGGAGGTTCTCGATGTCGTTTTCTTTGAACTGGTCAACCTGCATTTTCATATCGGCAGTGGTTGTTAAAATAAGATTAAGCCGTTCGAGCCATTTTTTTTCTGTTTCGGAAGAAGGTTTTTTGGTGAAGATTTCCATTTTTTCAGATACCTTGTATTTAATTTTATATTCTATTCCCTCAAAAAATAAAGTGTCTTCGTCTGTGCCTTTTGCAAATCCCTGTTTCTTTGGTTTTTCAACGGTAGCACTGTTTCCGCTGTCGCAATGAATGGAGAAGACCTGTTTGTCGAACTTTAATTTTAAGAAATCATTTTTGGTAATCAAATCGTAATTTCCGCTGAACGAATAACTGAATGCAAAATCCATGATTTTATAAAACTTATTATAAAACAGTTCAGGTTCTTTAAATTTTATTTGGTTGGTAAATTTGCAACCATTAATTACGTCTTCATTAAACTCAACTAATTCTTCCTGTATGTCTTTTAAATGTATGTTTAAAATATACCCGTGTTTTTCAATTGTTTCGGTTACAATATCAGAAACAATTTTATACTGCTCTGCTTCGTGCCAGATGCAATGCTTAATTAAAAAACAATCCATCATATCAAGGGTGCTACGGTCGTTGAGAAAAGCGGAAGTCCGCATAAGCCGAATTATTTTTCGCCACCTGCGGTCGGATATGTATATTTCCTCTGTTTTGTTTTCGCGGGCTTTTTTATTGTAATGGTCAATGTGCACGCGGATAACATGAATTACATTAAAGATGTCGTTTGGGATTTCTATTTTATCTATCTCGTGAGAAATGCTGTTGTATTGTTTATCGTTTAGTTTATTTGCTTTGGAAACATTGTCTTCATAGTTATTAAGGGTTTTGGAAATCATTTCATTGAAATTATTTTTCCCTTCTATTCCTCCCACAATGTAGCGCACCAAAAAGCGGTCCCATAACGCTTCGAGTCCTTCGCCTTTCATGGGCAATTCATTGGAAGCGGCTATCAATACTTTCATGGGTACATGTATTTCCTGGTCTCCGTTGCGATAAATTTTTTCATTTAATACGGTTAGCAAAGCATTTTGAATGGAGGGTCCTGCTTTCCAAACTTCGTCCAGGAAAACAACTGTTGCCGTTGGTAGATAATTTTTTACAATGCGTTCGTATTTATCTTCGTCTTTTAGTTTTGAAATGGACACGGGTCCGAAAATTTCATCTGGAGTGCTAAATCGGTTCATGAGGTATTCGAATGAACTGCCCCCTTCGAAAGCGAATTTTAATCGTCTTGCCACCAAACTTTTTGCCACCCCGGGTGCGCCAAGCATAAATATACTTTCGCCTGCAACAGCCACAAGCAAGGTAAGTGCAGTTACTTCTTCCTTTTCATAAACGCCTGCATTTAATTCGTCAAGCAATAGTTTAATTTGAGATTTTATTTTCATACTTATTTTATAAAATTAATAAGGTAAAAGTAAAAAAATATTTAATGAAGAGCGGAGATATAATTTTATTACACAGGGTGGATTTGGTAGAGTGAGAAATAATTATGACTGATAAAAAAACAAAAACGCCTCACCCTTCAAGGGTGGAGGCGTTAAGTATGATTTGTATGGTAATTTAAAGAACAGTTTTATTTTCTGTTCCACCATTCAGCCAGCGATGAAAAAATGCCATGCGCTTTCTCCGTGCTATGGGTAGCTTTTTCATTGTTTCCTTTTTCATGATGTTTAGCAGCATCCAGGTGATGCTTAGCAGCTTCAGCATGTTTTTTAGCTGCTGCTTTGTGTTTTTGAATCCCTTCTTTTGCCTCGGCAGACAATGTTGTTTTTTTTGCTTTTGCAGGCTTAGCAGTTTTAACTGCTTTTGCATGAGCAGCAGTTGACGCTGCTTTTGCAGGGGCAGCTTTGGCTGCTTTTGCGGATTTACCTTTGGTTTCCATAGTAATAAATTTTATGTTTAAATGTGAAATAATTTTCACACAGGTACAAAGTTATTGACTTTTAAAAAAGTAATTATTACATAACTTTATGCAATTATTACATCATTATATTATTTTTATGTATGTTCTGCTTTTGCTATTGGTATTACTTGTTTCATAAATATATTCACCTTTGCATCCGATTGAGGACCATAAGAGTCCACCAAGGTGCCTTTTTCTCCATCATCAGTTTCAATAGCATATAATATAGATTCATCACCGGGGTCGGAAGTGCCTTCAAACCTATGAAAATCTACTACTTTAACCTGTGCAGGACCATAAATTTTTTCTGTTTTGACAGCCTTCAGCCCTTGTGCGGTTACAATATAATCCTCGGTAAACCCTTTTTCAATAAAACTATTTAGTGAAGTTACAAGGGTATTCATTTCGATATTTTCTTTTACAGGTTCCATCTTTTTTTGTTTTAGTTATTACTAACACAAAGGTAGTCCGCAGTCAGTTGCCTGTTGTTATATATTACTTGAATAAAGTTACATAACTATTTTATGGAATAGGGGGTGGGTTAGGGGGGGGCAAACTTTTTACTGTATCTCCTTGCGAGCAAACAGGAATGAAACATTAAATTGATATTTTTTTCGATTTAGTTAGCCAGGTTTTTTTCCTTCGTTATGTCCCTTCAAGTACCTACCAATACAGGTGTATTGTCTTTTGCATTATAAATTTTACCTTTTACCTCAACCCATTTTACTGATTTGTTTTTACAGACAATACGAGACCGATAATAATAGTTGCCGGTTTTCATTGCATTTTCAAAAGACCGGTTTCTTATTTCCACATCATCAGGATGCAACTTATTAATAAATTGACTGTGAGTTAATTTTGTTGATTTATCATAACCAAAAATAGAATAAAATTTTCCCGAACAGTTTACCTCGCCTGTTTTAATATTTAATTCGAAAGTGCCCAGTTCAGTTGCGTCAATAAATATATTTAATTTTTTTTCACTATCTTCCAGTTTAAGCCGGGTTTCCACTCTTTCGGTGACATCATTTACTGTTGCTATTACTCCCGAAATTTTACCATCAGGTTCAAATATTGGGGCGTATTCATAGTCCAGGTAGTAAGTTACTATTCCTTCTTTCTCCTTTACAGGTGCTTCCGCTTCATATTCTCTTACGGGTTTTCCGGTGGTATACACCTTGTCGAGCAAGGCGATATATTTTTTTGCATCCGGAAAAATATCCGCTATTTTTTTGTTCATATGGTACTAACAGATCTTCATTCCAAACAGCTCCCCTATTTAAAATTACGTTGTCAATTAAAGGTTTAATAATGTGCCATATTTCCGTCCAAGCTTCCTCTGCTTTCATGCCAAGTATAGCAGGATGCTTTCCGTTTTGTCCCAGGCTGGGACGAAAAGCATCGTTATAAAAACAAATCAGATCCTGTCCCCACAATAAAAACTTTGGGAATTTTGAATAAAGAAGCAGGTTGAGGGTAGTGCGAAACGTTTGAGACCAATGTTGAGGAATACCCATCGAAGTTTGGCTCCAGTCTTTTGTCCTTGTAAGTGCACCCATTTCGCCACCTCCGGCAAGAAAGAGAAGATTTTTTTCAGAAAGTTTTGTTTTCATCTGTGCAGTTATTTAAGCTGGTAATGTGTTACTTTCTGAAATTTTAAATTGAAAGTACAAACTTGCACAATTATTTTCACTTTGCCAAACTTAATTTTTTGGGCAACTATTACCCATTTATTAAGACCTCATCCTAATGAAGAATATGTGAAAGAAAAAAATCTCCTGATTAATTTCAGGAGATTTTTTTTGTTTTAATAGTTCTAAATTTTTTTTAGAGTTCGTATCACATTTTTTTTTAATCAATAAGAACAAGTTTTTTGATTTAAAATTGTTCTGAATTTCTTTTCTTAGTATGATAATCGAAGAAGATAATTTTTTAATAGTTATTATTCGTATTTTTGAATCAAATTTAAAACACCATGAAAAGCAAATTGCTGCTTTGTTTAATTTTTATTACTCCATTTGCTTTCGGGCAAGGTCAAAACAATATATGGTGTTTTGGGCAAAATGCCAGGGTAGATTTTAATTCCGGTTCTCCGGTCGTACTTCCGCCTACTGCCATTTATATGCAGGAAGGTTGCTCAACAATATCAGACAATTTAGGTCAACTTCTTTTTTATACTAATGGTGTTCAGGTATGGAATAAGAATAATATTCAAATGCCTAATGGTTTTAGCTTACAAGGCAATCAATCTACAACTCAATCTGCTTTAATTGTTCCAATGCCCGGAAGCACCACTCAATATTATGTGTTTGCGATTGACGCGCTTTCAGCTCCTATGACTTATTCCTTAGTCGATATGACCTTGCAGGGTGGATTGGGAGATGTAACAGCAATAAAAAATGTATTACTTCATCCCTTGGTTGCTGAAAAACAATGTGCAATACAAAGATGCGATGGTAATATTTGGGTAATTTCATGTGAATATAATTCTAATACTATTTTTGCTGATTTAATTACACCGGGCGGAATTCAGCCAAGTGTTTTATCTGCTGTGGGTATAGTTCAAACAGGGGGAGGAGGTCCCGGCTACAACTCTGTTGGTTATCTTAAAGCTTCTCAACAAGGTAACCGGTTAGCACTAGCACTTAGAGATGCAGCTACCTTTGAAGTTTTTGACTTTGATGTAAATACAGGAGTAGTTTCTAATCCTATTTCAATTACCAATAATAACTGGAGTGTATTGTATGGTGTGGAGTTTTCGCCTGACGGAACAAAGTTATACGGTAGTTTAATTACCAGCAGCGAAGTGTATCAATTTAATTTAATGGCAGGCACTCCAGCTGCAATAACTGCATCAGCCACTTTAGTAGCCACCTCACCGGCGTGGGCATGCGGCATGCAACTGGCTGCGGATGGAAAAATATACATTGCACAACCTTATGCTCAGCAACCCGGGGGGCAAGGTCCTTCACTAGGTTGCATCCCTTCTCCAAATACACTTGGTGTGGGATGCGGATATATTCCCAATGCGGTTATTTTTTCTAATCCGTATGGGACAGAACTTGGTTTACAAAATTTAATGGTTAAAAGTACTGTTCTGAATACAGTAAATATAACAGGGAATTTATCCATTTGTAACGGGCAAAGCACAACGCTAACTGCAACTGGTGGTGCTATATATCAATGGAGTGGTGGCAGCAATGCTACCACGGCAGCAATAACGGTAAGCCCAACTGTTACTACTTCCTATTATTTACAATCCGGTACGGGAGTTTGTGCTGCTTATGATACAGCCATTGTCCAAGTAAATCCACCACCTGTAGCAACGATAAGCGGCAACCTTACTATTTGTTCAGGACAAAGTACCACATTAACAGCAAGCGGTGCAACTTCCTACCAGTGGAGTGGGGGAAGCACAGCAACAACAGCGGTAATTATAGTTTCATCTGCAACAACCACAACTTATACCGTAACCCCCGTTAATGGCAATTGTATTGGCACTCCTGCATCCGTTACCGTTAATGTCACTCCTTTGCCTGTTGCAGCAATAGCTTCAACGGGCAATTCATTATGTGCAGGACAAACAGCTACTCTTACTGGCTCGGGAGGAACAACCTATCAATGGGGCGGGGGAAACAACTCTACTTCAGCTTCCATTACAGTAAGCCCTGCTATTACCACCACTTATACTTTGCAGGCAGTTAACGGAAGTTGTACTGATACCGCTTCGGTTACAATAACTGTAACTCCCGTTCCTGTTGGTGCAATAAGTGGTAACCAAAGTATCTGTGCAGGACAAAGTACCACACTTACTGCAAGCGGTGCAACCTCTTACCAGTGGAGTGGTGGAAGTACTGCGACTACAGCAGCAATCACCGTTTCTCCTGCCGTTACAACTACTTACAGTGTAACACCAGGTAATGGAATTTGCACCGGCAATCCTGTAAGTGTTACCGTTACTGTAACACCCGTTCCGAATGGAATTATTACCCCATCAGGAACTTTAATTTGTGCAGGGCAAACACTTACCCTTACTGCATCAGGCGGAACTACCTATCAATGGAGCGGGGGGATTTCATCGGCTTCCCCTGTTGTAAACGACAGCCCTGTTTCCACTACCACTTATTATTTACAAACTTCAAACGGAATGTGCATTGATAATGATTCTGTAGTAATCAATGTAATGGGATATACATTGGTAACAGGAAATCCGGTTATTTGTTCCGGACAAAGCACTACTCTTACTGCTAGCGGGGCAACTACCTATCTGTGGAATAACGGCAGTACATTGAACAGCATTACTGTTTCTCCCGATTCTACCACAAATTATTATGTAACAGGTACTAGTTTTTGTGGTACTTCCACCGATACAGTAACGATAACGGTTAATCCACTCCCGGTCATAAATATTACTAACACCTATACACCCATATCCATAGGTAGTTCAGTTCAGCTGCATGTTACAGGAGGAATAAGTTATATATGGACAAATATCAATTATTTGAATTGTTCCACCTGTTCCGACCCTATGGCATCGCCTGTAGTTCCTACACTATATATGGTTACAGGAACTGATGCCAACGGATGTTCCAATACGGATACTGTAACTATTGTTCCTGCTGAAGAGGAACTTTATCTGCCCAATTGCATTACTCCTAATGAAGATGGAAACAATGATGTTTTCTTTGCCTATGGAATAAACATTAAAACATTAACCATGCGTATATTCGACCGATGGGGAGAGTTAATTTTTGAAAGTAATGATAAAAGGAAAGGATGGGACGGTACTGTGAATGGAAACTATGTGGAACTGGGAGTATATGTTTATACGGTTCAATGTGTTTGGATAGATGGGAATAGTAAAGATTTAAGAGGAATTGTAACGGTAGTGTATTAAATTAAAAATAATAAAAATGAAAATAAATAAATTATTGCTTCTTTTGGTTCTCTTCTCTTAATTTGCTTTTGGGCAATTGCAAAACAATACATGGTATTTTAGCCCTACGACAAAGGGTATTCAATTCGATTTTAATACAAATGTCTCTTTTGTAATAACCGGACATACCCCTCTAGCCACTCTTCACGGTTGTGGAATAGCAAATAATCCCATAACCGGAGCAGTCCTGTTTTATACCGATGCCGTAAGGCATATGATGCAAACAATTTGACACAAGTTGAATTGAACGTTACACAATTCGCGGGTTTGTTCAATAAACTGTAGAGCCTGTTCAAAACTGTGTAAGGGAATAACGGTGGAATTAAGATATAATTCAGGATAGTTTATACATCTTGCATTCGGAGTGAAGAAAAGAATCTTTTAGGTTATTTACTTTTTGAATCTTATTAAATTCTTCCTGATTTTTTTATTCAGCTCGGGGGTAGCTTCTGTTTTCAGGATTAATAAAATAAATATTCCACCTACAATGCTGCTTCTTACAGCAATATCAACATACAAGTTATTTAAGTAAGGAATAAAAAAAGACGGCATGATGGCAACAACAGAAATTAAAATCAATTTGATTGTATTGATAGTATAAGGTTGCATGTTAAATTTTATTTTAAGAAAAATAAAACGCATTGCATTTCCTAAAACCCCGATAGTGGCTGTGGCAATGGCACAGCCTGTGATTCCATATAATGGAATAAAAATAAAATTGGCAGCAACTGCCAGTCCAACCAATGCCACCACAAAGTAGGCATCGAAGCGGTAATAAGCTGAATTGGCAATAATCACCTGGTTGATTCCTGTTGCCATTTCCACTAAAAAACCTGCGCTTAAAATCAGGATGACATATTTGCCGGAAGCAAAAGTGCCCGGTATCAGGTGCAGTATGTTATCTATGTTTGCCAGGATGCCGATAAATAATAGTGCTCCAATAGCTAATTGTGTATTGCAACTTTGTGCATACATTTTATGAATTTCTTTTATTTCATTTGTTTTAAATTTTTCTGCAACTATGCTGGATGTTATTCTATAGATGGAGCGTGCAGGAATCAGCATAGCGGTGGCAAAAAAACCAGTAATGCGATAAATACCTGTTTCGGCTTCGCCCAAAAATTTATTTACCATTATGGCATCAATGTTTAAAATAATAGCACCTGCACCTCCTGCTAATATAGAGAATAAACCCAGCTTCAGCATCTCCGACCTTAGTTCCTTGCTTACAAATCCTCTCACAGGTTTTACATGCCATTCGTTTTGCCGGATGATATAAAATAACAGCACGAATGTTGGCAGGCAAGTGGAAATAATATATCCAAGAATGAATTGTGAAAAGTCCATTAGTTTTAAAAAATAAAGAACCATCATTGCCAGGATTAATATTTTCTGAATAAAATCTTTTGCGAGAGAACCTATTACAGAACTGTAGCCAGCACGAAGGTAACTGTCGAAAATATTGAAGAAGACAGTAAAAAAAATAAGCGGCAATAAATAAAAAATGTAAGTGGCAAACAATTCAGATTTACCACGGCTGCTTTCAATTATGTGTGGTTTAAGGAAAAGAAACACCAGCCAGCAAATAAAAAAACCGATGAAAGAAACAATAATAGCATAAAATAAAAAGCCATGATGTCCTTTGTCTTTGTTACGGAAATAAGGAAACAAGCGGATGGTAACAGAAGTGAAGCCTAGATTAGCAAACTGTGCAAACAAAGCAGTATAAGAAACCAGCAGTGCAGTAACACCATTTTCAGCAGTGGTAAATAAGTGGGCTGTCCACAAAACCGTCACAAAGCCTAACCCCGCACCAAGATAAGAGAAGATAAGATTACGAGTGGCTTGTTTTTCTATGATGCCCATCTTTAGAATGCGAGATTTATTAAGTTAGAGAAGGAAAAAAGAAAAGCGGGAATTTGAAAAATAGAGAATAAAAAATTGCATATCGTAATTCTCCAAATCGCAAATTTTTCCAACTGCCTTTATTGAATACTTTTGAAATCAATTTCAATTCCTGTCTTGATTATTTCTTCAATAAAGGGGTCTCCTTTTGAAAAGTATTTTGTATTGAATGTTTGTACCTGGATTAAATAATGTTTACGTAAAGCTTTCAGAAACAATTTTACATCTTCGGAGGGTACCCCTGAAAATTCATCTGCTACCAAAGCAACATCAATATCACTGTTTTTTGTTTGTTTATTATTGGCAAAACTTCCAAACAAAATAACTTTTTTAAGGTGAATGCCTGATTCATTAACTAATGACAAAAAATCTTTTAATTGAATTATAACTTCTTTTGTAGCCATTTGCTTAGTTTTTTAACATTTTAATCCAATATTTAATGTGTTCTTTCTTTGTCATTTATTTTATTTCGTCATAAACAAAAGTAATTAAAAAGATGATTGTTTAATTATTGAATTTGAAAAGACTTTCCTATTTATTAATATTGGAACGCAGATGACGCGGATAAAAGAGATTTAAAAGGATTTATAAATACATAAAAATATAATTCTTTTATCATTTTTCTCTGTTGCTCTCTGTGTCTTCTCTGTGAAACTCTGTGTAACAAAAAGAATCCTTTTTTATCTGCTCAATCTGCGTCATCTACGTTCCATTCTATTTCTCCACATCTTCAATTCTCAATGGCGTCCCGGCTTTCAAATCTTCCTTAGCCGTTTTCCCTAATACTTCTTCCCAATGTTTAGGAGCTAATCCAAGTGCAGGACGAATGATGCGTAAATTATATGTACTTAATAGTTCACCTTTTTTAATATCTTTTGAAACATAAATGGAACGCTTGTATAACACAGATTTTTCTTCTGCTTTTTGTATTCCATAAAACACTTTTCCTAAAGCAAGAAAAGCTCTTTCTGTTTCTACTACCAATGTTTTTAATTCTTCCGGCTCTAACGAAAATGCACTGTCCACACCACCATCGGCTCTTCTTAAAGTAAAATGTTTTTCAATTACTCTTGCACCTAATGCAACAGCAGCCACCGAAACACCTGTACCCATAGTATGGTCGCTCAAGCCGATGATGCACTTGTGTTT
>JANYDQ010000168.1 GCA_025363555.1 Bacteroidota bacterium | reverse complement strand
AAAACTTTTCAGTAGTCTTTAAAAACTTTCCACAGGTTTGTAAAAACTTTTCAGTAGTCTTTAAAAACTTTCCACAGGTTTGTAAAAACTTTTCAGTACTCTTTAAAAACTTTCCACAGGTTTGTAAAAACTTTTCAGTACTCTTTAAAAACTTTCCACAGGTTTGTAAAAACTTTTCAGTAGTCTTTAAAAACTTTCCACAGGTTTGTAAAAACTTTTCAATAGTTTTTAAAAACTTTTCAAAGGTTTGTAAAAACTTTTCAATAGTCTTTAAAAACTTTTCATTATTCTTTAATAAATTTCGAAAATTCACTAAAGAATTTTCAAAAAACAAGGTGTTTTTTTGTAAACGTGGGCGGGGAGAATGTTTTGTAGATGCAGAATGTACGTTTTTCCAGTTACCAAAAAAACAAAGAGTTTTACGAGCCCACTTCAGGTAAGGTGAGGGATTATAGCGAAAAGCCCGACCCGCAGGGGCACGCCCAAATAAGAAAGTTTATTATTTTTAGAAACCTCCAAAGGGGCAAAAAAGCCCCTTCGGAGGGTGAGGGATTATAGCGGAAATCCTTTTTTGTTGCGTTGCAAAATGGCGGGGGGACAAAAAAGATGGAAGCGAAAAGCCCGACCCGCAGGGGCACGCCCAAATCTTTAGAATGATTTGATTAATCTACTCTTCTCAACAAAAATTTAGTAATAAACCACTTCCGAAGGTTTCGAAATAGTAAAAGGAGGCACCTTAATGCTGAAACTTAACACCGGGTTAAACTTACCAAACTTCTTGCTGTCATCCGGAAGGTTCGGATACACCCCGTAAGTAACCTGGAAACTCGCATTCAGCAGGTTTTCGTTCCTAAGCAGCAAACCCACCGCATAAGCCTGGTAAACCGGAGACTGCATCAGGAAGTGTTCCTTAGATTCCAGCAACCCGAAACCAGCTAATAGGAGGGGAGCAAACCGGAAACCAATAATATTATAAGGCGCATAAGTTACTGCCTCCAGGTTAATCACTATCTTGCTCGTACCCGAAAGAGAGCCATTTTCAAACCCATACATTTCTTCGGGGTGAAATTGTATTCTTTCAGTTGGCAGTTTGTTAATGCCTGTTACATATTTCAGGTTAATAAACTGCCTGAAATACCATTTATTGTTTTTTAAAAGGTTCGAGAAAAAATAAAAACCTGCCACCAGCGTGCCGTTGTTGTGCACAAATTTGTTGTACAGCGTTCCGTAGTTGCAATAAGTAGATACATAACCCAGCCCTTCCAGGTGCAGTCCGCACGAAAGCTGGAAACCCGAATAGTAACGATACCCCGTGTATTCAATATTTTTTACCCCGTACAGTATTTGTATCAGCGCACCTTCGGGCACATCTTCCGTAGCTCCAAAACGATAAATAAACTGGTCTTTATAATATTTCCGAAGCGAAAACCCAAGGCTTCCCAGTTCCAGAGATGTGTTAATGTTTTGTTTCAAACTATCTATTTTCAGAGACGGGCGCTTTTGAAAACGCGTATCAATAAATCTTCCCGCAATAATCACGTTAGTTCCTGGTCTGTTGGCAGGCGCTCCCACCCCGGGGTTAAAACTTCTGCCAAGCCAAATGTCCGTATAAAAATTATCCAGATGATAAGTAGGGTTCACCTGCGTGGTGTCCGTATATTTCACCAGCAGCCAGTTTTTCTGAAACGTAGTGCCCCCTGCCCATTTCGTACTTACCGAATAAAAAGGACGCTCCAGCGAAATACCCGCCTTGGAGTATTGGCGAAAATCATTTTTGTCCACCGCATAAAAAATAGTACTGGTAATAAACGTATGCCTTATGTTTTGAATAGTGTACCCACCCCCGTAATTATAATCCCCGCTCACACTAAACCCACCCGACTGTTCCACCGTCTGCCCGAAACCCAGAAAATTGCGGTCGCGCAGGGTAGTACTTAGCGCAGAAAAACTAAGGTTAAAAGGCGCATCCACCGTCCAGCTGTCCAGCACCACCACCTGAATATCCACACTATCCGTTTTTGGAACCCGGGTAATGTAGATGGTCGCATCGTTAATATACCCGCTTGCCCTGATCAGCCGTTCCGATTCATTTATTTTCAGCATATCCAGTTCATCATACTTCTTAAAAGTAAGGTTGTTCCTGATAACGTGGTGCCGCGTGGTATGATGGTAATGATTAGCAAGCTTCTGAAAAGAGTTAATCGCTTGCCGCATCGTATCGTGCACAGAATACCCGAAAGGGTCAAACACCGTAATATTAATATTCCGGATTATTTTTTTCTCCAGTTTCTTTTTCGGGTCCTGCGCTTTTTGTTTATCCGAAAGGGGTTTGTTTTCATATTGTTTCGGAGCAGGGTCCACAAATATCGCATCATACAACAACTCGGTAGCTCTGTGTTTCGAAAAAGCTTTTTTTATTTTTTTATAAACCGCCAGAGTGTCCCTCACCGGAGTAGTATCCTTGGCTTGAGCAAAACAAGTAACCGATTGAAAAACGATGCCCCCAAGCAGCAACAGCCTCATCACCCAGCGGTTTGCTTTGCGCACCTGCGCACAATTACTTCCCATTGCCGAAACTTTTACCATTTAAAACCAAAAAAATAAATAAATACATTTTCCATCCATCCAATCATTTTTCAGAAGCCGGGAACCTGCCCTCACGCGGTATCTTTTTTTTTAATATTTTTTTAGCCCTGCGGGCGGCATCGACAAAAAAAAGGATACTTCGCGCGGGTCAGGGCTAGCGTTCTTTTCGTCTCCCCCCGCAAAAAGCGGGGGCATCCGAAAAGAACAAGGAGCTCCCATCCATTAAGTATCCCGCCCCCCGTTTTATTTAATCGCTTAAAAAGGATACCCTATCCCGATATTAAAAGCAAGAAAATGATAATTCTGCCCGTTATGACTTTCAAAAAAATCTGTTCTCCATTGCCTGTTAAAATAATTTTGCACCACCCAGCGTTTGCTTTCTTCAAACTGCGGGTCTCTCACTTTTATACCAATATCAAAGCGAATAATAAAGAAATTGAAATCGGCACGAATACCAATGCCCGAACCAACAGCTATTTCTTTATAAAACCGGTTCAGACTAAAATCCCCACCCGGTCTGCCTGCATCGGGCTGGCGGAGCCATGTATTTCCGGCATCCACAAACAAAGCACCATTCAGCTGCTTAATCATCTTAAACCGGTATTCTATATTTCCTTCCAGTTGTCCATCTCCAAACTGGTCAAAATTGTAAGTACCGTTAGTAGAGTAAGAACCCGGACCCAGCGTGCGCGCCTGCCATGCGCGAATACCATTGGCGCCCCCGCTAAAAAAACTTCTTTCGAAAGGCAAAGAAGTAAAATTGATAAATGGTTTGCCAATGCCAGCCATAATTCTAAACACTACTTTATTTATTTCGTTGGTATTATAATAAAAACGATAATCAGCATCGGCTCTCACATATTGAGAATATACCACGCCAAACATATTATACCTGCCCTGGTCATCTTTGTTGAGCGTATAGGGCTGAATGGAATTTATCAAATCATAACCACCCCTCAAAATATTTCCTGACGATTCTAAATTTAAACGGAAATAAGAAAAGTTCTCGTGTTTTTTAATATCCTGTTCGTTATACGTAAAGGTGTATCGCGTACTGGTGGATAAGTGATTACTAAAACTGTTTAAGATATACTTGTTGTGAATAGTGTTGGTTAAAAAATCCTGCAACTCCGGGCGCAACTCCACTTTAACAATACTAATAACCAGTGGAGAAATGGAGTGGGAGATAAGTTCATTCTGTTTCCAGCTGTATCCAAAAGAAAAATTGGTGATGTACCTGGTATAAAAATTGGCAATGTTGGAAATATAATAAGGTCGGTGCTGATAGATATAGGAGCCCGTAAAAATAGTTTTAGGGTTCGATTTTTTTGATGCTTTTACATGAAAAGGAACTACAAACCGGGGGATGTATATATTTCCTTCCGGACCAAACTCAATGGTATTAAATTGCGATTGCAGATTGCGGTTGGTGGTATTATCAATTACCTTGGTGGCTTCTATGCTACCTTTTAATTTTAACTCCAGTAGTTCTGCCCCCTTCAGTAAATTGCGGTTTTGATACACAAAGCTTCCGCCAAAACCCAAATTGCCCGAAGTGTTTTTTCCTTCCGTTTCAATGGTAAACGATTGTTTGAGTATAGGACTTAGCTTTATAAAACAATCTAAATTATCTGCCCCGTTTTGAACAAAATCAATACTGATGGACTTAAAAGCCTTAATCTCCTGCAATCGCTTGTAAGTGTCCACCACATTTTGCAACTGAAACAATTCTTTTTTACGGATAAACACACTGTTGAGCAACACACGGGTTTTGTATCTTAATTTATTGTTGTGAAGAATATAATACGGAGCATCTTTCTCCACACTCAAATTACCATAATCGTCCACCCGGGTGGTATCCCGCGGAATGTTATCGAACTTTTTGGAAATATAATCTGTTTCAATATAAATGCGATTGATATAAAATCGCTTGTGCGGAGTTTCCACAATCGAATCGGACACATCGCTGTATTTGGCTGCAAAATTTTTAATACGCAGGGTCAGGTTTATTTTTTTGCCCTCAATAGAATCCCATTCAAAATGAATGTAATCCTTGGTAAATAAATAATAACCATTGTTGTTCAGTTCTGCGGTAATCCGTTCGCGCTCCTTATCAAAAACATCTTCATCATAATTCTCCCCAACCCGGATTACAGAATGCGAAGTATCGGCAAAGACATAGTATTTAAGCAAATCATCAGGAATTACATAGTCCACACTATTTATTTTATAAGGAGCAGCAGCATGGATGGTGTAATATACTTTTGCCTGTTTTCTGCGGGTAAAATGAACCGAATCGGTAACCTTGCTTATAAAATATCCTTTTTTATACAGAAATGATTTTAACTGCTTCGAAGATTTTCGGGCAAGGATGGAATCGTAAATGACAGGTGGTTCGCTCACATCCAGCACCACTTCGCCAAACAAACGGTTGTCGTGCTTTTTGGCTTGTTTTCCTTTTGCTATGCGCCTTTGGTTTTTCTTTTCGTTTTTAGCATCCCGCTTTATCCGTCTTTTTCGCAAATGTTCCTGGTTCACCAGGTTATGCAACCACAGGTGAAAACGCACCACTTTAAATATTTTACGATTGGGTTTTTGTTTGATATAACTTTCCAAATCGCTTTTATTTAACCTGGTATCCTTGTCTATAATTTTGTTTTTGGTAAGCAATCGTTCATCGGCTTTTAATTTGCGGGCAGGGTTGCAAGCACTGAAAAGAAAGGGGAAAGCGAGGATGAAAATAAATTTTATATAATAATTTTTTATACTCACAGTTGGTCGTTAATGGTCTTTTGGCTTACAGGTTGCTAAATTACTCATTTATTAGCTAACCGCTTTTTGAAAAAAAAACCTGCATGTCCAAAAGTACATCCGCCCTGTTCTATACCTTCCTAATTTACCACTTGTATATCCGCTTAAATTGTATTTTTGCAGCCGAGCCAACAACACGTACCCATCAGTTTGTTCTGCCTTATTACGGAGCATACCTGAAAATGAAATAAAACAAAAATGAAACTGATAGAAGAAAAAACATTTGACAAAAAGAATTTTGCAGAAGAACCACTTGAAAAAGGGGAATACGAATATTGTATTTTTAATAACTGTGATTTTTTAAATACTAACCTGTCTGACTTTAAATTTACAGGTTGCGAATTTTCAGGTTGCAATTTAAGTATGGCAAAACTGATGAAAACTGCTTTCAGCGAAGTGAAATTTAAAGATTGTAAAATGCTCGGACTACATTTTGAAAATTGCAACCCGTTTGGTTTTAGCGTTAGCTTTTATAAATGCAACCTTAATCATTCTTCGTTTTACAAAATAAAAATGAAGAACACCCTGTTCCAAACCTGCCGCCTGAACGAGGTGGATTTTACAGAAAGCGATTTAACAGGGTGCCTGTTTGATAACTGCGACCTGGTGAATGCTAAATTTGAAAACACCGTTCTCGAAAAAGCCGATTTCAGAACGTCTTTCCATTATTGCCTGGACCCGGAGATGAATAGAATAAAAAAAGCAAAGTTTTCGATTAACGGCATAGCAGGGCTGTTGCATAAATACGACATTGAAATAGAAAATTAGTGGCTAATTAAGTTAGGCGGGTGATGAAAACACCTACAATGGCGAAAAATAATTAAACCATCAAAAAAATTTGGGCGTGCCCCCCGATGAAGAATCGAGGGTCGGGCTTTCCGCTTCAATCTTTTTTTCTCCCCCTAATATGCCAACGCACAAAAAAAGGATTTCCGCTACAATCCCTCACGCTACGTTTCCTGAAGTTCGCACCCCTCCGAAGGGGCTTTTTTGCCCCTTTGGAGGTTTATAAAAACAATAAACTTTCTTATTTGGGCGTGCCCCCCGATGAAGAATCGGGGGTCGGGCTTTCCGCTTCAATCTTTTTTTCTCCCCCTAATAACCTGTCAGGTTTAATTATTATCACCCCTCTCCTGGGTAGATGGGAAGTGGGGCGTTATTTGGGAGAAGGGGGAGAAGTGGTGTGTTTTTGTTAAAACATTGTTTTTAAGTATATTATACTCTATTTAGAGCCTTACATTTGCGAAATGAGAGCCTCTCATTGCCTAGTTGAGAGCTTACATTGACTCATTGAGAGCCTAACATTAGCAATTGTTAGCTTCTCATTATGTAATTGAGAGCCTCTCATTTCTTTTCTGTAAACTAAAAAATAGGTTTATTTACGAACTAACTTCAGGAAACGCAGCGTGAGGGATTGTAGCGGAAATCCTTTTTTGTTGCGTTGCAAAAGGCGGGGGGACAAAAAAGATTGCAGCGGAAAGCCCGACCCCCGATTCTTCATCGGGGGGCACGCCCAAAATAACCTTAGGACTGAAACTTCCTGGGGTGTTTCTAAATCTATATAATGTCTATTTGAAAAAAATATTTACATTTGTTGAATTCTAACCTTTAAAAACCTAATAATATGAAAAAAACAGCTACACTTTTATTGATTTGCCTGGTAAGTTTAAACTTATTAAGGGCACAAACTTCTGGTGGTCCGGACGCTTACGGATACATTTGGAAAAACAATTTTGCCGCAGGCGGACCTGTTTATAACTGGATAGACATTGTGCCATTAACAGGGGCGCAAAATGTTCGGTTTTTGGGGGATGACAATACCGTGGGGTCGTTTCCGATAGGGTTTCCTTTTCACTTTTACTGGTATGACGTAACCCAGTTTTGGGTGGGTTCTAACGGGTACATAGGATTTACCAACGGGCAAATTTCTTCTCCGTTTCCGGCTATCCCGAATACGCTGGCTCCACAAAATTTTATTGCCGCAATGGCTTCGGATTTAATATTTGGTGCTCCCACAGATACTGCCAGTTGCTGGAGATGGACCAATGCCGCTGCCGATACCCTGATTGTTTCTTACATTGGTGTTCCTTTTTATGCAACGGGAAACCCGGGATGGACGGGGAGCAATACGTTCCAGATCATTTTATCGGCAATAGACAGTTCGATTACTTTTCAATATAAGGAGCAGGTGGGAACCACGCTTACTACTGCAGGTAATGTGATTAGTGTAGGAATAGAAAATAATTCGGGACAAATAGGGTTGCAACAGTCGTTGAATACTTACCCGATTGCTAATTATGCTGTAAAATTTACCTATCCAAGCAATACTACTTACCAGGTTTCGGATGCTTCTACCACGTTTAATAATAATGCTGAAACTGGAGGTTTGTTTTTATCAAATAACGGAAGCCCGTTTACAATGAACACGAGTATTAAAAATACAGGAAATCAGAATTTGTCTGCTTTTAATGTGTTTTCGCGAGTAGTTAATAATACAGGTACTATTCAAACACCGGCAACTGCAACTGTTTTGAGTAATGCGTTAACGCCCGGACAAACGCAAAGTATTACAATTTCAACGCCCAATGTTTTTAGCCCTACTGTGCTTGGAACCTATAAATATATTTCGAGTACACAGCTTACCGGAGATATAACGCCAAGCAACGATACTAAAACCCAGGAACTGGTGGTGGTAGATACCACTGCTGCTAACATCAGGTTAACGTTTGACAAAAATTCACCTGCTTTTGTTGGATTAAACTGGACCGGAGGACAAGGCGGTGGAGGAATTTATTTTGTACCACCGTTTTATCCTTGCAAGGTTACTCAAATGTTATCGTACATAACTACCAACGATAGTTCTGCTTCCTTTTCTATGGAAGCGTTTCAGGATAACGGACCGGGAGGCACGCCAGGCAGTTTGCTTGATTCGGAATTTGTAGCAGCAGGAAGTGTGGTTCCGCATTCCTGGAACTCGGTTCCTCTTGCTACTCCAGCGGTTATCAATTCGGGCGGTGTTTATATTGCCTGGAGCATGGGCGGACCCGGAATAACTTTGGGACTGGATACTGTTGCACCTTTCTCTAACAGAACATTTGAAGTAATAAGCAATACATGGGCAATTTATCGTTCAAGAGAAGTTCAGGATTTGATGATAAATATTGTTGTTCAGAAAATAGTTAATCACGCAGGCGTTAATGAGCTTTCTATGAATGATTATTTCGGGCAATTTGCTCCTAATCCTTCCACCACTTATTCTACATTGAATTTTGAGTTGCCTTCTGATATCAATAGTTTATCTTACGAGATAATGGATGTGCAAGGAAAATTAATTCAAAGTAAAAATCTGAATCATGAAATTCACAGCGGCAGGTTAACGATTAATTCAGAACAATTAAATGCAGGAATTTATACCTGCAAAATAAATGTGGATGGAAATAAAGTGGTAAGAAAATTAGTGGTGATGAAGTAGTTCAGTGGTTCATTGGTTCATCAGTAAAAAATCCTTTCATTTCTATTTTTTTAATGTTCTTTTTAAAGGCTGTTTAAAATTTTAAATATAAAACAGCACTATTCAACATTCTCCCCTTTATCCCCTCTTCAAAGGAGAGGTGGAGGTGACCTGACAAAAACGCATTAGTACTTCGACACACTCACCCCTCTCCTTTTGGAGAGGGGACCGGGGTGAGAGGTGAATGGTGACATGAGAGTTTCATACTAATTATTTAAAATGAAATTTAAACAGTTTCAAAAATAAGCTGCAATTTTTATCACCTATAAAAGCAGACACATAAATTAACTTCGTCTCATCAGTAAACTTGCCACAACCAAAAAATGAACAAACTCACAAAAATCTTAATTGCTACCAATATCCTTATGTTTGCTATGGTTGTGGCAGTTATCATTAAGTACAAATACCAGGCAAAGGTGCGCTCCGAAATGAGTAAAACAAAAGTAGCGCAGGCATATAACTATTCCAAAAACAGGTTTTACAAAGAACAAATGGATTTGTTTACTGCATACACCAGTCAGCGAAACGTGGTGATGCTTGGCGATTCTCACACTTACCTTGCCCATTGGAACGAACTACTCGACAGGGGAGATATAGCTAACAGGGGCATTAACAGCGACAATACGGGCGGTTATGTAAACCGGTTAAATGAAGTTTTAAAAATAAATCCCCGAATATGCTTCATAGAAGGCGGTATAAATGATATTGAAAAAGATATTCCACGCGAAGAAACCATTAAAAACTTGAGTTCTATTATTGACTCCCTGCAAAAATACAACATAACCCCGGTGTTTACTAAAGTGTTTTATGTAACAAAAAAATATCCGCTGTCGGCAGCAATCAATAAAAAAATAAAAGAACTGAATACAGAAATGGACAAAATAACAACACTAAAGCATATTCGTGTAATAGACCTGAACCCATTGCTTACAGATGGAGAATATCTGAATCCAAACTTTTCCATAGATGGAATTCATTTATTGGGAAAAGGATATTTAATATGGAGGGATGAAGTGTTGAAAATATTAACACAAGAAAAAATATAGAAGGTGGTGCTTGGTTAGAAAGATAAAAGGTACTGTTTAAACCGGCTACTATTTATTTTTATTTTTTATCAATTGCCTGTAATAGTTTCTTCTTTCGGAATCGTGAAATATAGATTCATTCCACTTTTCGGCTTCCCTGTAATTGCCTTCATTTATATATATAGCTGCAAGGTTTAGCTTTGGTTCATCAAAGCGAGGATTAATAGTTGCCGATTTTTTATAAAAAAATTTGGCAGAATCAATGGAGTTATTCATAAAATAAGCGCTTGCTAAATCATTTAATACATAATGATTAAAAGGATGCACATGAACAGCACATTTAAAATCGGATAGGGCAGCGGGATAGTTATGAAGGTTTGCATTGGCGTTGCCTCTATACCAATATATCGGCACTGTGGTGGGATCAACGGTGTAGCAAAAGGACATGGCAGCGTTGCATAAATTAATTACATTAGTATCCTTCTTTTTAAATCTTTCTATATACATTTTTTTTGTAAAATATTCTCCTTTAAAATTTAATAGTGAAAAATAGAATATCGCTGCAACTGGCAATAGTGTCATTTTTGAAACAAAAGAGGGTATTTTGAACTTCGTGAAATGGATGGCAGTTTCCTCCTTTTTAATGTAAAAAACAGAAATTACCAAAAGAAGCACGTATAAAATGTTGTGTTCAATCCTTTCTTTTGGAAAATCGAAAAAAGAGATGATTAAAAATCCTGTTATTCCGGAAATAAGAACCAGGTAATACATGCTGTAATGATTAATTAATTTGTAGTAAAGCATAAAAATAATGCTCAACGTAAAAAGGAGGAAAAGGTTAAAGCCAATAATTCCATATTGTGAAAAAATCCAAAGAAAATCATTATGAGGACGTTGGAAAGTTACGTTCAAATCCTGCACAGGATATATATTGGGTAGTGATGATGCAGGGAATACTATTTGCCAGTTATTAGCACCTGCTCCAAACCAAAAATGATTATTGATAATATCATACGTTTTTTCCCAGATAAGCACGCGCTCCGAGCCAGTAGCCAAATCAGTTACGTTTTGAGAATTATAAATTTCCGGTTTATGTTTATTATAAATACTTAATAACCGGGGGCAGGTATAAATGAAAAAGAAATTAAGAAATAGTAAAGTGAAGGCAGCATATAAAAGTGTTCGCTTAAATGTAATGGTTCTGATTTTTGTTTTTAAAAAATAAATTGTTGCTGCTGAAATGAAAAAACCTGTGTAGCCAAGCCACACAGTTCTTGTTTGCAATATCACTATCAACACCAATTGAATAATTATTGCAATAGCAGAGATATATTTCCA
This sequence comes from Bacteroidota bacterium, assembly GCA_025363555.1. GTDB lineage: Bacteria > Bacteroidota > Bacteroidia > 2-12-FULL-35-15 > 2-12-FULL-35-15 > 2-12-FULL-35-15. The sequence goes on along the minus strand of JANYDQ010000168.1, from coordinate 2,368 downwards.
TTTTTTATGCAGGTATAAAAAGCCAATAAACGAAAAAACGGAGCAGAGGAAAATGAAGGAGGAATATAAATTTTTGTGACCGCTGCTTCCTGCCAGGTTATATAAATAGTTACGTGATATTTCTGGCAGTGCAGTAAGCTGGAATATAATTTGAATTGCAGAAATAAAAAAAATCACTAAGATTGTTTTAAGAAGAGCGGTAAGAAAATAATCTTTATAATGCCATAGCAAATTATTGGCAAGAATAAATACCAACAAAAACAAACTGATTTTTGAAGATTCAATAATAGCTAATGAAACATTTGCTGACCAGAGAATGGACGAAACACAGAACAGAACAAAGCCTGAATAGAAAATGGAAAAGAAATCAAGATAAAAGTTGATGTTCTTTAAAAAGAAGCTGTTGTAGAATATAAAAACGGCAAGAAAAAAAGAAAGAAAAACAAACCGGGTGGCAAGTGTAGTATCCAGCACTACATTTGTAAAAACAAGACAACTGATTAATACTCCGATGGAAAATAAATAAACAGGAAAATGTGTTAATTTATTTTCCAGCGGGGCAAAGGGCATTCATTTAAAAAAACTAATGAATTTTAAACGAAGCATTCATCTGATAAGGGCAGGAAGTACCCGGGGCTATAATTATATTGTATAAACCGGCAGGAGCATAAGCAGGAATATCAAATACGGCATCGAACCTTTTTGGGCTTATATAATATTCGTCAACCGGATAAATTATTGTAGGAGTTCCCTGGTTAAAAGTTAAAATGGCATGAGCATATACAGATGGGCATGTAGAAGAAGATTGTGAAAAGTTAATGTTGCTGCCCCCTGAAAAGGAAACAGATAATTTTTGGCCTGCTTCAGCAATTCTTGGCATTGCATTTAAAGTACCTGATAATGATTCAGCGGTTTTTGCATGCAAGGCATAAGGTACGCTTAGAAACTGAGTAGTACCCATTGTTAAAAAGTTGGTACCACCCGAAGCATCCATTCCAACTTTGATAAAATAACTATCACTGCTCCAGGCAATGCTGTCGAAAAAGCCAAACTGTACTGCTCCACCGCCTACTATAAGGTTAAACAATCCGTAAGCATCAGTAGTAACAGAATGATTTTCCTTATATTGTAATGCACCCGAAACAGAACTTTTTAAAATGCTTATTTGTATGCCAATGGTGGTGCTTGCAATTGGGTTACCCTGTGTGTTTCGTGCTACTGCGCTGTAATTAAATGCCTGTGGTGGCGCCTGTGCATTTGCAAAACTTATTAAAAGTAAAAGTGCTAGAAGTGTAAGGATGTTTTTCATTTTGTTTGTTTTTTTAGTTTTATTGTTTAACGATTTTATAATTTCCAATTGTATTATGTGCTGAATCTTTAAGGTTTAAAAAATAAAGTCCGGCTTTCCATTTAGAAGAATTAACACCTATATGATTGGTGATACCGGCATACTTTTCAGATACAACAAGCTTGCCCAGTTCATCTGTAATCTCTGCATATACCCATTCCAGTTTGGTAGTAACGATGTCAACATAAAGCATATCGCTGGTGGGGTTCGGATATACTTTCACATTAAGGAGAGATGCATCCGGCTCCAGGATAGCTGTAACCACACTTGCCGCAGACGAAGTAAAGCCATTTCCTAATGTGTTGCCGCCACTGTCTGTTTCTGAAAGTACCACTAATTCTCCTACCGTAAAAGATAAGCTTACATTCGATGGTTGACCGGCTATTCCGGCACTATTAATGGATTGAGGGGAGATGGTTTGGGACTTTAAGTTCATTACCAGCGAAATTCCAATAATGATACCCAAAATTTGTTTTCGAAAGTTTGTTTCCATTTTTATTTACATTTAAGTAATTGTGGCACAAATTTACACTTTTTAAATTACATATTGCAATTATTTTTAACAAGATTAATTATTTATAAAATTGACATTTTATAGAATCCTTTGAAGCAAATAGTTTTTACGTAATGGATAGAGGATATTGCAATTACAAGAATATAGAATAAGAAACAAATGGATATAATGTACTTGTATTTTTTAATCAGACCTCACCCCTTACCCCTCTCCTTGAAAAAAGGAGAGGGAGCCGAAATCTGAAGTGCTATGTTTTATTACGTATTTCACCTAGCACCTCCTCTACTTTTTTCAAGGAAAGGGAAAAAGGATTGAGTTCTTAATGAAATCAATTCTTATATATCCTTAATCTATATAATAATGTCTATTATGAGAGCTTTGCAAAAGTTTGGTTTAGTTTTCCACTCTACTTTTTTGTGATTTTCTAAAGAATATTTTAGCTTTTTTCGGGGGGGCTTTTCTTTTTTTTGACTTCTTTTTTTGTTCGGAGGTTTTTTAAACCTCCT
>JANYDQ010000148.1 GCA_025363555.1 Bacteroidota bacterium | reverse complement strand
CTTTTTAATTTATTTCCCTTTTCACTTCCTTTCAGAGCTGTTGATGAGATTTGAACTCACGACCTCTTCCTTACCAAGGAAGTGCTCTACCCCTGAGCTACAACAGCTAATTTTGTCATTAGTCAGTGGTCTATTGCCGTTAGTCAGGTTGTATTGTTTTTACTAATGTCGAATGACTAATGACATTTCCATTTTAAAGAGCGGAAGACCGGGCTCGAACCGGCCACCCTCAGCTTGGAAGGCTGACGCTCTACCAAATGAGCTACTTCCGCTTAATTATTTAACTATTTTAAAGAACTATCTTTTAACCGTATTCTTTTTTGTTTAATCTGCAATCACAAATCCGCAATCCCTGTTTGTGGGGAGAGAAGGATTCGAACCTTCGAAGTCGAAACAACAGATTTACAGTCTGTCCCATTTGGCCACTCTGGTATCTCCCCTGCAAGTATCAACAAAAAAAAGAGCCGATGGAGGGATTCGAACCCCCGACCAGCTGATTACAAATCAGCTGCTCTGGCCAACTGAGCTACATCGGCTTATTCCGAAACACTATATTTTAAAGAACTTTCAAGGTTTTCTGTAACTCAACTTAGCCTACCCCCTTAAAAAAGGATTGCAAAGCTAAAAAACATTTACAGACTGACAATAAAAAAATTCACTTATTTAAAAAATAATTTACTGCCCCTCATTTTTTGCGGGTGCAAATGTAGTTAATTATTAATACGGTCAGGGAATTTGTTTTAGATTATCTTATAAATTCTTAGCTTTTCGCATTCTTTCGCGCTCTTCGGGAGTTTGAATAGCGTATATAAATTTATTGGTTTTCTCTAACCATTCAAATATTTCTTTCACACTTCGCTTCTGATGCTCCTTTATTTGTTCATCTGTAACTGTGTAATGAAAGCCTTTGTCAGCATTTTCTGCTTTAGGAATAATGATGGTTTTTGATTCACTCATTTCATTTTCCATTATTAATTTATTACTATCTTTCTGCTCATCACATTTTTCTTTTCATCTGTTATCTGCATAAAATAAATTCCTTTTGCATAACCTGTCATATCAATTGTTGATTGTAGATTGTTGACTGATAATTGTTGTAAACTATTTCCAAGCACATCCATAATCTTAATACTTTGTACTTTATACTTCGTGCTTGTAATAGTGGTTTGAGATGTAAACGGATTTGGATAAATGGAAACCAGTTCTTCATCTTCCGGGTTGATGGCAGTAATGCCCGAGCCGGAACCACTGTTAACAGACGATTTGGCAAAATAAATATTCAGATGCCCGCTTCGTACATCTCCCCAGGCAACGTTGATGGTATCGTTAATAAGTTCGCAACTCATAAAATCGTTTCCGTTTTGTAATAATACCGTATTATAAGAAGCAGACAGATTACTCAATCGCAAATTGGGTAAAAAACTAACTCCGTTATTCTGTGATACGGAACAATAGGTGTCAGTGCTCTGTGCAAAACCCGCACCCCCGTTTCTCCTGTCGCGCCATACTATTACCAGGTTATTATTACTATCATAACTTGCCCAAGGCATATCCTGTCCAATCCCGTTACCCACAGCATCATCATTAACCCTCACCCCATTGCTCCAGGTTAACCCTCCATTATTGGTAGTGGACACATACACATCGGGGTCGCCATTTTGTCCGCTCAGGTAAACAAAAGCCAGTTGATTAGCATTGGCAGGGTTGGCAGCAAGGTGATACCCCTGCTTATAACTTGAATCGGCTGGTGGCAGCCCAACAGGGTTGACCAGCAAATCATGATACTGAAAACTTGCACCCCGGTTATATGTTTTTGCAAATAGTATTTTCGCATAAACAGATTGTGATGCCAGGTAACTTGGATAAGCAATACAGAAAGCACCATCTTTTGCAACTGCCGGGGCTGCCATAGGTGCTGCAATCATATTTCCTATCAGGTAATTGGTGGTATCCACATACCTGTATGTGCTCCAGGTTTGTCCGCTATCAGCCGAAGTTTTAAGATAAGCCCGGTTGGGCGGTAAAATCCAGGGTGCAGGTTTGGTAGTAATAAAAAATGCTCCATCGGTTGAAGTGCCCGAATTATCCACCGCTAACCACGGGCGGTCGAGCGGTTTTTTAGAAGGGTCTTCGGTTATTTCATTCCATACCTGCGTAGGAGCCGACCACGAAATTCCCCCGTTTAATGAATGCGATACATACACACCTCCCGAATCGGGTGCCTGGCGATAATCAATATAACTGATGTAAAGAGTACCATTTCTGCTAAACTGCATAGAAACATCTGCCGAAAACCAGTTATTGCCAAAATGGGGTTGAACAAAGGGATTGGTCCAGGTTGTGCCACCGTCAAAACTCGTTTTACTTTTAATTGACATCCTGAAACCGGTAGATAAATCATCTGCCATCCACGCCACCACCATGTTTTGATGATTGGTGGGATTAACCGCCAAATAAGGCTCTCCCTCAAAAGTAGCTGTTTGAGAAATATCTATATTTGCTGGTTGTGCTATGGCTGTTAAACAGGCTAGTAATATAATGTAGGTGAGAAACTGTTTTTTCATTCTTATAAAAGGTTTAATTTATTTCTTTTCCCAAAAGTACTCTTTTCTTTTACTACGCATATATTCTTTTTTTAGAAACAAAAACTTCCACCGCAGAAAAATGCGCATCTCTTAAAAAGCCATGCCTCTAATCAACAATTTTACCAAAATTATACAAAACAATACCTTTAAAACTACTTTATCTACTTTACTTCTCCCTTTTATTTAGAATTATTCTTAATTTCGCACTTTCAAATATGTTACCAACCAAATCCATGTCAGCCGGTACCTTCCCTATTCAAAAAATACGTGCCGATTTTCCCATTCTTTCCCGAAAGGTAAACGGGAAACCGCTTATTTATTTTGATAACGGAGCCACCGCGCAAAAACCACAAGCGGTAATAAATGCCATTACTCATTATTATACGCATCAAAACGCAAACATTCACCGCGGGGTGCACACCTTAAGCCAGGAACTTACCGTGGTTTACGAAAATGCAAGGGCAACCATTCAAAAACACATCAATGCAAAAAACCCTCACGAAATAATATTTACTAAAGGCACCACCGATTCCATCAACCTGGTGGCAACTTCTTTTGGAAAAAAATTTATTTCCGAAGGAGATGAAATAATTGTTTCAGCAATGGAGCATCATTCCAATATTTTGCCCTGGCAACAATTATGTATCGAAAAAGGAGCCACCCTCAAGGTAATTCCCATAAATGAATCGGGCGAATTAATGCTTGATGAATACAAAAATTTACTAACCGACAATACAAAACTTGTTGCCATCACGCATATTTCAAATGTACTCGGAACCATCAATCCGTTGGAACAAATTATTGAATGGGCTCACTCCCGAAACATACCGGTGCTTGTGGATGGAGCCCAGGCAGTGCCTCATACCATAGTGGATGTACAAAAACTGGATGCCGATTTTTATTGTTTTAGCTCCCACAAACTATTCGGTCCGACAGGAGTAGGCATTTTATACGGAAAAGAAAAATACTTAAACGCAATGCCACCCTACCAGGTAGGTGGCGGAACCATAAAAACAGTTTCATTTGACAAAACAGAGTATGCCGATTTGCCATTAAAATTTGAAGCCGGCACTCCCCACATAGAAGGAGCAATAGGTTTAGCTGCCGCAATAAATTATATCAATGAAATAGGATTGTCAGCCATTTCTCAATATGAAAATGAATTGCTGGAATATGCTACCAGGGCATTAAATAAAATAGAAGGAGTAAAAATTATTGGGACTTCAAAAAACAAGGCATCCGTCATTTCTTTTGTGGTAGAAGCAATTCATAATTTCGACATCGGCACTATTTTAGACCAGTTAGGAATTGCAGTTCGCACAGGTCATCATTGCACACAGCCCTTAATGCAGTGTTACCAAATACAAGGTACAGTGCGCGCATCGTTTGCTTTTTACAACACAACAGAAGAAATTGATTTTTTTATTGAAGCATTACTAAAAGCAATTTCAATGTTGAAATAATGAGCATAGAGGAAACAGAACAGGAAATAACAGAAGAGTTTGAGCTTTTCGAGGATTGGATGGGCAGGTACGAACACCTCATAGACATGGGAAAATCGTTGCCAATGATTGACCCAAAACATAAAACCGAAGATAAAATAATTAAAGGGTGCCAAAGCACAGTATGGATGCATTCGGAACTGAAAGATGGAAAAATAATATACACAGCCGACAGCGATGCTATTATTACCAAGGGAATGGTTGCTCTCATGGTTCGTGTATTGTCTAACCATACACCTGACGAAATTATAAACGCAAAATTAAATTTTGTAGAAAAAATAGGATTAACACAGCACCTTTCACCAACCCGCAGCAACGGGCTGTTGAGTATGATAAAACAAATGAAACTAGATGCGTTGGTTTATAAATCCCAACAGTAATCACTAATAAACCAATGAACTATTAACCTGACATGCCTGCAATAATAAACACCCATAATACCGAACTTACACAGCGCGTTATTGATACCATCAAAACCTGCTATGACCCAGAAATTCCTGTTGATATCTGGGAGTTAGGATTGATATATGAAATAAACCTGGACGAAGGTTTCAACCTGAATGTAAAGATGACCCTGACCTCCCCATCGTGCCCTGTGGCGGAAACACTGCCGCCTGAAGTGGAGCAAAAACTAAGAGAGGTGGAAGGAATTAGGTCGGCAAAAATTGAGTTAACTTTTGAACCACCTTGGGAAAAAGAAATGATGAGCGAAGTAGCACAGCTGGAATTAGGATTTATGTAAAATGGAAAACGAAATTATAAATAAAATATCCGAAAGCGGGCTGATTACCATTGACCTGGAAGAATATTATCCGAAAGGAGAAAGAATACTTTTTGATATCAAAGAACATCTTTTTCAAGGTTTGGTTTTGCGGGAAAAAGACTTTCGGGAGTTTATTAAAAACGAAGATTGGAATAAATACAAAGATAAATATGTTGCTCTTACCTGTTCTGCCGATGCTATTGTACCCACCTGGGCATATATGCTGTTGGCAGGTAAATTACAACCAATGGCTAAAAAAGTGGTATTTGGTGATTTAGAAGCCCTGGAAACGATTCTTTATCATGAAATTCTTTCTAACATAAACATTGAAAATTACAAAGATGCCCGCATCGTTATTAAAGGATGCGGAGACTTCCCGGTTCCCAAAGCCGCTTATGTACAAATTACTTCTCTTTTGCTCCCGGTTGCCAAAAGTATTATGTATGGCGAACCGTGTTCAACGGTTCCTGTGTATAAAAAGAAATAAAGTGAAAGCGACTTAAAGAGGTTTTACCTCACTCAAATAGTGGAAGTGCTTAAGACCAAAAGAAGTCCCGCTGGAACCAAAAGAAGTCCCGTTGAGACCAAAAGAAGTCCCGCTGGAACCAAAAGAAGTTCCGCTGAAACCAAAATGAGTTCCGCTGGAACCAAAAGAAGTCCCGCTGAGACCAAAAGAAGTTCCGCTGGAACCAAAAGAAGTCCCGTTGAGACCAAAAGAAGTCCCGCTGAGACCAAAAGAAGTTCCGCTGGAACCAAAAGAAGTTCCGCTGAAACCAAAATAGGGTCTGTTCAATAAACTGTGGAGTCTGTTCAATAAACTGTGTCAAAATATTAATTTTGTCACACAATGAAAAAGAAGAAACAACCATTTAATTTCAAAATCTTCGAAGACGAAGCAATTGAACAATTAAAAAAAGGCAAGCCTCTTGAAGGCAAAGATGGA
>JANYDQ010000084.1 GCA_025363555.1 Bacteroidota bacterium | reverse complement strand
TTATTACCGTCCCATAAATGGGACGGCAATGAAGTGATAGGGGTGCTTTTAACTTAGTATCAAAACCAAATCAAGCCCTTTATTAGATGCGACTTTGACCAATTTTTCTAATCCTTAACATAATGACATTGGGAGCTAACTTCAGGAAACGCAGCGTGAGGGATTGTAGCGGAAATCCTTTTTTTGTGCGTTGGCAGAATAGGGGGGAGAAAAAAAAGATTGAAGCGAAAAGCCCGACCCCCGATTCTTCATCGGGGGGCACGCCCAAATTTTTTGAATGGTTTGATTAATAATTAAACCTGTCAGGTTTACTACCCTCTTCAACTAATAAAATGCAATATACTTAAAAAAAGCTGGGTAGGGTTCGGGTGTTTTTTGGGGATGTATTTTTTGTGGTTGATGAAAGGTTTTATCTACTTTTGTGTTATGAATTTTTTCAGGGGTTGTTTTGTTTTTTATTTAACAGGTTGGTTGCTGCTTTTTGGGAATGTGGTGAGGGCGCAATCCATCCTTCATTTCACTTCCGTTGACTCCTTATTTATGTATGCCGAAAAAAATTCAGCAACCATTAAAGAAGGAAACGAACAAGCCCTCCTCGCCAAATGGACTAAACTTGCCTCCATCGGCAATACCATCAATTTGCGAAGCCCCCTTTCAGCAACCTGGACAGACAATACCGAACTGCCCGTAAATTATATACCCTCCGAAGCCCTCGGGGGCAAGCCCGGAACCTTTCGCGAACTTTCTTTCGGGCAAACGTATGTAACCAATTATACTATCACACCCCAAATTGATATTATCAATCCCGCTGCTTGGGCGCGGATTAAAAGTGCATCGGTCAATGTAAAGCTAACCGAAACAAACAATCTTTTTAATAAAAAAAACCTCTTCGAATCCATTGCAGCCGCTTATTTTAATAGTGTTTCCGTCAGCAAACAAATTTCCCGGGTAAAAGAAAACATCATTGCTGCTGATTCTGTTTTCTTTATTATTACCAATAAATACAACCAGGGCATCGCCCGCGAACCGGATAAAAACAATGCAGAAATTAATTTACTAACACTCCGGGATAAACTAGCACAGTTAAATGCTTCACTCGAACAGCAATACAATGCCCTCAAAATTCTTTGCGATATTCAACCCAACAGTTCTTTAACTATAACCGACAATTCGACTGTTTCCGAAAGTGCGGCTACTGCACTTCCTGTTAAATCAACCCTTGCAGAAAGACAACAACAACTGGAATCGCAGTATCTCAAAAGCGAACTCCGCTGGTCCAGGTTACTTACCTTTGCTCCCACTCTATCGTTTATTTTTAATCAAACCTACCAGGAAAGCAGCAATACCGGCTTTTATGCTTCTGATGTAAATCATTTTAATTCACAATATTTCGGGTTAAAGTTTACAGTTCCTTTTCCTCTTGATGTAAATCGCTTGTCGCAAAACTATACTTCCAAAATTAATTACCGGCTTTCGCAACTAAGCAGTCAACATGCAGCTTTGCAAAATGAACTTACTGATAAAGATTTGGAGTTGGACTATGCCAAAGCCCTGTCCACAGCCACCATTAATAAAAAGATAAAAGAACTGAAAGATGCTAATTATATCAAAAGTTTTAATCAATACAAAGAAGGCATTATCTCTTCCGATATTTTATTACTTGCTTTTACTGACAAAGTAAATGCAGAAATAAATTCATTAAGTGCCGAAGCTATTTTACATTTTACAGAAACAAAAATAAAATTAAACAATACCATACAATGAAAAAGCTAATTTCTGTTGCGTTATTATTACTCATTCTATGTTCATGTGGCAATAAAAACAACGAAACCAACCCGGTGTACAAAGACATTACCGAAACTGTGTTTGCATCAGGCACACTGGAGCCAGAAGGCAAATACAGCCTTGTGGCACAAAGTGACGGCTACCTTATTTCCTTAAAGTTTAAAGAAGGCGATATAGTAAAAACAGGCAATGTGCTTGCTGTGGTGGACAACCAGGCAAATAAATTTAACGAGCAATCGGCACAGCAACTAACTTCCATTGCACAGACTAACATTTCGGACAATGCACCTGCACTTAAACAAACGGAGATGAACATTAAACTTGCTGCCGATAAGGTGAAACAGGATGAAACACAGGTGGCACGTTACAAAAAGTTGTTTGAATCGAACAGCGTTTCAAAACTGGAATACGAAAACGTGCAACTGGCATTGGAAAGTTCTAAGACCAATTTAGATGTATTGCAACAAAGCTATCAATTGCAAAAGCAACAAGCCGAACAACAACTGATAACACAGGCAGCACAGAAAAATGTAAATTCTTTTTTAAGCGGGAACAATGAAGTAAAAGCTATTGTTGGAGGAAAGATATATCGTAAATCGAAAGAGCAGGGCGACTATGTAAAAAAGGGAGATGTGATTGCAACCATTGGAAACGCTGATGATATTTATGCAAAGCTAAGTGTGGACGAAACAAATATTGCGAAAATAAAAATAGGGCAGAATGCCATTGTTCAGTTGAATACCAATAAAGACAATAGTTTAAAAGGTACGGTGTCGGAAATATATCCCGCCTTTGAAGAAGCAACCCAATCATTTATCTGCAAAGTAAAATTTAAAGACACGTTGTCTTTTAAAGTTTCGGGAACACAGCTACAGGCTAACATTATAATTGGCACTAAAACAAAAGCACTGGTTATACCCCGCTCGTTTATGGATTACGGAAACAAAGTAACTGTGAAGGGAAACAGCGAACCGGTAATAGTTAAAACAGGTTTCATTTCCAGCGATTGGGTGGAAATTACGGAAGGCTTGAAGCCCGAAGATGTAATAGTTTCAATTACTAAATAAAGCCTGATGAAATACAAACATAATATCAGTTCCGAAATATCTACCTCGTATGTAGTAACCAGCAAGAAACTAACGCTGATTGCTGCTTTAGGAGTTACCATTGGCTTAGCTATTTTCGTGTTTATGAATTCGATGATGAAAGGATTCGACAGGATAAGTACCGAAGCCATCTTTAAAACTGTTTCGCACATTCGTTTGTACAAAGACGATGAAACAAGTATGCCGCTTCCCTTGTCGGAAAAAGAAAACACAGCACGCCTGATTGTGAACCCAAAAATTGTTCCCGAAAACAATGTTCTTGTAAATCCTGAATCGTTAATAAAACTGCTAAAGGCGCAGGATAATGTAACCGTGGTGAGTCCGCAAACAAATGTAAGCGTGTTTTACAACAGCGGGAAATCGCAGATAAGCGGTTTGAGTTCGGGCATTAACGTGGAAGAAGCAGACAGGATGTTTAACATAAAGTCCACAATGGTGGAAGGCGAGTTGAATGATTTGAAAAATGTGCAGAATGGAATTCTGCTTGGCGTTGGGATTGCAACTAAAATGAACGTGAAAACGGGGGACAACATCAGCATAATTTCTTCTAAAAATGTGGTGAAAGTAATGAAGGTGGTGGGATTGTTCCGCACCAATAATTCCAACACTGATAAATCCAAGTCGTATATCAATACCAGTGTTGCCCAGCAATTATTGCTGCAAAGCAGTACTTATATCACCGATATAAATGTGAACGTAAAAGATTTTGACAATGCAAAACTATATGCAGATAAATTTTCGAGGATAACGGGCTATAAGGCAGAAGACTGGAAAGCCGCCAATGAAACACTAATGGCGGCATCGCGTATGCGTAAAATAATTATAACCGTTATCTCCACTTCCATTTTGTTTGTGGCTGGTTTTGGTATTTACAATATTCTGAACATGACTATCTCTCAAAAAATAAACGACATTGCCATACTGAAAGCAATGGGTTTCCGGGGACATGACGTTATTAGGATTTTTGTTCAGCAGGCTTTGGTAATAGGAATGATAGGTTCTGTAATGGGCTTAGCACTTGCCACCATTTTGGTAAACGTTCTGAAACATGTGTATATAGGGGGAGACATCGGTTACTTCCCTATTCGGTTTGAACCCAGCATATATTTAAGTGGATTTATTTTTGGCTTTATTATTACCTTTTTTGCAGGTTATATTCCCGCAAGGAAGGCTGCGAATGTGGACCCGGTTTCAATTTTCAGGAAATGATGGAGAAGCAACCTGTACTGCAAACCAAAGGCATTACTAAATATTTTCACGACCCTGTAAAGTTCCAGGCGTTAAATGATATTTCCATTGATGCTTACAAAGGGGAGTTCCTTACTATTATGGGGAAAAGCGGTTGCGGTAAATCTACTTTGCTTTATTTGCTTTCTACTATGGATACGGATTATGAAGGGGAGATAACAATAGATTCGGTGAATGTTACCGGGATGAAACAAAACCAGCTGGCAGGAATACGAAACGAAAAGATAGGTTTTGTTTTCCAGTTTCATTATTTACTACCCGAATTTTCCTGTTTAAAAAATGTGATGATACCGGCTTTGCGTTTAGGAAACTATTCAAGACAGGAAATAGAAGCACGGGCTTTTAATAAACTGGAAATATTAGGGTTAAAAGACCAGGCATTGAAACCTGCAAGTAAATTATCAGGAGGACAGCAGCAACGGGTGGCTATTGCAAGGGCTTTAATAAACGACCCGAAACTAATTATGGGCGATGAGCCGACAGGAAACCTGGATAGTAAAAACACGCAGATTGTGTTTGATATTTTTAAACAACTGACAGTGGAGTTTGGGCAAACTATTATTGCCGTTACTCACGACACCGATTTTGCAAAAGCTTCCGACCGAACAATAGAGATGCTGGATGGGAAAATTTTGAGTCATGGGAGGTAATATGGACTATTTGAACCAATAAACAAAGGAACCATTTTACTAATGCACTACGGTTACCGTTCCCCTGTATTTATGCTCATCGCCAAAGACATCGTGCAAAATAACTTTACAGACGTAGACATCCTGCTGCACATAGTTGCCTTGGAGCTTGCCGTCCCAGTGGTCGTTTATATCTCGGGCGGTAAAAATATTCATGCCCCAGCGGTCGTATATTTCCATCTGAAAATCTTTGATGCCTGTGCCCTGTGCATAAAATTCATCGTTGGTTCCGTTGCCGTTTGGTGTAAATGCATTGGGCATATAAAAGGTGTAAACGGGGTCTATGATGATGGTGTGGTAAGTGGTATCGGTGCAACCATCCGTGTTTGCGACTGCCTGCATGATGGTGTAAGTTCCGGGAGCGATGTAGGTATGGGCGCTGTAACAGGTGCCTGTGGTGCCGTCTCCCCAATACACAAGGCAGGTGTCGGCTCCGGTGCTCTGGTCGGTAAAGGTTATTTGAGGGGTTAGAATAGTTGTTTCCTGCGGAGAAATACTAAAGCCTGCTGTGGGTGTAGAATATACGGTGATGAGGTTATTCATTACGGAAGTGTCAGCACAGGGAGTGGCATTGGTGGCGATGAGCGTAACGGTGTATATTCCGGGATTGGGATACGTATGTATAACTCCTGCGGCAGATGTGGAAGTGGTGTTGTCGCCCAGGTTCCATATATAATTAGTTCCGTTCGCGGTTTGGTTGGTAAAAGACACTACTACAGGCTGGCAGCCTGTGAGTACATCGGGAGAAAAAGAAACTTGTGGTGGCTGGTAAACAGTATAGTTATTGGTAGCGGTGTCGGCACAATTAAAAGTATTAGTAGCAATCAACGTAATGGTATAAGGCAAGTTGGCAGTGTAGGTTTCGGAAGGATTGACTAAAACGGAAGTGGTTCCGTTTCCGAAATTCCAGAGGTAACCGGCAGCATTTACGGACAGGTTGGTGCAGGTAACCGTAGAAGGCAACGAGCAGCCATAAGGCGCAGACACTGTGAAATTAGCAGTAGGGTGCGGGTAGACATTTATTTGCAATTGCATGGAATCGGTACAGCCATTGAGATTGATGGCAACCATGTTTACGTTGTAAATGCCTGTGTTAGGATAAGTATGAGAAGGGCTCATGGCTGTGGAAGTGTTTCCGTCTCCGAAATCCCATGTATAAAAAGTGGCGTTGGTGGTGGTGTTTGTAAAATTAACGGGCAATGCAATACACCCGAAAGCCACACTGGACGTAATGTTAGGGGCTGGCAAAGAATTGACAGTAAAAGTTTGCGTAATGCTGTCCAGGCAGCCAAACAAAGAAGAAGTGCCGACAAGGGTAATGGTATAAGTTCCGCCTGTGGCGTAAAGATGCACAGGGCTGGTGAGATTAGAGGTGGTTCCATCTCCAAAGTTCCAGATATAATTTACGGAATTAGTGGAACTGTTTATAAACGTTACGGGCTGATTGGCACAAACCACGGGTACATTGGGAGTAAACGATAAAACCGGGGACGGGTGAATGGTTATGACAATAGAGGTGGTATCGTAACTGCAACCGTTATTTACATATTCATAACAAGTGTAAGTTCCCGCGGTAAGATAGGTATGAACAGGATTGAGCAGGGTAGAAACATTACCATCTCCAAAATCCCAGGAAACAAAGGTGGCACCCGTGGAAACATCTGTAAAAGTTACAGTATGCGGAGCGCAGCCAGAAACAGGTGTGGTGTTAAAAAAAGCAGTAACGCTGTTGTGCATCACCAAAATGGAATGAGTAATAGTATCAGCTCCGCACACATTGGTACCAACAAGGGTAATAATATAAGTAGTATCGGTAGCTCCCGTGGTATAGATATGTGTTAAAGGATTCGCAACCGTTACCTGCGGGCTTCCATCACCAAAATCCCAGGTATATTGTGATGAATTACCTGTAGAATTATTATTGACCAATAAATTAAAAGGAGAACAGCCGGAATTAACGTTGGTTCCGAAATTAACCACCGGTGTGGGATGAACAATCACAGAATCCGTAAAGATATTTGTACCGCATTGGTTAGAGGTAGTTAAGGTTACAACATAAGTGGTATCATACAATCCCTGCTGGTAAGTTTGATTAGGGGCAATGATATTTGCTGAAGTATTTCCGTTTCCAAAATCCCAACTGCAAATTATATTTACTCCAGTGGTATTATTTGTGAATGATGTTGTTAATGGAGCACAACCAAAATTGGGTAGAGGGGTAAAATTTGCAACTGGCACATCAATTATTTGAATGGATGATGTTATTGAATCGCTGCAACCTAATGGCGTTATTGCAACCAGATGAATTGTATAATTTCCAATTGCGGTGTAGGTATATTGTGGTGAAGTTGCATTTGAAGTTCCCCCATCACCGAAATTCCAAGTATATGATGTTGCCCCTGTCGAATTATTGGTAAATGATATTGGAGTATTCACGCAACCAAAGGGGGGATTATTAAAACTAACAACTGGTAATGGATTAACAATTATATTATAAATATCGGATGTCCCTGGACAACCTGCAAAAGTCGAACTTGCGGTATAAACAACAGTAATGGGATTAGCGGTTGAGTTTATAAGTGTTTGAACAGGAATAGTATTTGTTCCGTTTGCACTCACCCCCACCGCTCCATTAGAAGCCGATGTCCAGCTATATATAACTCCACCTGTAGAACTTCCCAAAGTAACTAATAATGTATTTTGACCCGAACATATAGTTTGTGGAGCGGGTGAGAATGTTACATTCGGAGCAGGATTAACAGTTATTGTGACAGTAATTGGTAAACCATCACAACCATTGGCTGTAGGGGTAATAGTATAAATAACAGTCTGGACAGAAGAACTATTGTTGTTTAGCGTTTGTGCAATTGTGCTTCCTGTCCCTCCTGATGCACCTGATATATTTGCATTAGCATTTATTGTCCAGTTATATGTTGTTCCTGCTACCGTTGAACTTAAAACACTATTGATTGCCATACCAGAACATACAGTTACTATTGAAGGAGTAGCAATAGCTAAAGGGATTGGGTTAACGATAATACTATAAGTTGAGGCAACTCCTGGACATAAGGCATTTCCTGATGTAATAGCTGATGCCACATAGTTTACTGTTAATGGAACAACGGTTGTATTAACAAGGGTTTGAACAGGAATTGTAGTAGTTCCGTTTGTAGTTACACCTGTAATTCCTGCCGGCTGCACACATGTCCATGTAATTGTTGCACCGGCTGTTGTAGAAGTAAGAGTTACTAATGAAGTAGTAGTAGCCGAACAGATAGTT
>JANYDQ010000309.1 GCA_025363555.1 Bacteroidota bacterium | reverse complement strand
AAAGGTTTCTGATTACAGATTACGAATTAGGTGTTTAAAAAATCCTGCTTTTGAAAAAGGGCGGGATTTTTTTTGGGGTTATTGGGTACGGGGGAGTTTTTTTACCACATAGAAACATAGTGCACATAGGTTTTTACATAGAAAAGGTTTCTGATTACAGATTACGAATTAGGTGTTTAAAAAATCCTGCTTTTGAAAAATGGCGGGATTTTTTTTGGGGTTATTGGATACGGGGGACTTTTTTTACCACATAGAAACATAGTGCACATAGGTTTTTACATAGGAAAAGGTTTTTGATTACAGATTACGAATTACAGATTACGAATTAGGTGTTTAAAAAATCCTGCTTTTGAAAAAGGGCGGGATTTTTTTTTGAGTGAAGAAATTGCTTACATTTGGAGAATAAAATAAATAAGAAATGGAAAAAAGGAGATAATATTAACCTAAAAACAACATGAAAAAATTTACCATTGTCCTCATCGCACTGTTCGCTATGGCGAACCAACAATTTTTATTTGCACAGGCACCACCTAATGATAGTTGTGCAGGTGCAATATTATTAACACCCAACGGACCTTGCACACCAACCACAGGAGATGTCAACATGTCAACTAATTCGGGAGTTGCTGTATCAGGAAGTTGTTCAACCAGCAATCCGGATGATGATGTATGGTATGTTTTTCAGGCAACAGGCACTTCTCATACTATTTCGGTAACAGGTTCTGCAAGTTTTGACCCGGGCTTTGAAGTGTTTTCAGGAAGCTGTGGTACACTTACCTCTATACTTTGTAATGCTCCGGGAGGTGTTTCGGGAACTACTATTTCAAATGTACTTGTTACTACGGTTGGTACTTTCTATTATGTTCGTGTATATGATTACGGTACCGGCTATCCCGCTACCACTACTTTTACAATATGTATTACCAATCCTCCACCTGTTAACGATAATTGTTCGGGTGCTATTGCCTTAACTCCAATTAGCTCTACCTGTGTGGCAGGACTAAATCAACTGACAGGCGATGTTTCGGGTGCAACACAATCTTTTGTAGGGTGCACAGGAAATGCAAATGATGATGTTTGGTACTCGTTTACAACAAATGCTGTTGCCAATCAGCCCTATAATATTAGCGTTACAGGTGCTACAAGTTTTGATGCAGTGTTCCAGGTGTTCGCTACTTCCTGCGGAGGAACTTCCATTGCTTGTGTAAACGCAAATGGTGTGGGTGGTACAGAAACAGCAACATTAACCGGATTAGCGACCAGCACAACATATTGGATAAGAGTATATGATGCAGGAGCAGGAAATCCTGTTACTCCCACTTTTGATATTTGTATTACTAAACCAGTCTTTACTTTGGTTATTCCCACATCCGCCAGTTGTAATGGTATTTGTGATGGTTCAGCCGTTGCATCTGTAACAGGTGGTGTTGGTCCTTTTGCTTACGACTGGACAGGTCCTTCGGCTTACATCGGAACAGGACAAAACATTACCAATCTTTGTGTTGGAACATATACACTAACAGTTACCGACAGCAGTAATATGAGTACTACCACTGCAACAGGAATTGTTGGAAGTAATTTGGTTGCTACATTTAGTTATACCGGAACTAACTTTTGTCAAACAGGAACTGCCTCTCCTACGTATAGCGGAGGTGGAGTTGCAGGAACATTTTCCGCCACACCAGTAGGGATAATTATTAATGCTTCAACCGGTGATGTGGATTTAGGAGTGACTACTTCCGGATGTTATACTGTAACCAATACTATTGCTGCCGGAGGAGGTTGTGCGATGGTTACTGCAACAGCAACAATATGTGTATATGCTCAACCTGTTGCTACATTTAGTTATACCGGCAGTCCTTATTGTCAGAATGGAATAGACCCTTCTCCTACATTTTTCGGAGGTGCTGTTGCAGGAACATTTACCGGTTCGTTTGCTTTCCCTATTAATCCTTCAACCGGGCAGGTTAATTTAGCTATTAGTGCTCCAGGAACATATACAATAACAAATACAGTAGTGGGCGGTGTGTGTGCAAATGCAGTTGCAACCGCAGTAATAACCATAGTTAATGCCCCTGTTGGTACATTTAATTATACTGGTAATCCATATTGCCAGAATGGAATAAACCCTTTGCCTATTTTTAGTGGTGGCGGGACGGCAGGGGTGTTTACTTCCTCGCCCACTGGTTTGGTAATTGATTCTATACTGGGAACAGTTAGTTTAAACATGAGTTTACCCGGAACCTATACTGTGACTAATACAGTAAGTGG
>JANYDQ010000272.1 GCA_025363555.1 Bacteroidota bacterium | reverse complement strand
TGCCGCATCAGCAATGAATTTTAAACGAATGATGAACCTTTGGAAAGAAGGGAAAGTTTCCTTGGCTCAATTATTTCCTGAGTTAATGAATCTGTTTTTTCAATTAACCAATTTGAAAACTACTTTTTGAGGGAGGACTAAGTACACGGTCTTTTTTATCAACAGTAACTATGGATTGCAGCTGAAATCGGTTTTTTGTGAGTATTGCATCGGGGCACGCCAAAATTGGTAAGACTTCGAACATTGTACAATTTCACCCCACATTGTACAATGGTGGAAAAATTAGATTTGTAAAAAGGGGGGTCAGGCAGACTTTTTCTTTTCTCTCAATTGCCGGGAGGTAAGTTTGCTTCCATCGTGGCTCCATCCGGGGGGACCAAAAATGTACATCATTTTTGATTTGAAGGACGAGGGTTTTTGTAAATCGTTAAAAATATGGACCCATTCGTGAAAAACTAATTTTATCGGGTGGTGGGTTTTAATATTTTCCGTGAGCCCGAAAACTACGGGTTCGTTTTCGTTTTCCGCTGCAAATGTTCCAAACATTTTGTCCCAGAAAATAAAAACCATGCCCATGTTTTTATCCAGGTAGTTTACATTGCTGCCATGGTGCACCCGGTGATGGGATGGGGTGGACATAAAATGCTCCAGGAAACCAAGTTTTTTTACCGTTTTGGTATGTATCAGTATCCCGTAAATTTGAGTGGCAGAATACATAAACATAATGTCTATTCCTTTAAAACCAAGCAATGCCAGCGGTATAAAATAAATAAAACGATAAAGTGGCTGAAACACCGAACTTCGAAACCCCACAGTTAAATTAAATTCTTCTGACGAATGATGAGTAACATGTACCGCCCAAAAAAGCCGACAATAGTGGTCAATGCGGTGAAGCCAGTAATACATAAAGTCTTCGGCAATTAATAAAACAAACCAATATAGATACACATTGGAGATGATACCGGCATGAAGCTGAAAAAAATAATTGAGAATAAATAAACAAATTCCCCGTACTAATATATCTAACGAAAGATTTAGAACAGTGAGATATACATTGGCAAGAGTGCCTTTGGTGGAATAATAATTTTTTTGATGAAAGTAACTGAACAAAATTTCAGCTCCTATCACAATTACATAGATAGGAGTAGTGATGGCAATTAAAAGTGCTTCGCGAAATTCGTTCATGCTATCCCTTTCTTCGAAAATTTATTTACCCATAAAATCCATAGCATAAAAATAAAGGAATAAATAATAATGGTAAATGTGTAAGCATGGTTAAATTCGGTCCAAGCTCTGCTATGAGTATCCAGTATGGCTAAAAACACAAGGCGTAATGAATTAAGAAATTCTATGGAAATGATTCCAAGAATAATATATAATAATTTTAATTTCCAGTTTCCTTTATAAGCAACAATAAAACCAGTGAACAAAGCAAAAAGAACAATACCGTTACAGCTATCTCCCACCCAAAGTCCGCCACTTCCGTCTATTCCAATTAAGCGATCGGCACCGGTAAACACGCTGTAGTTAAATAGTTCCAATATCCATTTGGAGATGGATACAGTAATATCAATAACAAATAAATCTACTGTTTCCAATGGATGAATCCACCAATAATAAACTAAGTACCACGAAATGTAAAAGGAGAAAATAAAAAATAAAAACTTAACGCTGGGATTTTTCAGGAAGGAACTATTCATCATTCATTACCAAAAAAAGAATCCCTTATAAGGGATTCTTTTTTGTAAGGTCATACATTTTTTTGCCACCAAAAGCAGCACCTGCAATAAGTAAAAAACCTACTCCGCCATCTAACGGAACAGGACAAGGTGGATAAGGACCGCCACATGGTTTTGGGTGCCCCATACCGCCACCCATTCCGGCAAAACTGGTGGAAACAAATAACGGGGAACTAATTAAAATTAGTACAAGCGTAAATTTCAATGTCTTTTTTTTCATGATTTTTTATTTTTATTTTTTGAGTTTAAATTTTTCTTTATCAAATAATTATTTTACAAATTTCTTAACAACGGAACCTTTTGAAGACTCAATTTTTACAAGGTACATTCCGTTAAATCCTTCCGGTAAAATAACATTTACTGATTGATTGAATGCATCTACATTCATAACTTCAACAATAGTTTGTCCGAGCAAATCAGTTAAACTAATAGAAGTATTAGTTGTTTCACCATAATTGAAGTTAATTAAATTACCTTGAGCGGTTGGCAATATTTCCACCTGGTTTGCTAATTCTGTAGGTTTATTTGAAATTAATGATTTGCAATTACCGGCTTTGCTGAAATGAATCACAAAACGGTTTTCATTATCAGTTGCATTCATTTTGAAAGAATACACAGGTTCAACAGTAAGGTCAACCAATTTACCAGATAGTTTATCTTCCAGTTTAATACAGGTAAAATCATTAAGGAAATCAAAACCATTAGCCTCTATTTTATAGTATCCGGAAATTCCAACAGTAGTGGTTAGCGGCATATCATAGGTTTCATCATTAGCGTTAAAAACATCAATCACTAAATTAGCTCCATTGATAGAAGTATAAATAACAGGAGTAGCTTTCAAAGGGCTTTTTCTGAACAGGTGGTCTTTTCCGGCATCAAACCCATCAGTAGCATCAGCAGTAGTTGCAACTTTTAAAGTTTGATAATACGAAATTGTTTTATCAGCACTCGATAGTTTTAAAGTAAAATAAGGTTCCACTTCAGCAGTTCTTAAAGAACTGTTGGTAGCGGCTGTTTTCGCGCTTTCGTTTATGTGCAATGTTGCTCCTGCACCCAGAGTATAAACCCAAAAACCTTGAGAAGAGCCGATTATAGTACCTGCACCATAATTGGTGTAAGCACCAGCAGTATAATCAAACATATCTATGGTAGGGTCTAAGTTAGATGAAGCAGCGAGAACCGAGCTCCATGCAATGCTTGATGCGAAAGGATTACCAACCAAATTGGAACTGCCGGTAGGATATGCAGAACTATAGGAAATTAAACCGCTGAAATTCTGATTACCCTGGTTAGGCACTCCAATAGTATTCATCGTTATATTTGGAATACTGGAATAAACGAAATCATTAGAAAGGTACACTTCAAATCCAACACCGGGAGTTAAAGGTGTACCCGAAGAGGTAACAGGAATAATATTATTTGCCGGTTCACTCCATGTAAAAGCAGAACCTAATTGCAAAGGAGGATTGTAAAGGTAGCTGATAGCAGGTAACTCATTATCCCAATCAACAAAAGTGGAAGCCTGAACGGGCGATGATAAATCAGACCAGGTAGTGTCCCTGGAGGTAATAAAACGTTCTATAATAAAATTTCCACTCATACTGCTTCCTGCCACCACAGGAGCTATTCTGGCAGTACGACCTGCATTGGAGATAAGGGTAAAACTGTTGTTATTAGTATTAAAATTTCCAGAAGTCATTGTTAACACATCATCCAATAGATACGTGCCACTGGTTATTGAAACTCCTCCTGCCGTATTACTCATTGTTAATTGTTCAAATATGGTAGTTCCACTTCCTGAAATGGTTTGTGCAGCCGACCCGTTAAAATTCACAAAATGATTGGCAAATGCTGTGAAAAAGCCATTTTTGGTCCAGTTGCCACCAACGGTAATATTAAAATTGTTTGAGTTTAAAGTGGTACCCGCATTAATGGTGAGATTTTTTGCGCAAATTAAATTCTGTTGAAGCGCTTTGGTTCCCGAACCCCCTGCTATAACTAAATTGGAATAGTTTGAACCTACCATCGGCTTTGGAACGTTTCCACTCACATAACTAAGAATAACAGTATTATTAGCACCTGAAGGGTCGAATTTACCGACTACTGCCGTAAATCCGTTAATAGTCAAAGTTAACGATGAGCCGGGTCCGTTTATCCATTTAGAAGTAGCTGTAAATAAAGAGCCTCCCATGGTATAATTACCGAGGTTGGTAACTATTTTCCCGGTGGCAAGTTGGGTGGTAGAAGAAAGTTTGCTTATAACTGATGAAGCGGAGATGGTTCTGTTTGCATTAAAATAATACCTTACTGTGCCCACTGTAGTACCAGTTACTGTAATTCCGGAAGCAAAGTTACCGAAAGATATTTGCCCGGTACCTTTTTCCTGGCCTGTTGCTGTTAGGGTATAACTGCCTATACATTGTAAAAAAACATTAGCCAGCCATTGAATAGTTCCCGAAGCCACTAAGTTACGACATTTAGCCGTTGCAGCAATGGTTACGGTGTGTCCTGCATTTATGGTTAAATCGTCAGAAATAGTTGGTATCCCTACAGGCGACCAGGTAGAGGCGGTATTCCAATTTCCTGAACCAACTGATACACGAGAGGTACTAAAAGCATTTATTGAAATACTTAGAGTGAACAAACAAAGGGCAATTATCTTTTTCATATTATTTTGATTTTATTATTAAGTGTGCAAATATAATGGTTTTATTTTAAACTCAAGCGGGTTTATAACATTAAGATGCATTATTTCGACAAAAGGTTGCATGGATAGGGCTTAAACAGTTCCTTTTTTTTCAACAATCACAACTGATTCACAATCTCATCACTCATCGGGTTCACAGAAGAGGAATAGAATTTAATTAATTCTCCTTTTTCATTTATTGAAAATTTATTGAAGTTCCAGGTGGGTTGTTCATCGTTCCATCCATTTTCATTTTTATGTGTCAGCCATCTATAAAGTTCATTCTGATTTTGTCCTATAACTTCTGATTTTTCAAATAATGGAAATGTGATTTCAAAATGAAGTTGACAAAAGTCGGCAATATCTTTGTTGCTTCCCGGCTCCTGTCCGCCAAAGTTATTCGATGGAAAGCCTAACACCACTATTTTATTTCCGTATTTTTCATTCAACTCATTCAGTTCGGTATATTGCGGGGTAAACCCGCATTCGGAAGCCGTATTTACTATCAGCACCTTTTTACCTTTGTACAAGGACAAATCAATTTCATTTCCATCAATTGATTTTAATTTGAAGTCATAAAATGATTTTAGGTTTGGCTGCATTTTACTGTTTTGGGGTCTTGATTTAATTCCTTTATTAGAAAATATTTTTAAAAACACATACTTTAATTTTGAAAACATACTTTTTAATTTACAATATTCAGCTTCGCAAATTTTATCAATAATTGTTTTTGCCCGACACCTTCAAAAAATACGGTTGCTTTATTGTTCGGAAAAACTCCTTCTAGGTTGATTACTTTTCCATTTCCAAACCTGTCGTGCTGCACCTGCATACCTACCTGCAGATGGCGCAGACTTTCGGTATCAAATTCGGAGGTGGTTTTAGAGGCTGTGTTTACTTTCACTAATTTTTTTCCAATCACCGGGCGTTGTGTATAGGTTTCTTTTCCTTTCCCGGTGCTTAGTTTTGGTTTTCCGGAAAACAGTTCGTCACCAAACATCCGACTGTTGTTATCTGTTGGCAGTTCCAAATACTTTTCATCCAGTTCTTCAATAAACCGGCTGGGTTCGCTATAAATCAAATTGCCCCATTTGTACCGGGTGGTAGAGTAAGAGAGAGTAACCCGTTTTTCTGCTCTTGTTAGTGCTACATAAAACAGTCTTCTTTCTTCTTCCAAATCTGCCCTGTCGGTCAATGCCATTTGCGATGGAAATAAATTTTCTTCCAAGCCCACAATATATACATACGGAAACTCCAATCCCTTGGCAGCATGTATCGTCATCAAGGTTACTTTGTTCCTGTCTTCTTCCGAATCTGTTACTTTATCTGCATCCGTAAGCAATGCTATGTCCTGCATAAAAACATCCAGGGTAGGTTCTTTGGTAATGGTTGTATTGCTAAATTGTTCTATTGTTGAATTGTTTTGCTCTTCATTTTCAAAAAGCGGTTCAATTTTTAAATCTTCATTCTTAATTTTTTTCTCCTGAATATCTTTGTCAATTTGTGATTTGGAATCTGGAATTTCATTTTCCCCAAAATCTTTCACATCTATTTCACTTTCCGAAAACTCTTTTAACCCATTTAATAACTCCTGTATGTTTTCATGCCGACTCACTCCTTCCGGAGATTTATCTGCATACAGGTCCCTCAATATTCCCGAATGCTTGGCAATCTGTTCTCCCAAATCATACGCATTCTGATAATGTAACATTGCCGAAAAACTTTTTATCCTCGTTGCAAACTCATCCACTTTTGTTTTTGCTCCCGCATTCAAACCAATATTAAAATCATTGATGTTTTCAATCACTGTCCAAAGCGATATGTTATGGTCGTTGGCAGCGACAATAATTTTGTCAATCGTGGTATCGCCTATTCCTCTTGCCGGATAATTGATGATTCTTTTTAGTGCTTCTTCATCATTATTGTTAATGGTTAACCGGTAATAAGCAAGCAAATCTTTTATTTCTTTTCGCTGGTAAAAAGACAAACCGCCATAAATCCGGTAAGCAATGTTTTGTTTTCGCAATGCTTCCTCCATTGCTCTCGATTGTGCATTGGTACGATAAAGTATAGCAAAATGTTTGTTCAGAGCCTGCTCATTCATCTTGGTTTCAAAAATAGAACTTGCCACAAAACTCCCTTCCTGGTTATCACTTTCCGCACGCACCACTTTTATTATTTCCCCTTCATCATTGGCAGTAAAACTGTTTTTTTTCAACTGCTCCTTGTTGTTTTTAATCACCGAATTGGCAGCACCCACAATGTTTTTAGTAGAACGATAATTTTGTTCCAGTTTATAGGTGTTCAATTCAGGATAATCTTTTTCAAAATTTAAAATGTTCTGGATATTCGCTCCGCGAAAAGAATAAATACTCTGTGCATCATCGCCCACCACGCATATATTGCGGAAAGCAGCCGCCAGTTGTTTCACTATTACGTATTGCGAAAAGTTAGTATCCTGGTACTCATCCACCAAAATGTATTTGAACTTATGCTGGTATTTATACAGCGTTTTCGGGTAATCGCGAAGCAGCACATTGGTATTAAAAAGCAAATCGTCAAAATCCATGGCACCTGCTTTAAAGCAGCGGGAGGCATATAATTGGTACATAATTCCCATCTTGGGTTTTGCCGCCTGCCGGTCTTCTTCCATTATCTGTGCATTATTCAAATAGGCATGTGCAGATATTAAATTATTCTTGGCAGTAGAAATCCGGTTCAAAATAATGCTTGGTTTATATATTTTATCATCCAGTCCCTGCTCTTTCAAAATGGCACGAATCAAACTTTTGGTATCATCGGTATCGTAAATGGTAAAGTTGCTCGGGTAGCCCAGCTTTTCTCCTTCATATCTTAAAATACGTGCAAAAATGGAGTGAAATGTACCCATCCACAAATTTTTCGACTCCGTTTCTCCCACTATTTTTGAAATCCTGGCTTTCATTTCCTTTGCCGCTTTATTGGTAAAAGTAAGGGCAAGGATATTAAATGGGTCCACTCCCTGCTTCATCAGGTGGGCAATGCGGTAAGTAAGTACGCGGGTTTTGCCCGAACCGGCACCGGCTATAATCATTACCGGACCTTCAATACATTCCACCGCTTCCCTTTGAATAGGGTTCAATTCATCTAAATAATTTTTCGACATTTCTCGTTATTTTTTGAGGACGACAAAATTACTCTTTAATACTTGTTTTTTAAAGTTTGTTGACAAGTTCGGAAAGATTGTTTTGGAGTAATAAAAAAAATTAATTGTACCTATCCCTTTTAGTACAGTAAACTACCTGCCTTGATGTTAAATTGTTCAGATGTTTTATGTGAAATTTTGTGCGAATGTAAAAAGAAATAATCCCGACAAATAATTTTGGTAATGGCAGACAAACAAAATTACTTAAACGGTTCTGGTGTTGTACTTATTTTGGTTTGTCATTCTGTTATTTACCTTTTGTAGGCTCAACTATGAAATGTCCAAATTGTGCTGAAAGAATTCAAAGGACGCTGTTATGTATAGGTTCTGCATAGGTTTTTATGATTTTACTTTGTGGGAGAGGGTAAAGTATTAGGTTATTTGAGTATTATTTCTACAACCAATACATTCAAATGTTTATCCAATTGAATGTGCTTTTCTTTAAACTTAATTTTGCCGTCTTCGCTTTTAATGCAGGCTTTTATCTTAGAAATATTTGCTTTTCCTATTCCGTGAATATCAATACTATATATTCCATATTTTTTCGCTGCTTCAACCCTCCTGCTCATCTCCTTCCTAACAAAATCTTCTGTCATCTTGCTATTTACAAAAAATGCAGTAATACCTCTATCTAATGTATTCCCATAATACTCCCAAAACTCCTTTTGTGAGTTATTATATAATGGCATCATTACCCCTTCAAAATAACCAGCCGTGCATAAATTAGAAATAATATTCCCTCGTTCACCATATCTTGATATAATATCACCTTTTAGCCCATCCACTCCTTTATGACTCTTAAATTCCTTTCTTAAAAAGAGAGAGTCTCTAAGTGCTGACCAGTCGGAAGTAGATAATATTTTTTTGAAAAATTCTAAAATCTTATTGTCATCTTTATCATCATAGCTGTATAGTTTTTCAAGTAGAGGAATTTTACTTTCCTCAATTAAGCACAATTTCCCTAATTCAAAATTTGACTTTATTACTTTGGATAGTATTCTACTTTCTTTTGGAGAAAGGTTATTGACAAATATAGTTATGGTTTTTTTACCAGTATCTATATTATACGAATTGGCATTTGTTTGAGAGGTACTTAGTTTTATTTGGTATTGAGGGTATTTATTACCAATATGAGCAGGAACGATTTCCTTTAAACTATATATAATATCCATTACATTTCACCGCGAGAAACTTTCATCAATGAAGTTAAGTCGCCAGCGATAAATTTTTCAGAGCCTTTCTTAATTATAGTTAAATCTTTTTTGGTTATTTCACGACCTTCTGGTGTAATTATTCTTGATTTTGTTTCATCAACAATAAATCCTTCTGAATCAACTGATTTATTAAAGACACCTAAAACAAAATCCTTTGCAGAATCATCAAAAATTATTTTATTCTTATCCATTTTATATTACTACTTTAAAAAATTATATATTTTATCTAAATGTATTCTCTAATTATCCTTTTTTGATACCTGTTTTCTGTAACTGTTTTTGGCACCTATTTTTGACATCGGTTTTTGATTATGCAAAAATAGTTTAATTATTTCAATTGAGTTTACATTTGTTACCAAAAATGTTACATAACTTGCAACATAATTTGCACCCATTCTTGCATTTACCTCTGTACCTATTGTCTGTACTTAGTTCCTTCCTTCTCCCAAAAAATATTTACAGCTTAAATCTTAAGCGAAACTAACGCAAAATTAACATTATTTGACGACAAATGTGCGACAAATGCCCAACGGTACTATCATAATTATACTAAATTTGTAACGTACCTATCTCTTTTAATTAATTTGCTGTACTAAAAGGGATAGGTGCGTTTTTTTTTTTGAATAAATCCCTACAATCCAAAAACTATTACTACTTCCGCGGGTCATTTTTCGTTTGTTGTTCTAAATCATATTCGGCTTTATATTCTTTACTTTTTTGGGTGAATTGAATTAGAAAAGGAATAAAGTTTTCGTATTCTTTACTGTTTACTCCGGGAGAATAATGCCTGTAATTAATGCGACCAATTCTTTCTTTTCTTAAGATGATATATTTATGCTCTAACAGGAAGTATATGGCTATTGTTATTTCCCTGTTTTTGTTAAGAGTGCCTAACTGGGGCGATATTGCGATGAAATTTATTTCTCCACTCCTGACTATTACTTTGAACACCTTTATAGTATAATAGCTTCCTATCCTGGAATATTAGTGTGGCTCTTACTGCTGAATTTACAAAAATATTGGTTATTAACCAGAGTGCTACTACGGCAGGAGAGTTTTCGCTGAAGCAAAAGCATTAAGTTTTATGGGTTAATTGTTAAGGAAATCCCTTTCTGAATGGTCAGAAAGGGATTTTTTTATTACTACTTCTCCCCCACTCCTCTCCTTGAATCCTTCGGCAAGCTCAGGATGGCGAGGAGAGGGGAGCCTTTTTCGGAAGTATTTTGTATAAAAAGATAGCCTTTTTGGGCAAAAAGCATGTAGGGAGCATCGAAGGCGATGCTTTTAGCATCGAAAGTGATGCTTGGAGTATCGAAAGTGATGCTTTGAGTAACGAGTTTGATGCTTTTAGCATCGAAACCGAGGCTAGTGTGCAACGAAAGCGAAGCTAAAAGCATTCGAAACCGAGGCTCGGAACATCGAAAGTGATGCTTTGAATAACGAGTTTGATGCTTTTAACATCAAAACCGAAGCTCTATATCAACGAAAGTGATGCTAAAAGCATTGAAAGGCGGGCGCGAAATACGAATGGATGTTAAAAACAGGACAGGGGGAGTGTGGCATGGAAAGGTAAAAATGGAATGAATGAAGAGAAAAGGGAAAAAATTGGCAGGGACAAAAAAAACGGGCGGATGGCACACCGACTGCCGGAGGCACACAAAGTGCTTAACATGGCGGGCTTCATAAAGCGAAGCGTCTATAAAAAAATAGTTTGATTTGGTAAGTAAATGCAGGTGGGTTTTTAGAGCGATTCGAAATATTGAAAGACATTTATATTGAACCAATGATAGAGATAAATGAGGAAAAGGATGCCGAAAACGAGGGTGAAAGAAAAGAGTAAACCAATGGTTTTGCCTAATGAATGTGTGCCTGAAAGTAAGATGCGGGCAATGGTTACTTCTATTTTGCTGCCCATGTACCGATAAGCGGGTACGAGAATAAATACGAGGGCGACCATGGTGATGGCGGTAAATTTATAGGGGTTGATGTCGATTTTATAATGAATGATTTTGGTGGTGATGGCGGTGGTAAGCAGATTGATGGTGAGCACACTTATCATTAAAACCATTAGGTTGAATATTTTTTTATACATGAGGTTTACGAATTAGGTCCTTTGACAAGCTATGGATGACACTACAAATGTACGAATTGGTGGTATTGGAAATGAAGAATATAATTGGTTTCCATCAACAGTGTAAAGTTGAAAAGTTAAGGATTAGGCTTTGAATAGTGGGTTTTATTAAGAGTACTTTTATAGAATAATTTTTTTGTGTTTACAATTACTTTCAATTAATGGCTTGATGAAAAAAATTTTGTTTGTTGTACTTTCTGTTTTTACTATTGTTTCGGTAAGTTTTATTACTAAAGATAAGTCACCTGTGTTTTATAAAAACGATTCGCATTGGGCGGATTCTGTTTTAAAAACATTAACTGCGGAAGAGCGGATTGCGCAATTGTTTATGGTGGCAGCTTATTCCAATAAGGATAAAACACATTTAAAAGAAATAAAAAAATTGGTGAAAGAGTATAAAATAGGGGGACTTATATTTTTCCAGGGCGGACCGGTACGCCAGGCGCAGCTAACGAACCAGTATCAGGCACTTTCGAAAGTACCGTTGTTTATAGCCATGGATGCAGAATGGGGGTTGGCGATGCGGCTGGACAGTACAGTTCGGTTTCCGCGACAAATGACACTGGGCGCTATTCAAAACGATTCGTTGATTTATAGCATGGGTGTGGAGATAGCGCGGGAATGCAAACGTTTGGGTATGCAAATTAATTTTGCACCGGTGGTGGATATTAATAACAACCCGCTGAACCCGGTAATCGGGACGCGTTCGTTTGGAGAAAATAAATACAATGTTACTTCCAAAGCATTGATGTATATGAAAGGAATGCAGGACAACGGAGTGCTTGCCAATGCAAAACATTTTCCGGGGCATGGCGATACCGACAGCGATTCGCATAAAACCCTTCCTACCATTACCTCTTCACGAGGGCGATTGGATACGCTGGAACTGTATCCGTTCAAACAACTAATAGCAGAAGGTTTGGGAAGTATGATGGTTGCCCATTTATCCATACCTGCCCTGGATACCACGCCCAACCAGCCATCGACATTAACAAAAAGAATAGTTACAGGGCTGCTGAAAGATACGCTGGGCTTTAAAGGACTTGTGTTTACAGATGCTTTGAACATGAAAGGGGTGAGTAAATTTTACAAACCAGGAGAGGTGGATTTAAAAGCATTGCTTGCGGGCAATGACGTATTGCTGTTCCCGGAAGATGTTCCGACTGCTATTAAAAAAATAAGGGAAGCGATAGATAGTGGTTTGGTTTCGCAGGAAGAGATAGATAAAAGATGTTTGAAAATACTGATGGCAAAACAATGGGCAGGACTGAACTGGTATGGTAAAATAAAAACAAAGAATCTATATAAAGAGCTGAACACGGTGAATGCAGAGGTGATTAACAGGAAATTAACAGAAGCATCGTTGACGCTTTTGCAAAATAAAAATAATATCATCCCGCTTATCCACCTGGATACGTTACGAATTGCTTCATTATCTTTAGGAAATAAAGAAGTAAGTACTTTTCAGAATATGCTTTCCAATTATGCCAACGTAACTCATTTCGGGGTGGATAAAGAGGCGAAAAAAGAAAAGTTTGACAGCATACTTGCAGAATTGAAAAAGTATAATTTAGTAATCGTTCACCTGAACAATACCAATACTATTCCTGCTAAGGATTTCGGGCTGACTGCGCCCGTAATGAAACTTTTGAAAGGGGTGATGAACCAATCGAAAGTAATTATAAATGTATCTGCCGACCCGTATATACTTTCAAAAATGGACAGTGTTCAGTTTGCAGATGCTATCGTGATGAGTTATGAAGATACGGATTTGAGCGAAAGTTATTCAGCGCAATTAATTTTTGGTGGTGTGGCTGCCACGGGCAAACTACCGGTTACGGCAAGTGCTTATTTTAAAGTGGGTAAAGGCATTACTACAAAAGCAGTTCGGTTTAAATATACTATACCCGAAGAGCTGGGCATAGATTCGAAAGTATTGGCAAAGATAGATACCCTTGCTTTGAAAGGCATAAGGGATAAGGTGTACCCGGGTTGCCAGGTTTTTATTGCAAAAGACGGAAACGTTATTTACCAGAAATCGTTTGGCTATGCTACTTATTCTAAAAAAGAAAAAGTGAAGAATGATGATGTGTACGATTTGGCTTCAGTTACTAAAATAGGCGCATCCACCCCTGCGGTGATGAAACTGGTGGATGAGAAAAAAATAAACCCGGACGAAAAGCTGGTAACGTATTTACCGATGCTGAAAGGAAGCAATAAAGAAAATATAGTGATAAGGGAAATGATGGCGCACCAGGCAGGATTGAAAGACTGGATTCCTTTCTGGACCAAAACAATGGATAAGGGAGTGTATAAAAAGGAAATATATAATACAAGCCCGAATGATATTTATACCCGGAGGGTGGCAGAAAATTTATACATCAATAAAAATTATGAGGATACTATTTATAAACAAATCATTGAATCTCCTGTTAAAGAAAAGGGAAAGTTTTTGTACAGCGATTTGGGCTATTATTTTCTGAAGAAAATAATAGAACAGGAAACGGTAATGGGAGAAGATGAATATGTAATGAAAAATTTTTATGCCCCGCTGGGACTTACTACCATGGGTTACCATCCCAGGGAGCGGTTGGATACGCACAGGATAATGCCAACGGAAGTGGATAGGAAATTCAGGAAACAATTAATTCACGGAGATGTACACGACCAGGGAGCCGCTATGCTGGGAGGGGTTGGCGGACATGCAGGTTTGTTTTCCAACGCAAATGATTTGGCAGTAATGATGCAACTTTATCTTAACAACGGAACGTACGGAGGAAAAAAATATATTGATTCTTCTACCGTTCATGAATTTACAAAATGCCAATATTGTTTTGAAAACCGAAGGGGAATGGGCTTTGACAAACCGGAAATGTCGGCAGGAAAAAAGAGCCCCGTAAGTTCATCGTGTACTCCTGAAAGTTTTGGACACTCCGGTTTTACAGGTACGTTAACATGGGCAGACCCGGTGAATGGAATAGTTTATGTTTTTCTTTCCAACAGGGTATATCCTGATGCAGATGAAAATAAATTGGCAAAGTCGGGAATACGAACAAAAATCCAGGATATAATTTACCAGGTGTTTCCGATAAAATAAGAACAGATAAAAGAGTTTTACTTTATATAAATTAACCGCTTCACGGATACACCCTGCTCTGTTTGCATTTTTACAAAATAAATACCTGCATCTTTTAACGAAAATTCATACTTGTATTTTCCTTCATTTTGATGTTGTGTATTTACAAGCAACAAAACCTTTTCTCCAAGATTATTAGCTACTTCAATAGTTACATCTGTTGAATTTGCCAAAGAATAATAGATAACGGAAGAACTCGTTGCAGGGTTGGGATATATTAAAAATAAATTATCGTTATGTATTTCAGCTAAGCCAAGATTGGTAATTATTAACAGTGATGATGTGTCGGAAGAACAACCATTCGCACTTGTAATCACAAAATAGGTTCCGTTTTGGGTTATGGTATAGGTTTGCCCTGTTGCGCCTGTGATTAAGGTATCATTCAAATACCATTGATTACCTGTAGCCGAACTTGAAATTAAGAGTGTTCCGTTTTGTGTAAGCACTGGTGCGGGTGGTGTTGCATTTACAGTTATGTTGCTTGTTGCATTTGCCGTACACCCCGCTAATGTATATGTTACGGTGTAAGGAGTAGTAACTAAAGGATTCACCACAATGCTTTGAGAAACTCCGCCTCCCGACCAAACGTAAGTGCCCCCTGCCGGAGATGGTGTGGCGGTAAGGGTTGTGTTTTGTCCTGAACAGATGGTATCAGAATTACTTGTTACCGTTGGAGATGGATTTACGGTTACCGTTGTCGAATCTGTAGCTGTATTCGCGCAACCAATGGAAGTATATGTAACAGCATACACCGTAGTTATATTGGGGCTTACAGTAATACTTGAATTTGTTCCCAATCCTCCTGACCAGAGATATGTGCCACCAGCAGGGAGAGCAGAAGCTGTAAGGGTTGCATTTTGTGAACTGCAAATAGTTGGGAAATTTAGAGTAATGACAGGGGTGGTAATAATGGTAACAACACCTGCCACTGTATTTGCACAACCGTTTAATGTATAGTAAACAAGATAAGCAGTAGTTGTGGTGGGAGTAACAGCTATGCTTTGAGCAGTCTGCCCGGTTGCTGACCAGTAATAAGTGCCACCCGGAGCAGAGGGTGTGGCAGTTAATGCTGCGCTTTGCCCTGCGCAAATGGAAGTGGAATTGCAAGTAACTGTTGGTCGTTGCACTACCGTTACCACTGCTGTATCATAACCCGTATTCGTGCAGCCAGAAACAGTATAAGCCACTATTAAAGTAGTATCTCCTGCCGGGGTTATGGTAATAGCATGTGCAGTATCTGCGCCTGGCGACCACAAGAAATTGCCACCGGGAGTTGCAGAAGTTGCAGTAAGTGTGATAGTTTGTCCGGAACAGATAGTTGGTGAATTTACCGAAACTATAGGGGCAGTATGGATGGTTACATTAGTTGATTGTGTGCAGGTCATTCCATTTGCAGTTACGGTTACCACTACGGTGTAAACTCCTGAAGCGGCAGTGGTAACAGAAGGGATGACAGGATTTTGGATAGAAGAGGTAAATCCGTTTGGACCTGTCCATGCGTAAGTTGCACCGCTAACCGCAGTGGCTGTTAAGTTTAATGAAGCACCTGCACATAACGGACTATTGTTAGCAACCGCTACCACACAGGGGATACATGCTACAGGTGCTGTATAATTTGCAGTTTGAAAACAACTGCCTTCGTCTGAAAAAGAAGCATGAACCGTATATACTGACCCTGTTGATTGTAAATTAGGAATAGTAAAGTTTATGGGGCTTATCCAGGGTTGCGCAATTGTAATACTTGCACCGGCTGTGGTACTCACCGTTAATGTTCCGGTGGAAGGAGGGGAGTTAAAATAAATTTGTCCGTTCAGTGAAAAAGTATTTGATGGCGCACTGCAAGCACCTGGAAATATATCCAGGTTAGAAACACTGCACGATGTGGTGCAAAGTGATGTGCCTGTACTTGAACCATTTTGAACAAAAGTAATGGTTCCTGCCTGGTTTGAAAAATTCGTACAAAGCAAAATATAATACTGACCCGCAACTGTTCCATTTAAGGTGCATACTTCGGATGCTGAACCGGAATAACTGCAACTGGCAATGACACCTGCTCCCAAGCTGGTGTCGCCTATAACAGAGCAACCAGCTGCCGGACTGGCAAAGGGTCCCCAGCAAACAAAATCCACATCAATGGGAGTTCCTCCAATATTGTTTTGATTAATGGTAAAAATAATATTTCCAGAAGTAGTTACCTGCATGTAAAACCATTTTGCATTGGGTGTGGAGCCCAGGCAGCCATACACTCCTCCGGCTCCCATAGAAGCCACCCCTGTTTCGTTTGAAAAATAATAATTGGAACTGGTGCAAAATTGCACTGCACTGGCGCAACTGGAGACCTGTGCATTTAACAGCGCACCGCTGTACAATAAACCGATAACGAATAAGTAAAGTTTTTTCATATTTTTATTTTTAAGAATAAGCACAATATATATTATTTATTAATTCTTTATTTCTCCTACTCAGCAAATCTTACTTAAACTACCTGCTATAATTAGGAGCTTCCCTTGTAATGGAAACCCCATGCGGATGGCTTTCCCTGATACCTGAACTGGTAATGCGAATAAATTTTGCCTTTTGCAATGTTTCAATATTTTTTGCACCGCAATAGCCCATACCTGCGCGCAGCCCACCTATAAACTGGAACACCACTTCTGCCAAACTGCCTTTTACAGGCACCCTTCCCGAAATTCCTTCGGGCACCAGTTTTTTAATATCATCTTCGGCATCCTGGAAATACCTGTCTTTACTTCCTTTCTGCATGGCTTCGATAGAACCCATTCCGCGATACGACTTAAATTTTCTTCCTTCAAAAATAATGTTTTCACCCGGAGCTTCTTCCACCCCGGCAAACATGGAGCCCATCATTACCGAATCGGCACCTCCTGCCAGTGCTTTTACAATATCTCCTGTAAACCTTATTCCCCCGTCTGCAATTACAGGCACCCCCGAATTTTTTAATGCTTTCGCTACTTCAATAACCGCTGTAAACTGCGGAACACCCACCCCTGCAATGATACGGGTGGTACAAATAGACCCCGGACCAATACCCACCTTCACCGCATCAGCACCTGCTTTTACCAATGCCAAAGCAGCATCAGCAGTGGCTACATTGCCCACCACCACTTCCAGTTTTGGAAACTTTTTCTTGGTGCGAACAAGTGCATCTATCACTCCTTTCGAATGCCCGTGAGCGGTATCTATAATCACCGCATCCACCCCGGCATTCACCAATCCTTCTATCCTTTCCATCATGTCTGCCGTAACGCCCACCGCTGCGGCTACCCGCAAACGCCCCAAAGCATCCTTGTTTGCCATCGGGTGAACTTTTACTTTTATTATATCCCTGTAGGTAATCAGCCCCACCAACCGAAAGTTTTTATCTACTACCGGCAATTTTTCTATTTTATGATTTTGAAGTATTTCTTCTGCTTTTTTCAAATCGGTGCCTTCTCTTGCCACTATCAAATCTTTACTTGTCATTACCTCGGTTACAGAGCGTTTCATGTTTTTTTCAAAACGCAAATCCCTGTTGGTAACTATTCCCATCAGTTTTTTATCAGCAGAAACAATGGGAATACCGCCTATTTTAAATTCTTTTATCATCGCTACAGCATCTTTTACTGTTGCGGTTTCCAGGAGGGTAACGGGTTCCTGTATCATCCCGCTTTCCGAGCGTTTTACTTTGCGCACCTGTTCTGCCTGATCGGCTATCGTCATGTTTTTGTGCAGCACTCCTATGCCTCCTTCCTGGGCTATGGCAATGGCAAGCTGATACTCCGTGACGGTATCCATGGCAGCCGAAACCACAGGGGTATTCAATTTAATTTTTTTGGTGAAATAAGAAGAGATGTCCACTTCTCTAGGTAGTACTTCGGAATAAGCAGGTACTAACAAAACGTCATCGTAGGTTAAGCCTTCACCTACAAATTTGCCTGATTCTAATGACATGTGATTGGGGGTTTGAATTTTTAGTAATAAAATTCGTGCAAATATACATTTTTATTTCTTTCTTCCCGCAGGTACCAAATTTTGAAACTTAATGACCGGAACAATTGTTTCAAAATAAAATGAACTTAAAAATTATAATCTTTTTAGAAAATTTGATAACCC
Organism: Bacteroidota bacterium; assembly: GCA_025363555.1. Taxonomy (GTDB): domain Bacteria; phylum Bacteroidota; class Bacteroidia; order 2-12-FULL-35-15; family 2-12-FULL-35-15; genus 2-12-FULL-35-15. Next base: position 9,185 of record JANYDQ010000272.1, on the reverse strand, counting down.
CAATAACTAATCGTGTTACTAATTTTGTGTCGTAAAAAAAGCAGTACTGCTATTTTTTGCGAGTGACCCTAAACTTTTTAAAATGAAAAAAATTATACTCATTATTTCTATTGCCATGGCGACATTTAAAGCAGATGCCCAGATAAAAAAGGATTCCATAAAACCGGAAGGAGAAAAATATTGCGCAAAGAGAGGAGAGGGAAGGATAAAAGTGCTGGCTGGCGAAAAGGAAATTGTTTCGGATATAAAGCTGGAAAACGGTGTGAAAATAACCCCAAACGGAACTGTTGTTAAAAGAAACGGAACTAAAGTAACCCTGAAAGACGGGGAATGTGTGGATGAAAGTGGGGCTATTATAAAGGCACTTGTTCGATAAACATTCCGTTAAAAAAATAAAAAGAAAACAATAATTAACCAATGTTATTCAAAAATAAATTTAATTTGTGTTAAAATGATTGCTCCGCTACAACCCTACATTCGCAGGAAAATTGCACCTGCCCGACCTGCTAAAAACCCTGAACCATTGCAGCCTTACCCGGAAAAAGAGAAGAAAAAAAATGACCCAGTAATAAAACCGAAGCCTGCAAAACTTTGCCCCGTATGTGTTGCAGGGTAGTTCATGATGTTAAAAAAGAAAAGACTGAAAAAGCATTTCAGAAAAAAATGGGAGGTAATGATGGCCCATCTCACCGCTTTTCACGATTCTCAATTGCCGGAGGATTTGCATAAAGTGAGAGTGCAGGTAAAAAAAATCCGAGCCCTGTTGAAATTATCGCGCATTGATTTTAATAGCCTGGAGTTGAAGCCCCTTAAAAAGCTATACTGCCATGTGGGCAAGGTACGCGATGTGTATATCCGGCTTAATTTTATTGCCAGAAACGGGTTGAAAAACCAACGATCTATAAAATACCGCCACACCCTGCTGGAAAGAGAGTCGGATAAATTTTGCAAAAAAATAAATGCACATTTAAAAGATACGAAAAGTGTTTACGAAGTCATACCGGGGCTGTTAACTAACATTCCTGAAAAATACATTTTGCACTTTTATAAGAAACAATTAAAAAAGGTAGCTACAGCATTGGTTCAACAAGTAAACCCCGATGAGATACACATGGGAAGAAAAAAAATAAAAAACCTTATTTATGTGTATGAAACACTACCCAAACCGCTTGCTAAAAAGCTTCGCCTTTCTATAGCTTACCTAGAAGAGTTACAGGACGTTATTGGCAAATGGCACGATTCTTTTATAAATGCAAAATTGTTTTTCAAATCAAGGGCAAAAGGCAGCAAACTGTTGCTTACACCGGAAGCAGAAAGCCATGAATTGTTTGACAGGTTTATCATTATTGCTCAAGATTTTGAAAGGAAAACGGAAGTGGAAAAGAGTAGCGGTAATTAATTTCTTCCCTTTAATGTCTATTAGGTAAATCAAAAGACTTTCTGATTTGTTTCTTGTCAGGAGCTCGGTTGTTCTTGTAAGGAAATTGTTTATTGAGGGGAAAAACCGAGGTCACTTCTCCGAGAAAAGAGGTTTCCGGTTTAAAAGGTTATAAATAATGTAGTAATAAAATCCCCTCCGAAAATCATCAGAGGGGATTCTTTCTTGTTTTGAACTCATGGCAAAATTCAAAAAAAGTATCTTAAAATTTCTTTTCAAATAAAAAAATTTTTAAGAAGAAATATACTTGCGAATAAAATTTTTCGTTGCTTTAATTATTTTTTTCATCATAATGTTATTTTATTAATTCAAAACCAGTTTGCAGGTTATTATTTTATTTTCAGTTTCTACTGACAGGAAATAAATTCCGGGCTGGTTATTTTTTAAATCAACTGTTTTACTGAAACTGCCCGAAGCAGGTTCTATTTTACCGGAGAAAACTGTTTGCCCCAGTTCATTCAAAATTTTGAACGAAGTAGAAGACAGGGCTCCGCTCAAATCAACCGTTACCATGCCTGCTGAAGGGTTAGGATAAACCTGGAACCCATTATCACTCGCAATTTCAGGAACCTGAACAGGTGCTAAAATATGTCCCATAGAATCTGTTTTGACCATATAAATTTCGAAATTGGGAGTAAAACTATGTGTTCGCCCTATAATAACGTAACCTCCATCCGCGGTTTGTCGGGCATCATAACAATGCTCATGTCCCGAACCCCCGTAATGCCTCGTCCAGGCTGTGTCTCCCCCGCTGTTTAATTTCAGCATCCACATATCCGGATTGCCCCAGCCAAAACTTCGGCTGATGCCGGCAACCACATATCCCCCGTCAGAAGTAGGTTGAATCATTTTGCAAATATCTTTTGCACCTCCTCCATAAACGTACGACCAGTTTACTACCATTCCGTTCGAACTGATATTCATTACCTTTACATCATTATCCGTTGCTTGCGAACTGTCATCAGCACACAGCGTATAAGTACCATCAGCTGCATTTACTAATATTGATTTGCCCTGGTAAGAATTCGGGCCTGCATATTTTTTGGTAAATGCGGTATCTCCGGCAGCATTTGTTTTTATTAAATAAATAGATGCTACAGAAGTAGAAGTAAGGGCAGACGAACCCACAACAATGAAGCCACCGTCCGAACATAATTTTACAGAACGCGCGGTTTCATACCCCATACTTCCGTAAAATTTGTCCCAGACCAAACTTCCGTCAGGATGAATTTTTAATAACTCTGCCTGATAAACAGCTATATTGGGACTGTTGGAAGAACCCACTATCACATAGTTTCCATCAGCAGTAGCTGTTATCCCTTTTGACTCTTCATTTCCGGGACCGCCATAATGCCTGGTCCACATGGTATCTCCGGTAAGGCTGTTTATTTTAAGCAGGTAATTATCGCTGTCTCCAGTTCCAAAACTCATGGTGGAACCAACAAATATATAATTACCGTCAGCCGTTTCTATCATCCCGTTCGGATAATCAGGGCTATTGCCCCCGTAAGTGCGCGTCCAAGAAGTATCTCCTGAAGCATTTGTTTTCACAATATAAACATCTACATCATTAACAATACTCGTGGTGGTGCTTCCGGCAATGAGGTAACCACCATCGCTTGTTTGCATCACATCATTGCCCGATTGGTCGAGGGTAGTAGTGTACGCTTTTGCAAACGTGGTTTGACTCAAAGAAATAAATGTGACGCATTGCAGCAATAATATAACCGGCAGGCATTTCGAAATTTTGTATTTTTTTTTCATTGCATTAAGAATTAAATATGATTATAATTTTGTTTAAGAATACCTCCCCGTCCCCTCTCTCGTTTGTGAGGGAGGACCCGGGCAGGTTAAATATTATTGAAGAATTATCTTTTCTCTGTACACTTTTTCCCCTTCTTTTAATTCTATAAGATAAATCCCTTTTTGCTGGGAAGACAAATCAATGTTGGTATCCGAAGAAAATGTGCCAGTTTTTTTATTAACCACTTGCGCGAGACCGTTGTAAATTGTCATTTCCATCTTTCCATTCTTCGCATCCTTTACATGAAGTACCAAATTTCCGGTGCTCGGATTAGGGTAAATGCGAACATCGGTAAGATTATTAGATTCCAGAACATTTACAGGGGTTGCAGAAAGTTTGGTAATAAACATATCAGTTCTGCTGTATTGAGGCAAGGTAACACTTCCGAACATTCCGCCCTGGAGCAAAGCCCCTGTGGCATACACATCTCCCGAAGGTTGGGCACATATTGCATTTCCGGATTCATACCCGAGTGTTTCCACCGAATCGTGAATACCTCCCACGGAAGATGCCCACAAAAACATTCCTGAACTATTTAATTCAGCCATAAACACATCAGAACTGTCCACAGCGGTAACAGTGTGAGAGCCGAAAGAAGCGGTACCGCCAAATTGACCTGTAATATAAAGGTTTGTGCCATCGGTACCAATGCCTCTCGACCTGTCAAGATATGTTCCCCCTGCATTAACCGCCCAAAGAACACCACCATTGGAGTTGTAACAAGCCACGAAAGCATCAGAATTTCCGTTACTTGTAGCAGTAACGTTGTTGCCGAAAATATCATAGCCTATAAATTCACCGGTCATATATATTTTTCCAGCATTATCAAGTGCCAGCGACCAGCCAACATCATCATAATCTCCACCCGAAGATTTAACCCATTGTAAAGCTCCTGTAGGGTCGTATTTAGCCAGGAAAGCATTAGAGTAATGATATCCCCCTATCAGCGGAGTGGTTAAGGTATTGGCGCCAAACACGGCAGCATCCTGGTATTGCCCACAGATGTAAACATTTCCAGCGGCATCGCATTTTATCTCTTTGGCTTCGTCTCTGCCTGGACCACCGGCTTGGCGCACCCATTGAAAAACACCATTCATATCATATTTAGCAATAAAAATTTCCCGGTCTCCCACATTTCCGTACAGTGTGGTGGTTCCACCAAAAGTGGCCGTGTCAGTAAAAAACCCGCACACATAAACATTTCCCGAAGGGTCAGTGGTAACTCCAAGAGCTTTATCGCTGTAATAACCTCCTGCACTTACAGCCCACACCAAGGCGCCTGTCAAATCGTATTTCGCTAAAAAAATATCGTTGTCGGCTAAGGTGGTTAGTGTTATGGGTGAGTTCTCAAAACTGATGATACTGTTAGTTCCTTCAATTTCCCCTGCAACATACAGGCTATTACTGCCATCGTAAGCAAGTGCATGTGCATAATCACCTAAAGGCCCTCCCCCTGTTGTCACCCAATTGATAGTTCCGGCAGAACTGTATTTTGCCAGAAAAATATCGTGATTTCCCTGGTTAGGCAAAATAATGCCGCTGAAATTTGCAAATTCTTCGTACTTCCCTGCCACATAAACATTCCCTGAATTATCGTTAACAATTCCGTATCCGTAATCGTAAGCATAAGCTCCTTCAACCTTTGCCCACTGAAAATTTTGGGCATATGCATTAATAAATAATGAATTTATTAAAATTAGTGTGTATAGTTTTTTCATGTTTTTTGTTTTTTATTTATTTATTTATTTTTATTTACTTGTAATTTTTAATTTCTATTGCTTATTTATTTTTTAACTACCACCAGGTATTTCGAAGAACTCCAGAATTTTACCGGATTTGTAATTACCAGGTTTTTCACCCTACCCTTTTCTTTTTCGTCCTTATCTAATTTATAAGAATCCGAGGGATGGTTGGTAATTACTTTTATGTCCTCGCCATTTATCGGGATGGTGGAGGTTTCTGTAAATTCTATTTTAGTAAACTTGCTGTCATCAAAATTCTGGCTTAGTTCAGACGTTCTTCCTAATCCCAAAACGCCACCTTTTCTGTCAATAATTTTTTCTTCTAATAAGTCTTTTTTTTCACCCACTATGTAAAAGGCTGTATGCAAATCCTTCGTCTGATAATCTATCACTATTGCTTTAAGGTGATTTTGTTCTCCAAGCGAATCAATAGTGGTATTTAATTTTGTTACCTTGGTATTTAGTTCATCCAATTTTAAATTCAGTTCACATAACTCATAATCTTTTTGCGAAATTTGAATATTCAAGGTTTTAATAGTTTTTTGCAAAGCCGCATTGTTGTATTTAGAGTTTTGCAATTTCTTAGTTAGCCCTTCCATTTCTTTGCGGTTTCTATCCATTAAATCATTGATGGCAGCTATCTCTGCATTGATATGTTCTTTTTTAGAACCTTTCAGTTCACCATGAGATTTATCCGTGTTCATAGAAATGATTTGCTGTCTTACTGCTACCGAATCCAAATTAGACTCAATCTCGTTAAAGGTGTCAATGTAATGAATCAGTGAAGAATCGCGTTCAGCCACCACTGCCATCAGCGAATCATTTTTTATGTCCACTTTTCCCGGACCGGCTTGTTTGCAACCTGACAGTAGCATAATGCTGATGATTATAAAGAGGATGTTTTTCATTTTGTTTTTTATTTTATGTTCAATTAAATTTAGTCTCCTAGGGGGTCACTTTAATATCAATTAGCCTATCCCACTTATGCTAATTGCTTTTCCTTATTCCTGGATGTTGGCAAAAAAAATTCTTTTTGTTTGCAATTAAAGTATTTTTCCATTGTTAATCTTGCCATCAGGTAACTCACCGTTGATTCAGCACCCTGGTTAAGATTTACATGGTCTTCTTCTAATCCGTCATAGCAACCACCGGTGCATGGATTGTAAATAATCCGGTGCAAATGATTTTTACCAAGAAACCAATTGAATGATCTTTCCATTTTAGTAAGGTAATCTTTCTCTTTAAACACGTCATAAAATCTGCTTAGTGCCAGTATGGTGTAAGCAACATCAATCGGTTGCTCGCCAAAACGGAAAGATACTTCTCCCTTGTGCATCCAGCTCCTGTTCGACACTACTTTTATTCCTTCTTTATTAAAAGTTCGGGAAAGAAGAAAATCAAAAGACGATTTTGCAATAGTTTTATAAACTTCGTTTCCTGTTTCAGCATAAGCGCAAAGCATGGCTTCGGGTAATATACTGTTTGCGTAGGTAAGGTAACTTTCAAACCAGTCCCAGTCATTATCCGATTCGTGTTTATACATCTGAACCATCCTGTTGGCAAGCGCTTCAATCATATATGTATGTCTTTTAGATTTCTTATGTATGTTGCTGCAATAGTATAATCCTTTAATTGTAAAAGCCATGGCACGGGTGGAGTGCATTGCGTTTACATGAAATAAAGTTTCCTCCAATATTTCTTCTGCACCGGCAATTAATTCTTCAGGTAATAAATCGCCCATTGAAATCATATATCCTAATGCCCAAATAGCTCTTCCGTTAGCATCAGAAAGATTAGTTGAATTATTTTGTTCTGTAAATCCTTTCTTTTCATCCACATAATTCAGAAAATATCCTTCAGTTTGCAAACAGTGTTTAATGAAATTGAAATAAATGGATATATATTCTAAATCCGATTCGTTATCAGTAAGTTTATAGTGTTGACAAATTGCTATTAATGCTCTTGCATTGTCATCCAATGTATATCCGCTTTCAATATCTGGATGGTTGATTTTGGAAAATTGAATCATTCCAAAATCAGTAGTCATTCTCTTAAAATGATTTAGATTTACTTCCGGAATGGTATAATTCAAGATAATTTCATCAGCAGCTACTTTTTCTAACAACAAGGAATGAGCAACAGCAGAATTTTCCCATGCAGTTGATACTATTTTATGCAGGCTGTTGGAACTGATGTTAAATCGTAATTCTTCATCACTCAATAAGCGATTAACTGCATCGCTAAGTTGTTTGGTATTGTTAAAATCAATAATAATTCCGGTGCCATCGCCAAGCAGTTCTTTTGCGTGAGGAATAGGTGTTGAAACAATAGGGCATCCGCAACTCATTGCATAAGAAAAAGTACCACTTACTGCCTGGTTAGGGTCTTTGGATGTAAATAAATAAATATCGGTCAACTGCAAGTACTCCAGTAAATCCGGCAATTTGATATATTTATTTATAAAGAAAACATTATTTTCAAGTTTCAGTTCTGCCACTTTCTTTTCCAGCATTGAGCGGTACTGTTCTCCTTCATGTTTCACTACCACAGGATGAGTTTTACCTATAATAAGAAAAGCAACATCACCATGCCTTTTCACAATTTCGGGCAATGCATCAAGTGTGGTTTCAATTCCTTTTCCTGAACTTAGTAATCCGAAAGTAGTTAGTACTTTTCTTCCTGAAAAATGATACTTTTCTTTGAGTACCATTTTATCAAGGTGAGGAACCAAGTGAATACCGTGAGGAATAACACTTATTTTGTTTTCTGAAATTTTATAATCTGCCAGGAGTATGTCTGCCGCATTATGCGTCATTACAATAACTGAACTACATATATCAAGAATATTTTGCACGTTCGATTTCATCGCTTCATCTGCATTTGGCAGCACGGTGTGAAATGCAATAACTATAGGTTTGTTAATGCTATTTAAGAAATTAAGAAATTCCCCTTCGTGTTTATGATAAAAACCAAATTCATGCTGAATCAGCACAATTTTTATTTTAGTATTCCGGTTAATATCTTTTGCCAGTTTTTTATATTCGTCCGAATGATCGGTATTTAAAAGATATTCCACACTTTCAGAGTAAGAATGTTTTTCGTTATCTGTTTCCAGCGCACACACTTTCAAGGAAAAAGAATTATTGAATTTATCATTCAGGGCTCTAATCAGATCCTGGGAATAGGTGGCAATACCGCATTCTCTCGGAGGATATGATGTAACAACCAATACTTCCGGAACTGATTTTTCATTGCCCGCATCGGCATTTTCAACAGGTGTTTTAATATGCTCCTTACTGATTGGAGCAGTTCCATTACCAAATTTAGTAAACTCCAATTCTTTTTTGGGTGATGCACCGCTTGGAGAGTTTTTGTAAAATAAATTAATTGCCTTTTTCATTTTTTTCGGTTTTGTATAGTGATAACTCTGTTAATAATGCTGATAAACTAACGGATGCACATGCAATATGCACATCGGCTGCTCCATAATAAATATATAAGGTGTCGCCAAAAAGGGCAGTTCCTGTGGGAAAGCATACATTGTCCACCACCCCGCGAAGTTCCCAGTCATATTCAGGTTTAAATAAAGGATAAGGCAATCTTCCAATTTCTTTTGACGGGTCATTCAAATCCAGAAGGGCTGCACATGCGGAATACACATATCCTTTAGCAGTATCCTGAACCCCATGATAGATGAGTAACCAGCCTATTTCTGTTTCAATGGGAGGACATCCGCTGCCTATGTAACTTGCTTCGTGGTGATCGTTTTGCGGGTCCATAACTATATAGTCCTGCAAATTGAGAAAATAATTTTCCCAGAATTCTTTCGTCAGGTCTTCCAGTTTATGCACGGAAACAATTTGTATTCCCGGACGAATGCGGTGCAAAAAAAATAATTTGTCCTTTATTCTTCTTGGAAAAAAAACAACATTTTTATCCCAAAGCAACATTTGTTTTTCAAGAGCATGATGAGGAACGTGGCGGAAATATTTTTTCTTTACTTCTCCGGAACAATCAGCCAGGCGTTTAAATTCATAAAAAGAAACCTTGGCGGTAATAATTCCCTTTTTTTCGAAATGAATTAAATCAGTAGATGTAGCTAATGCACCTAAGGCATTTACTCCATCGTAAGCGGTATAAGTTAAATAGTACAAATCATCAATTTTTACAATCCGGGGGTCTTCCACCCCGTGAGATTCGT
>JANYDQ010000288.1 GCA_025363555.1 Bacteroidota bacterium | reverse complement strand
GTAGGCAATTTTTCCTCTTATTATTTTTGTTTCAGCGAAAACCCCCGTTAAGCGTAGGGTCCCGCTACGTTTAATTTTACAAGTCCTCCGGACTTATTTTTACATTGCAAATAATACTATTTTGTTGTAAGGCTGGAAGTCCCAAGTATTCGGGATTAAACCGGACGTAGCGAGGACGCTACACCCAACTGGGAACCAGGGTTTATCCGGTCAAATATATTAATCTTTATAAAATATAAAACAAACAATTATTATTCCTGCTTTTTACTTTGAACAGCCATCATTTTAATTACGTTTGCCAACACAACAATAATAAGCAGTAATAAAATAATTAATCCGCCTGCTGCCAGAAATAGGGGATTGCCAAGGATGGGCGGGAATTTTATTTCTTCTTTTTCAGGTGGGTTACCCGGGTGGGATTTAGAAGTAGCCGGAACGGAAACAGAAGCTGTTGTATTGGGTAAAGAATCCGCAGTGGGTTTGTAATCCTCTATGTAAGCAAGAACTTGTTCTATTTGTTTTGGATTAAGATTTTGATTGGGCATAATCATACCATTATATTCTTTTACCAAAGAATCCACCTGCTTATCACCTTTTTTAATTACAGATTGTGGGGATTGAATATAGGTTATCAACCATTTTTTATTCCTGATTTTTCCTATATATTGTAAATCCGGTCCTACCAGTCGTCCTTTTCCAATGGTGTGGCAGGCAATACACGAACTGCTAAATATCTTTTCTCCTTCCGGTTGGGTAAAACCTTTTATTGAAAATAATAGTAAAAACAGGAATGCTGAATTTTTCATATTGGTTAATTAGCTGATTTCATAAACTCCACTACTTTACTTACCTCCATATCCGTAAGCGAGTTGGCCCGAAGTTTCATGTGTACTCCTATAACTTCCCATTGCTCATCGCTATAGTCCGCAGGGTCTGGTGCATTGTGGCACCGGAGGCAGTTCTCGCTCCAGAGTTGTGCTCCTATTTTTGAGGTTAATTTTTCACTGGCTCCACAGCCATTAAGAGTTACTGCTGCTATAACGGCAACAAATGCGATAAATAATACAATTCTTTTTTTCATTTTATAGTATTTTTAATAGTTATTGTTTAGGAAATAAAAATTATTATTTAGAACCCGGATACAAAACGAACCAGGAACATATTCTGATCAGTTCCATTAGGCAAAGCAGTTGTTTCATAAGCGAATTTTAATGCTGTTCTCCAGCTTATCCAATAGTCAAGGCCTATATCTATCCTGTTAATGGTTCCTCCCTGCCCCATTAAATTCTTTGGCCCCCATGCGGCATCCTTAGGCGGAGTCAGTGAATTGTAACGGAATAATAATTCTATATTTTTAAGAACCTTCACATCCATCATTGCCGGGCGAAAAGAAAATTGTACAAATAAGGACTGCATCGTATTGTTAAAAGTATAAAGCGAAGAATCCACACCGGTTGCATTGGCAGTTGATGGTGCATAGTTTTCGGGCTTTGGCATAAACCCTGCAGGCGTTGCGTAATACGCTTTATCCACCATTTGAGCAGTATATTGCCCTTTGATTCCAATGATAGATTTTATAGCCAGGATGGGTTTTACATAATTTATATCCACTGCATAAGCAGTGCTTCTTATATTTTTATAATCCTTGTATTCCGAATTAATTTGATAAACGGAATCTTCCAGTCCGCCCACTTTAGCGGTTTTGCCCGAGAATCCTATTTCCAGGGAAGGCACAGCAAATGGTAAAAAGCCTATTCTTCCGCCAAATTCTTTATTATGATTCTGGTCATTCCAGTTCTCCGCCTGTGTCACACCACCCATTCCTGCTTCTGTATGTAAAGTAGCTCCATTGTCAACATATACCACCCAGGTAAGTTTGGAATTTCTCATCGGGATAACCCCACGCAAATCTACTCCCACCACTGCACCCCAAAACAGGTGTGTATCATCCGGCAAAAATGCATCATCAGGTCGTAAGGGTGTGTTAGCAAACCGTTCAATATGATTTGGTTCCCATTTTTCACCATAAGCGCCAAATGGACTCAGCATTTTACCCGCTCCTATAGTAAAGTACTTATTAATTATATAAGACATTTTTGCAAACTCCAAATCAAATGCCGGAGCATTTTCTTTATCTCCTGCATTCTTTATTTCTATTTCACTTTCAATAAAAAATTTATCAGAAAGTTTATACAGGAACATCGGGCTGAATCCAAAATCGTTGAAAGATGTTTTCGGCATTAATTTATCTGTTGTATTCAGGTTAGCCGTCAACCCTGCCCATACAATACCGGTGAGCATCATTTTTGTTTTTCCGGGAACTCCCATAGAAAGTTTTTGCATATTTCTTTCTGTCAGTGTAGAGTCTTGAGAATAGCCTGCCGTAATATATAGCAGCAGGGAGGCAATTAGTAAGAGGGGTAGTTTTTTCATCATTTTTTTTTATTTGAATTATTAATTTAAAATTCCTGTAAATAGATTTTGATTAATCAATATGATTTCACTTTTATTTTTTAGCGGCTGGTTTCCCAAGTTCCCTTATATAATTAACCAACTCCCAGCGTTGTTCGTCTTTAAGAGGAACTTTATAAGACGCCATAGGCGCTTTCCCGGTTGTTATTTTCCAGTAAATGGCACCATCCGTCTGCGATTGAATTCTTGCGCTCGAGTGGTCGGCAGGTCGCGGGGTTAAGGCTATACCAGCCGGACCATCCCCTTTTCCTTTTGCACCATGGCACACTGCACAATACTGTGTATAAAGTTTTTTACCATCTGCAGTGGCAGTTGCATTATCTTTCACAGGATTTTTAACTGCGTCAGCATCCTTTGGAGCTACCCACGGAACAGTTTGTTTTATTAACGTAGCCGAAAGGAGAAATAAACTTATTGCAATCATCGCTATTGTTTTTTCAATCGTATTCATTTGTTTTTTTTTATTTATTAATTGATATTAGAATTATTTTATTATAAATGATAGCTAATCTTAACAGGCACAAATGTACTAGCCTTCATTTGTGGTAACAATGATTATAATCATACTTCGATATGATTATAATCATAGTATTTAAAATATCGGGTACAAAGGTGAATAATGCTTATTTGGAAGAAGTTACGTTGAAACCTAAATAACCTTACATAGTTCCCTTTCTTTTCAAAAGCTATGATCAGGATTTACTACAAAAACCTTATAATAGACTGAACTCACCTCATAGTAACTATGCACAAGGTCATAGTGAGTGTACTTAACCTCATAGGGACTGTGCACGACTTCACAGCGACTGTGCACAACGTCATAGTGAGTTTACTCAACGTCATAGTGGGTGTGCACAACATCACAGTGAGTGTACACAACGTCATAGTAAGTGTACTCAACCTCACAGCGACTGTGCACGACTTCACAGCGACTGTGTACGACCTCACAGCGACTGTGTATGACTGACGAGTGCGTTTTTTGGCACTTTTTTTCAAAATTGGGCTGGTTAAAGCAAATTATCCCTGTTTTTTTTCTGGTTCTGTTTTCTTTTCCGCTGCTCTTTATTTTGCTTTTTTGTCTATTTAGGATTGATTTTTCGCTTATTTCTCTTCCATTCGTTCTTTTTTTTCTTGCCAATAGCCTTTTATTCCGGGTCATTTGCTTTCTTTGTCAATAATGTAGTTTTTTGCTTCCGCTTTCAATTGACCGAGAGCTTTTGCGTTCAATTTTACTCGTTTTTCATCGTTTACATCTTTATTCAACTCTTTTTTGACAAATGTTGTAATGCCACAAAAATGCTATTGGCAATATTTCCTGCCATTATAGTTCCTCTGACTTCGTATTTTTGCGGCATGTTAATTCAAACAGACACGCAAATTAATTTTTCCGACTTCGTATTCAAGCAAAAGCAACAAAGAATATTTAAAAGAAAACAACTTAAAAAGAGGAATACAATACAAAAGCAGTAAGAGGAAAAGAATTAACACAGAGAGAAAAGCAATTAATAAAATGGTTGGCAAAACACGATATGTAGTGGAAAGGACATTTGGAGGAATAAAAAAATTAGGAGTAGCCAAACACAAAGGAATAGAAAAGATGGGTTACCAACGTCATTATAACAATGGCTTACAACCTATATGTTCACCAGGATTGGTGCGAGCGAGAAATTAAACACAGTGTTGAAAATATAATAATATTTAATTTTTAATTAACGAAAATTAATTATAAATGTGCAAAGTGGTACCATCAAAAGAGGTGTTGTATGCTTTTAAAGGAATAGCTGCCGGACCATTGGTAACACTACCATCATAAATAGAAAACTTAGAATGGCAACAGGTGTCCACTGCCAGTATGTGGGTATTATCTACCACAACAGTAGCGCAGGGTTGAGACGATTGGTAGGTGCAGTTTCTGTCGTAAGCCATAAATTCAGAAGAAGACTTTCTATATATTAAAATACCTCTTATTCCCCCGGTAATATAGGTATAACCACCAATTGCATTTAAACTAATAAAACTCGGGTTGTTGGCATACAGGTAAATATCTACAGATGTTATAGGCACTCCGTTATCCTGTTGTTTTTTGCAATTCCAGGTGCAGACTACCACTAACACGGGAAGAATTATTTTTAAAATAGATTTCATTAGGTACAAATATTAATGGAACAAAATTAAGCAATTTTATTTAAGCGGATAAATGAAGCCATATGCGCTTTATATTATTAAATTTGCAACACATTATATTTTGAAAATGAAAACTGTTGTTAAAAAAGTAATTGTATTGTTTATTTGTTTGCTGCCATTATCCATGGTGGCACAAGACACTAAACTGGAAAACAAAGGAGCAGTGTCAGCCAAAGTGCAACGCAGAGCGACAAGGCAAAAATGGAAAGACCAGCGGAAACTGGAAAGAGCGCAAAAAAAAGCGGTGGAAGCCCATGACAAACGATTACAAACCAAAAAGACACGAAAAAGAATGAAACAGGAAAAGAAGAAAAGCGACCGTTTGAGAGAAAATAAACGCGAATTCTTTTTAGTACGATGGTTCAGATACAAGCATTAGCAAAGGGTGCAAAGCACATTTGCAAATTTTACTACATTATTATATAAAATAATTAAGAAAGGATGATGTTAATTAAAATAATTGTTGTAATATTGCAGTGATTAATTAAACCAACATCCCCAATTAGTTTAAAATCATCATCAAACAGTTCGTTTGGTGAAACGCCTTTATCTTTTATTGTTTATTATTGTTAATTACTTTTTGAAAGTTATTTTTCAATTTAATTGTTATGATTTCAGTTGAATAATAGCATGTTAAATGTAATGAAAACTAAATTTCAAAAAGAATTGAAAAATTATATTTGTTTATGAAAATTAAAAAATCATATATTTACGCACTTTTAAATTTTTGCACGAGTTTAAATAATAAAAATAATAAAAAAATATGCTACGAAAATTACTATCAACGTTATCTATTGTTATAGCCACCACAGGGTGGATGATTTCTCAAAACGAATCGGCAATTAAAATAAAACTTACCGATAAAAACAGCCATGAAACTATTCCGTTTGCAAACGTAATTGTAGAATTAGGAGGTATCCAGGCAGGGGTAGGAACCACCAACATAGACGGGGAAGCAATGATAAAACCATTGAACCCGGGCAAGTATGATGTAAGGGCTACTTATGTGGGGTATCAAACCGCTGCTATTTCTAATATTACCGTAGCTGTTGGAAAAACAGTGTATCTGAATATGGAGATGACGGCAGGGCAGGAATTAAAAGTGGTGGAAATTACAGAATGGAAAGAACCTTTAATTGACCCGGACACTAAATCGGGCGGAACTGTAACCCGGGAAGAATATGAAAACATGGCTTCCAAAAACATCAACTCGGTTGCTGCAACAACTGCCGGTGTATATCAAAAAGACGAAGGCGGATCATTAAACATGCGCGGTGCGCGTGATAACGGTACTGCATATTATGTGGATGGACAAAAAGTGATTGGTAGCCCTAATGTACCCCAGGGTGCGGTGGAACAAGTAACAACAATTGTGGGAGGAACTCCTGCAGAATACGGGGATGAAACAGGAGGTATAGTTTCTATTACAACAAGAGGACCGGCAAGTAAATATACAGGAGGAGTAGAGTTAATTTCTTCAGGAATTGGGGAAAAGAAAGGGTTAGATGCGTATGGTTATAATTTTATTGGATTTTCTGTGAATGGTCCCCTGTTAACAAAAAAAGATTCTGCAACAAGTAGTAAAAAATCTGTATTAGGTTTTTCCGTTTCCGGGCAAATTGTAAAAGAAAAAGACCCTAACCCGTCTGCAGGTGGTTTTTATAAAGTAAATGACGATAAACTTTCTCAATTGGAAACTACCCCACTTCGTCCTGTTATTGTAAATGGACAAACCGGGTTGGTGCCCAATGGCGAATTTGTAACGAAAGATGATTTAACCAAAGTAAAAGCGAAAACGAATGTAGCTTCCAATTCCTTATTATTAAGCGGAAAAATAATTTATCAGCCAACTACCAATTTGGGGATTACTGTGGGCGGCTCGGTTGACTATAATAAGCGTCATGATTTTGTATATGAGTATGCACTTTTTAACCCAAGCAACAATCCTCAAACTATTGAAAGTACCTGGAGAGCTTATGCTAAATTAACCCAAAAATTTAATTCTGCTTCTGCAAAAGAAGAAGAAAAATCGTCATCTAATATAAAGAATGCATACTTTACCCTACAGGCGAGTTATTCTAAATTCCATACCAAAACACAAGACGATGACCATAAAGATAATATTTTTGATTATGGTTATATCGGAAAATTTGTTCAGACACAAGTTCCGCATTTTGACTTTAAAGCAGAAACACCTATCTATTTAAGACATGCGGATGGAACTATTTATAAAGATACGGTTACCGGTTTGGTAATGAATGGTTATACTCCCACCAATCTTGCATTTACTCCCGGTACAGTAAATCCTGCTGGTGTAGCTTATACCAACGAATTTTATGCTAATGCCGCCAACCAGGGAATTAACGTTCAAAATGATGCCCAGGTGCAGGGAGGACTAGGCTTGCTGAATGGAGACAGACCTTCGAATATTTATTCTTTATGGTACAATACAGGTCGTCAATATAACGGATATAGTTATGGGGATAATACTCAATTCAGGGTTTTTGCTAATTTTTCTGCTGATATTAAAAAACATGCTATTTCACTTGGATTTGAATATGAACAAAGAAACGAAAGATCGTATACTTTAAATCCGATAGGTCTTTGGACATTGATGCGCCAACTGGCAAACTATCACTTAAAGAATTTCGATTCAGTGGCAACATTAACTACATTAAATTTTGCAAACGGAGGAACCATTGATGCGTATGAGTATCAAAGAAGAAATGATGGAACACAAAACGCTTTTGATAGAAATTTCAGACAAAGTTTAGGATTGAATGTAAATGGAAATGATTACATAGATGTTGATTCTTACGACCCTTCCAAATTTTCAATAGATATGTTTAGTGCCGATGATTTATTAAATAGTGGTAGTTCCTATGTTGGCTATTACGGTTACGACCATACGGGAAAAAAATTAAAAGGAAAACCAAGTCTGGATGATTTCTTTACGGCAAAAGATGCAAATGGAAATTATACACGACAGGTTGGAGCATATCAGCCTATTTATATTGCCGGTTATATTCAGGACAAATTTGATTTCAAAGATTTAAAATTCAATATCGGATTGCGCGTGGATAGATTTGATGCTAACCAAAAAGTATTAAAAGACAAATATTTATTATATGAAGCCAAAACTGCAGGAGAAGTTTCTTCAATTGGCGGGACGGGTATTACTCACCCATCCAACATTGGAGATGATTTTGTGGTGTATGTGGATAATAAAAATAATCCCAGCAAAATTGTAGGATACAGAGATGGAGATACCTGGTACAATGCACAGGGAACTGTAGTGAGCGACCCTTCTTCTTTAACCGGAACGAACACAGTGGATGGTGCTATTAATCCTTACCTTGTTGACCCGACTTCGGCAAAAAAGAAATTAATCAGTTCAAAAGTGTTCCAGGATTATAAGCCACAGATTAATGTTATGCCCCGTATTGCGTTTTCTTTCCCTATTTCAGACGTTGCCAGTTTCTTCGCACATTACGATGTGTTAACTCAACGTCCACCGGGAAATAACAGATTAGACCCTATTCAGTATTTGAATATTGAAAACAGTGGAGCAGGAGTTATTAATAATCCTAATTTGAAACCAGAGAGAACAACAGATTATGAATTAGGATTTCAGCAGGTATTAAACGAAAAGAAAAATTCAGTCATAAAAATCTCCGCATTTTATCGCGAATTAAGAAATATGGTGCAAGTAGTGCAGGTAGTACAGGCCTATCCTACCACCTATACTTCATTTGATAATATTGACTTTGGTACCGTTAAAGGAATGTCGCTTACTTACGAATTAAGAAGGT
This sequence comes from Bacteroidota bacterium, assembly GCA_025363555.1. Classification (GTDB taxonomy): domain Bacteria; phylum Bacteroidota; class Bacteroidia; order 2-12-FULL-35-15; family 2-12-FULL-35-15; genus 2-12-FULL-35-15. The sequence continues at coordinate 11,405 of JANYDQ010000288.1, read as the reverse complement.
TGGCAACTGGTGTTCAACTTACTGCCGGATACACCCTTCAGTTTGCAGATGGTACAGGTTCGTCCACCACAGATGGATATAATTTAGCTTCTGCAGGAGAACCAAATTTACGAATTCCTCATCCTTTGGATTTTGACCAGCGACACACTATTGTACTAAGTGTTGATTATCGTTTTGGAGGAGGTAAAGATTATAAAGGACCTGAATGGAATCGTAAAAAGGGCGATTCCGAAAAAATAATAAAACTATTGGAAAATGTGGGTGCAAATGTAACTGTTAGAGCAGGTTCAGGTACACCTTACAGCAAACAATCTAATATTACTCAAGATGGTGCATTTGGAATTGCCGACCGTCGTATATTAAAAGGTAAAGTAAATGGTTCTAATCTCCCATGGAATTTTAAAATTGATTTAAGAGTAGATAAAGATTTAGAAGTAACCTGGGGTGGAAAAAAAGAAGGTCAGGAAAAGAAAAGAGGTATGTTAAACATTTATTTACAGGTGTTAAATGTGCTAAACACTAAAAATATTAACGGTGTTTATAAAGCTACCGGTAACCCGGACGATGATGGTTATTTGGCTTCAGTTGCCGGACAAGCTTCACTGGCATCAAGAAACAGTGCCGCATCGTTTACAGATTTGTATAACATCAAAATTAATAATCCAGGAAATTATAGTCGCCCCAGAGTAATACGTTTGGGATTAGTTCTTAATTTCTAATTATTAAATAGCGATAAATAAATAGTAAAAAACATCCCCATTAACGAATAAAAATAAAAATTATGAAAAAGAAATGTTTGAAAGTAATTATTTCTTCAATTTTTTTAGTCCTTGCATTCAATGCAGTTGCTAAAGAAAATGTAGGTGGTGCTGGTAGCAATTCTACCACATTAGGTAACAACCCAGGCAAGTCAGTTAATGCTCAATGCGTTAATGCTACTGCCCAAATAGATTTGGACATTAACAATGTAAGAGCCAAGATATTAAATGGTGGTGACATGTGGTGGGATATTTTTGCTACCAAAAATGCGAGGTATCAGATACCTAAACCTACCAATAGTTCAACTATTGGACCAAGCTCCCAGTTCGCTAGTTCTGTTTGGGTGGGTGGTTACGATTCGGGCGGGCAGTTAAAAGAGGCTGCTCAAACCTATCGCCAAAGTGGTAATGATTATTGGCCAGGTCCACTGAAGGATGATGCAACAACAGATGCTGGAAGGTGTTTGACATGGGATAAATTCTATAAATTAAACAGAAAGGATGTTCAAGCGTATTTCAATTGGGTTGTACCTCCTGGAGGAGGTGCGCCAGTTGGCGCTAATCCACTATTATCCTCTGCCACTTTGCCCGATGCGATGGATAATATTAACAACTGGCCCGCTTTTGGTCCGGAAGGGCATCCGTTAGCTCCTTTTTATGACTATAATGGTGATAATCAATACGACCCTACAGTAGGAGATGTTCCTGATTTTGATGTTACCGGCAACAGACCTCCTTGTACTGCTCAATTATATGGTGACCAAAGTATTTTTTGGGTATTTAACGACAAAGGAAATATTCATTCCGAAACGCAGGGACAAGCTATTGGTTTGGAAGTACAAGCTCAAGCTTTTGCGTTTCAAACGAATGATGAAATAAATAATGCGACTTTTATTAAATACAAATTAATTAACAAGTCTTCTTTCGAACTAGACAGTACTTTCTTTGGTTTATGGGACGATGCTGATTTAGGTGATTATTCTGACGATTTTGTAGGTTGTGATGTTGGCTTGGGACTTGGAATGCTCTTTAATGGTGATGCAATTGACGGAACCGGACAAGCTACCGCTTATGGGGCAAATCCCCCCGCTATTGGTGTTGACTTTTTTGAAGGACCAAAGGCTGATACTGCAGGTGCGCATGGACACGACAGACCGTCTGCTTCTGTTCCGGCAAGTTTTTTAAATTATGGCAATGTTATTCCTTATGATGAACGGTTAGGAATGTGCAGGTTTATGTATTTTAATAACGACAATAATCCCGTAAATGGAAATCCTGGTCCTTACACAGGGGGAAGTTCGGATGATTTTTATCAATATTTATCAGGTTCATGGAAAAACGGAACTCCTATCACCTATGGTGGAAATGGAACAACTGGTAGTATACCATGTAAATATATGTTTCCGGGAACTTCAGATGCTCCCCATTATTTTGGTACTGATGGTAATTCTCGTTTTGGTATAACACCCGGCATCCCTCAACCTGCATGGGATGAGACAACTTCTAATAATACGCCTGCCGACAGACGATTTTTAGAAAGCGCAGGACCTTTTATTTTATATCCGGGTGCTGTTAACTATATTACTATTGGGGTGCCTTGGGCGAGAGCTACGCAAGGAGGAAATTTAGCTTCAGTTGCATTATTGAAGGGAGCAGACACTAAAGTTCAGCAATTATTTAACAATTGTTTCTCTACCTTGAATGGTCCTGATGCCCCTAACTTAGCTATTCAGGAATTGGATAAACAATTAATTTTATCATGGTCTAACCCTGCAACCTCAACTAATGCTAATGAAAAATATTCAGAGGATTATGATAAGTCGTCTGGAGCAGATTCATTATATCGTTTTCAAGGGTATATGGTATATCAGTTAAAAGACGCTTCTGTAAGTGCAACAGATTTATACAATGTGGATAAAGCGCGTTTAATTTTCCAATGCGATAAAAAGGATTTGGATAAGCCAAATGGTGCCGCTCAAATTATTAACTATACCAATGATGTGGCAATAACAGCTTTGATTCCTCAAGAAATGGTTTTTGGTGCCGATAAAGGAATTGTTCATTCAATATCTGTAAATACAGATCAATTTGCAAATGGTAATAATGTTTTAATAAATCACAAAACTTATTATTTTGCTATTATAGCATATGGATATTCTCCTACACAGGTTCCTACAAATTTGAATGTTTTAAATGATTATAGTCCATTCATTGCAGGAAGAAGATATTCTGACGCAACTTTCTATCACACTGCTATTCCACATATTCCTTCTCCGGAAGCAAATGGAACTTTAGCACAATCTTCTTACGGCACAGGACCTAAATTGACCAGGATTGAAGGCCAAGGTAATGGTGGTATGGTGTTAGATTTCACTTCTTCCACAGTAGATGCAATTTTAAGCTCTTCTACTGCACAAGACATCCGTCCTCAATATGAAAATTCTCATGGACCTGTGAGCATAAAGGTAATCGACCCTTTGAATGTGCCGGAAAACAAAGATTTTAGAATACTAATTTATCGGGATACTATTCAAAGTCGTACCTCAAGTCATTCGGTCATAGGTTATAGTATTAAAGAAAGTTCCAAATGGGATTTAATCGATCTTAATAACCACGATACTGTTCATTCTGAAAGAAGTATTGCAATACCGAATGAGCAAATTATTAACGGTCAGGTATCCGGAAGTGCTTCTGTGTCCATTCCTAGATGGGGAATATCGGTAAATATAGTATATGCATTTGACCCGGGAGTTCCTGGTGCTGTTAATAATGGTTTCCTGGAAGCAACCATGAGTTTTTCTGATAATGAAAAACAATGGTTGACAGGTATTCCTGATGCAGAAGGAATAGATTATCATAACTGGATTCGTTCTGGTACATTTGTGTCTACAGCAGGTGAACCGAAAGGGTTTGATGATTACGGTGGAAAAGATGACGGACAATTTTACGAAAAACTATTAGGAGGCACTTGGGCTCCTTATCGTTTGGCTGCATCTCCTGTGCCAACTGCAGGAACCACTCCGGTTATTTATTCAGGCGGTCCAGCCTGGAACAGTGGCGCAGCTATGGGAAGGGCTCTTTTGAAATATTTGGCAAGCACGGATATAATTATTACCAGCGACCGTTCAAAATGGACAAGATGTCCGGTGATTGAATTGCAAGAATCAACCGCCTTAGCAGTTGGTGGAGTCTCAAAAATGCAAATGCGCGCTTCTCAATCGGTTGATAAATCAGGAAATCCAGCCACTGTTGGAAGTGGAACAAGTACAAATCCAGACGCTCCAAATTATAATGGAGAAACAGGTATGGGTTGGTTCCCCGGTTATGCTGTTAATTTGGAAACAGGGGAACGTTTAAATATGGCTTTTGGAGAAGATTCATGGTTAAAAGATGATAATGGCAGAGATATGATTTGGAATCCTACCTCATCTGACCTTTCTTTTTCAAATGGTATAACCCCTCTTTTTGGTGGCAAACACTATATTTACGTGTTCGGTCATAATGAGAATAAATTTTTTAGTAATGACGCTCATTTTGGTAACGGTTCAAGAAGCATGCCCCGTTATGATGGAGGAAGTTTCATGCACAGTATGTTAGCAGTAGCCAATACAAGTATGGCTACAGGCACTAATGACCCTTATGCGCGTGCTGTGTATCAAGATGCAATGTGGGTTAGTATTCCATTACTTGTTCCAGGTCATACTTTATTGGAGAGTGAGGTAAAAATCAGATTAAGAGTTGCAAAATCATATCAACCAGGATATGATGAAACTATCTTGCCTGTGGCTGATACATCAATGACTCCCATTAACCATAATTATCCTGTTTACGATTTTAACACTGCAGATATTGGAACCAAAAAAAGCAATGCTGATGCTGCTGCCAATGCACTTGATTTAATTAATGTTGTTCCGAATCCATATTATGCTTATTCGGGTTACGAGCTAACAACAGCTCAAAATATTGTTAAAATAACCAATCTGCCTGAAAAGTGTACAGTAACAATTTATACGTTAAGCGGCACCTTGGTAAGAGCATTTAAAGTTGACCAACCTTCTTATGCAAGAGATAAAATGGGAATTGCCGTTACTTCTTTGGATTGGGATTTAAAAAATCAGGTTCGAATTCCTATAGCAAGCGGATTGTACATTATTCATGTGGATGTTCCTGATGTTGGAGAAAAAACAATTAAGTGGTTTGGTGTTATGCGGCCGATTGATTTGGAAGCCTATTAGTCAAATGTTTTTCACCCGTTTAAATTAAAAATAAGAATACGAAAAAAAAGATATGAAAAAACAATATAAATTATTAGCATCTTTAGCTCTGGTTGGGTTACTAGTTATTCCCGATAGTTATATAATCGCTGGAAACCCTGATCGTGTCGGGCAAGCCGGAGCAACTGAATTATTAATAAACCCCTGGGCAAGAAGTTCTGGATGGGCAGGAAGTAATATTGCAGGTACCAGAGGACTTGAGTCTATGTTTTCAAATGTTGCAGGAACTGCGTTTACGAAAAAAACAGAACTTATTTTTGCTCGTACTCAATGGTTGAAGGGTACTGATATTAATATCAATGCCTTTGGATTAACTCAACATGTCGGTGAAACAGGGGCACTTGGCTTAGCTATTATGTCAATGCGTTTTGGAGACATTCCTATAACTACCACAGATGTTCCTGAAGGTGGTTTAGGAACTTATTCCCCTCAGTTTTTAAACGCTACATTATCCTATGCAAAAGGGTTTTCTGACAATATTTATGGAGGAATAGCTGTGAAAGTAATTACAGAAAAAATTGCAAACATAAGTGCACGAGGGGTGGCGTTAGATGCAGGTATCCAATATGTAACAGGAAAGCACGAGCAATTGAAATTTGGTATTGCTTTGCAAAACTGGGGACCAAGAATGAAATATTCTGGTGATGGGTTAGGTTTCAAAACTCCTGTCCCTGCCAGCACTTCTTCTCAAACAATGACCGTGGAACAGCGCTCCGAACAGTTTGAATTGCCTACCGTTTTGAGTATTGGTGGCGGGTATGATTTTTACGTTAAAAAAGATAGTGCTTCAATGAAAATGCACAGGGTAACAGCAATGGGTACATTTACTTCGTGTGCATTTGATAAAAATCAATACAAATTAGGGTTAGAATATGCCTGGAAAAACATGCTGATGCTTCGTGTCGGTTACACGTTTCAGAAAGGCCTTTCAAAGAACATCGATTATTCTTCCTTGTCTTCTTCATCCAGTCTTACTTCGGCTCTTAAAGGACCAAGTGCAGGTTTTACTTTTGAAATTCCATTCGGTAAAAACAAATCTACTTTTGGTATAGATTATTCATATAGAGCTACCAATACTTTTGGAGGAACTCATTCTATTGGAGCTAGGGTGAATTTGTAATTAAATTTTTTATATATTTGTATTCTTAAAAGAGAATCCTTCCGTTTAATAAGCGGAAGGATTCTCTTTCTGTTTTTATCACACATCAATTAAATATTAGTAAGCATGTCAACTATCTCTTATTTCACCGAAGAAGGATTAAAGAAACTTCAGGAAGAATTACACCAGTTAAAAACACAGGAACGCCCTTCTATTTCTAAACAAATAGCGGAAGCGCGCGACAAAGGAGACTTGTCCGAAAATGCAGAATACGATGCTGCCAAAGAAGCACAAGGTTTATTGGAAATGCGAATTTCAAAACTGGATGCTGTCTTGAAAAATGCCCGCTTGATTGATGAATCAACCTTGGATTTATCAAAAGTACTGATTCTTTCGAAAGTAAAAATAAAGAATCAATCGACTGGTGCAATTATGACTTATACCTTGGTGGCAGAAAATGAAGCAAACTTTAAAGAAGGAAAGATATCGGTAGATTCTCCTATAGGTAAAGGATTACTAGGAAAAAAGAAAGGCGAAACTGCAGATATTAAAGTTCCTTCCGGAATAATCAAGTTTGAGATACTTGAAATAACCCGCTAAGAAATGGCTAGTATTTTTTCTAAAATAATTGCAGGTGAAATTCGATGTCATAAAATTGCAGAGAATGAAAAATTCTTTGCTTTTTTAGATGTTTTTCCGCTTGTTCGCGGTCATGTTTTGGTTGTTCTAAAAACGGAAACGGATTACATTTTCGATATTGGAGATGCTGATATAGCAGAAATGATGATATTTTCTAAAAAGGTGGCAAAGGCGATAAAGTCGGCAGTGTCCTGTAAAAGAATTGGTATTGCTGTAATTGGTTTAGAAGTTCCACATGCACATATTCATTTAGTACCCATAAACACAGCAAACGATATTAATTTTACTCAACCAAAGCTAAAACTATCAGATGAAGAACTGTCTGCAATGGCTGAACGAATTCGTTCTGAATGGTAAGTTGAATCAATCACATTTTTTTCTTAGGATTATCTGCTAAAAAAGCTTTCCAACCGGAATAGGATTTTGTCGCACTTCCTGGTTTGCGCTGAAAGTGATGACAAACTGCCGCTGCTAAACCGTCGGTAGCATCCAGAAATTCAGGAGTTTCTTTAAAATTTAACAATGACTTGAGCATTGCCGAAACTTGTTCCTTAGAAGCATTTCCATTGCCGGTTATAGATTGTTTTATCTTTTTCGGTGAGTATTCCTGTATCGGAATGTTTCTCGACAATGCTCCTGCAATAGCTACTCCCTGCGCTCTTCCTAATTTTAACATGGATTGAACGTTTTTGCCAAAGAACGGTGCTTCTATTGAAAGTTCATCGGGCTTATATTCATCAATCAGGGAAATGGTTTTATCAAATATTTTTTGCAGTTTCAAAGCATGGTTCGCCACTTTTTCCAGCCTCAACACGCCCATCACTATCAGTTCCATTTTGTTTCCTTTGATGTGAATTAAGCCATAACCCATAATATTGGTACCCGGGTCTATACCTAAAATAATTTTATCTGTTGCCATTCTAAACTGCCTTCTGTTTTTTTATTATCATTGCGTTTATTATGGTAATGAAACTCCACAAACGAACTTACAAAGTTATAAGTCTTTTGATTAAGACTGTAATTTTAATTATTTCATTTGGTTATATAGGGCAAAAAATATCGATTGCAAACCACACCATTAATTTTTCTGCTTTGCTTTTAAATAATCATAAAGATTACTTGTGGGTTACATTACTATTGTTGTTTGTAAATTGGGGACTGGAAGCCTTGAAGTGGAAAATATTAATAGCAAAGTTCGAAATGATTTCTTTCCTGAAATCTTTGTCGTCTGTTTTTTCGGGAATAACCATAAGCATCTTCGCTCCCAATAGGGTAGGGGAGTTTGCAGGACGAATATTTTGTCTTAAAAAAGCAGACAAGCTCCAGGCAACTATTGCAAGTATGATTGGAAGTTCCTTTCAACTCCTTATTACTGTTATTGCAGGGATTTCCGCTTATTATATCCTTGAGAGTGATTACGAAGATTTTTTCAGAACATCCCAATTTATTTCCGCCAACGCAGTTATTCTTTTGGTGCTAAGTTTTGTTTTTTTCGTTTCTCTGCTTATTTATATCTATGCAAAAAGAAATAAACAGTTTGTGAAATATAAAAAATACATTGATGTATTAGCAAGATATTCGGGTGCGGAGTTGCTTGTTATATTTGCTTTATCACTCATTAGATATGCTGTGTTTTCGTTTCAGTATTATCTTGTATTAAAATTATTCGGAGTAAATGCGGGTGATGCAATTTTCTTTTCATTAATAGCACTTACTTTTTTTGTAACCTCTGTTATCCCTACTTTTGCATTAACGGAAATAGCTGTTCGCGGTGCCACAGCAGTTTATTTTTTCGGAACACTGTATCCCGATTCTTCTGCTATCGTTGCTGCTTCGTTACTACTTTGGGTGATTAACCTTGGTATTCCCGCAATGGCGGGTGCATTGTTTATTTGGAAATTAAAGTTTTTTAGAAACGAAAAATGAATTTGATTGTTGAAATAGTTATCTTCATTGCTGTTTTGTTATGTTTAGTATATACCATCACAGTTGCTTTGTTTTGTATTGGATGGATGATGTCCGTGCCTCACTATGACGGACCGGAAGATGATGTGCTGGTTAGCATTATTATTCCTGCAAGAGATGAGAAAGATAATTTGCATATTGTTATTGACGATTTGATGGCTCAGGAATATGATAAAACAATGTTCGAAATAATTGTTGTGGATGATGGCTCTTCGGATGGTACCGTTGATATGGTGAAAAAACATTTTGATTCTGAAAAGAGTATTCAACTTATTGCAAACAGCGGCTCGGGAAAGAAAGATGCCATTACCAATGCTATGAAATTGGCGAAAGGTGAATTGATTATTACCGTGGATGCAGATGGAAGCATGGACGAAAACTGGCTACAGGACATTGTTTATTTTTACAGAGAAACGCATGCAAAGATGATTGTAGCCCCTGTTTACATGGATGACAAAAGAACTTTGTTTGGCAAAATGCAATCGCTGGAATTTATGGCTTTGGTGGCAAGCGGAGGAGGATCTTTGTATTTCGAAAATGCAATATTATGTAACGGAGCTAACCTGGCTTTTACCAAAAAAGTATTTAAAGAAGTAAATGGTTTTGAGGGCATAAATACTATTGCTACCGGTGACGATGTGTTACTGATGTATAAAATACAAGAAAAATTTCCGGACAGGATTAAATTTCTGAAAAGCAGAACTGCATTGGTTTATATTGACGGAAAACCAACTTTAAAAGAATTAATCAATCAGCGAAAAAGATGGGCTTCAAAGCCGTTTAGCATGTTGAATACCGAAACTAAATTGATTTCGCTGGTGGTTTATTTCTTTAGTTTGTTTCTTATTGTTTTGCCGCTGGTAGCTTTTTTCAATCCTGACCTTGTTTTTTTTGAGTTTTCCCTTATTAAAATCTGGCTCCTTCTTTTCTCTTTAAAATGCGCAATTGATTTTTTGTTATTACTTTTAGCAACTATATTTTTCAAAGAAAAAAAATTGCTAATATATTTTTTGCCCATGCAGTTTATTTATTTGTTTTATGTCGTTATGGTAGGTTTTTTGGGGCTTAGCAGAAAATACGAATGGAAAGGAAGAACGATAAATGAAAAACAAGAAAGATAGTTGGATGCAATGCGCAACATAAAAGAACCATGAGTAAAAACAATACATCTCACTCTCTTTCTTCTCTTGCGTGGCAGCGGTTAAAGAAAAACAAACTTGCTATGTGTGGCTTGGTTTTGATTTCCGTTTTTGTAATTATTGCCGTGTTGGGTTTCCTTATTACTCCCGACAGCAGCCCCGATGCGAACGAACAGATATTGGAGATTTCGAAAAAACCTCCTGGGTTTTGCGTGCAAATGCTGTTGATGAAAAAAAATGAAGAAACTCATCATGTTAATTTTATTTCTAAAATGATGTATGGCGAAGTTTCAGACTACCGCTCTATTCCACTGTCTGCCTACCGTTTTGAAGGAAGTGATATTGTCATCAAAGAATTTACTACCGGTAAACAACTGCTGACTTTCGAAAAAAAATTTAATATAGCCGATGTTGTATATGCGTTGAAAGATAATAAAACCATTCAAACCACGGGCGAGGTATCATTTTATGAATCAGGAAATAATACATTGACAAAAAAAACGATTTCAGAATTGCAACAGGAAATTATAAAGAACAACATCATTACAAAAAAATATAAGTTAGGAACAGACCTGGCAGGACGGGATTTATTAAGCCGTTTGATGATAGGCACTCGCGTATCTTTTGCTGTTGGTTTTATTTCGGTTTTTATCTCGTTGCTCATTGGTGTGCTGATGGGCGCACTGGCAGGGTATTACAGGGGTAAGCTGGATAACATCATCATCTGGATTATAAATGTGGTGTGGAGCATTCCTACTTTGCTATTAGTAATTGCAATTACACTGGCACTTGGAAAAGGTTTTTGGCAGGTGTTTGTAGCCGTAGGGTTAACCATGTGGGTAGAAGTTGCGCGTGTTATTCGCGGACAGGTAATGAGTATTAGGGAAAAGGAATTTATTGAAGCAGCCCGTGCCCTGGGCTTTTCGGACTTTCGGATAATTTCCCGTCAAATTCTTCCCAATGTAATGGGACCCGTTATTGTAATTTCTGCTGCCAACTTTGCTTCCGCTATTTTAATAGAAGCCGGGTTAAGTTTCTTAGGCATTGGTGCGCAACCGCCCACTGCTTCGTGGGGAGAAATGATAAATGCTCACAGGGGTTTTATCATTGGGCATTCGCCTTACCTGGCTATTCTTCCCGGCATTGCCATTATGCTCATGGTGCTTTCGTTTGTGCTATTGGGCAATGGTTTGCGCGATGCGTTGGATACAAAGTTGAAGGATGAGGTGATGATATAACTCTGCCTGTCGTTTCATCTACGGAAAACGTTTCTGGTAAATCTTTATAGCATAGTATTTTTTTTTAGATAAGTTATTTTATTTTTTAAAAGGAAAATGCAGTTTCCCTAACCGCATTAAGTATTTCCCCAATTTCAGGATTGATGGGTGCCTATTTAGTCCTCCCTCAAAAACAATGAACCCATTGATATTATTAACAGGTGTTGAAAAAAGAGTTAAAAAAATCTGCAAGAAAAAGGTTTTTGGATTATAAAAACTTGCAGATTTGCATCATGCTAACAAAAACAAAAAAC
>JANYDQ010000201.1 GCA_025363555.1 Bacteroidota bacterium | reverse complement strand
AACATCTTCGATATTGGTTTTTAAAAATGAAGATGTTAAACCGGGAATGTATTTTGTAAGATTGCTGGATGAAAATAATAATGCGGTTTATACCAACAGGTTGATTAAGGAATAAATGAAAAGTAAAAAGTATAAAAGCTCCTTAGCAATAAGGGGCTTTTTTGTTTTTAGGTTTTTTACTTGATAATCCAATTTTATTTCTTTCCTTTGCACCATCTTAATAATTAATTAACCAACTAAAACAAAAAAAACAATGAGAAAAAACAAAATCAAAATCGGGGCAATTGCATTCTTGTTATCAAGTGCATCGCTAACCGTTTCTGCACAGCAGAATCAATCGAACAAGCCACAGAAAACTAAACCTGCAACCGAAGTGGCAAAACCATTTACAGTATGCGGTAAAACGTATGCTAACCAAACCGACTATGATAAAGTAATGGCATTGGTAAACAAAAAAGTAAAAAGCGGACAAACTCCACCTGTAGTAACAGATGCAGAATTGCGCGAAATGAATGTAACACCAGTATCAACTAAATAACTAAATCTCTAAAACAAAAAAACTATGAAAAAAATACTAACTATAATAGCATTAACACTTTTGATTGGTGCTCAACAAGGAAAATCCCAATGCGATGCAGGTAATTTCGCAACTCCGTTTCCACAAGGGAATTTCGGAGCAGGTTACATTTTAGGTACTATGCAAACTGTTACTGCACCTGGTACCTTAACAGGGTTATCATTAATGGGTAATGCCGGATTTGGTTCTATGGCGCAAATGGCATTATATGCTGACAATGGGGGAGCACCAGGTGCTTTGCTTGCCACATCATCTGTAGATTCGTTGGTTACATCAGGCATTAATACAATGACTACTGCCAATATGTTTATTGCTCCGGGTAATTATTGGGTAATGGCAATTTATAACATAGGACAGGGAGTAAGTAATTGCGACATTACAAGTTCTAAAACTGTTTTTTATACAGGTTTGGCATTTGGAAGCCCTATGCCTACTAATGCATCTGGATTTTCAAATTATTCTGGTCAGGATTTTAATTACTGGATGAATATTACCTGCGGTGGTGGTTGCCCATTGCCTGCTCTTCCTGTTATTTCAGGTCCTTCGGTAATATGCGGTATTACACATCCAGTATATTCCGCAACCAGTGCAGGTGCTACTTCTTATACATGGTCAACACCATCCAACTTACCTACCAGTAATATGGTTATCAGTTCAGGGCAAGGAACTTCCTCTATCACTACATCCGTTTCAGGAAGTAACCTTTCCGGTAATCTAATGTGTACTGCTACCAATAGTTGCGGTACTACTACTGCTACCAGTTATATGATAACCAAAAAACCACAAACTCCTGCTAATATAACAGGACCTACTGATGTCTGTGGCTTAACCACTGCTACTTATTCTATTCCTTCAACATTTGGTGCCACCTCTTATACCTGGACAGTGCCGGTAGGAATGACCATTTCAGCTGGTGCAGGAACTACATCTATAACAGTTAATATTGCTTCCACTTTTACATTAGGTGCTGTAAAAGTAATGGCAGTAAATGCCTGCGGAAGTATCCCGGGAACAGCTTTATTGGTGTACGGAAAAGCAGCCCCTAATACTCTTACAGGACCCACCAACGTGTGCGGAATGACTACTGCAACATATTCTTGTAACACAGTTGCTAATGCTACCGCTTACGGATGGCAGGTACCTGCTTCATGGACTTTTACAGGGCAGGGAACTAACACCATCGTGGCTACTATGCCCGCAAATGTAAACAATGTAACCTTTTCAGGTGTGGTGAGAGTTCATGCTATAAGTGCATGTGGCAACAGTGCAGATAAAACATTAACTGTTAGTTATTGCAAATCGGGTATTGCTATTAGCAATGGCGCAGATGCAGAACAAAATACAATTACCTCTCTTTACCCTAACCCGGCAACAAATTACTTTACCATCAATTTAACTTCTGATGCAGATAACGTAGTAATGCTGGAAGTGTATGATGTATTGGGTAACAAAGTGATTCAGCAAAAATACACCGTAACAAACGGAACTTCATTTTTAAAAACCAACATCGAAGATGTTAAA
>JANYDQ010000190.1 GCA_025363555.1 Bacteroidota bacterium | reverse complement strand
TTTGTAATAGAACGAACCAATGCTTGGCTGGACGCCTTTAAAGCTCTTTTGGTGCGTTTTGAAACAAATAAAATTCACTGGAAAGCACTACATTTATTAGCCTTTACCGTTATTTTATTACGTCAACTTTAAACAACTTCTTAAAATAAAAACTTACTTTTGTTTTGAAAATAAAACAAAATGCAAAAAAAAAGATACTTAAAATTCACAATGGCTTGATTGCCTCTCTCGAAGCACAGGCAAAAAAGGAAGATGAAATAGATGCCTTTACCGAGAATTGTTCGGAGGTGTTTGGTGAGCTTCAGGCACCACTCCCTTCTGAAATCACTTTCCGCGAAGGTTAAACCACTAACAAAAAAATCCTGCCCTGAAACAGGGTAGGATTTTTTTTCTTTATGCCAAAGGCAATCATATCATTTTTAATGCTAAAATAATCGTAATGAATCGCGTTCCAATCATACCAAACACCATCTTTAATTCTAAAATTGCCTTACCGCATCACCACCACCTTTTCCATTTTTATGACAGCATTTTTATCCATGAATTTACAGAAATAAATTCCGTTTGATAATTCAGAAATTTCAAGCGTTAAGTTAGCGGAATTTATTTTTTGTTGCATCATCATCTTTCCAGTAATATTATAAAGTTGCAGTTGTTCGGGCAGTTTATAACCATTTTTAAACTTAATATATAATAGTTGATTAGTTGGATTTGGAAAAATGGAAATGAAATTGGATGCTTCTGTTTTAACGTTAACGCTTACCAAAGGTGCGCAATTGGGATTACCCGGGATATTAATGTCTAACCAAGCCAACCGTCTTGAAATCCAATTTTTGAAATTAAGTATTTCTCCGGCAAAAGAACCCGGGTCTGGTTCCACTTCGGGAGTTCCGTTGTTAATACCTAATGTGCCCCATCTCTGAAAATGACGTACCTGTGCGGTATTGAGGTAAACAGCCATCGAATCAATATAACCATACAAAGTAGCATCGCTTAGAATGTTGGTTCGGAAATTATTCCATCGGCAGCGGAATGTATTTTGAAAGCTTGTATCCTGCATCATTCGCACTGTCCAGCCAGTAGAAGGGTTATCCGGACTGCAGTCGTTAACTAAGTACGACCACCCTGAACCATCTGTTGCTGCAAAGCTGGCACACTCGTTAATGTCTTTCCAAGCCCAGTCGAAATCCCAGATAGGTCCCATTTTTAATGGCGCAAAATATCCGGTAGAGTCTTTGTCTTTATGCATATACACGCTCTTTTTAAAACCATCTCCATTGCGCGAAAGTTCGTTTATGATGAGATAATCAATAAAAGAATTCATACCAATATATTTTTTGTAACCAAGAGCAGAGTCTGAAAATGTAGAATCATACAGGGCAGTTTCGAAATCGTTAATAAAGTTTTGAATGTATGTTTTTTGAGTATCGGTAATAGAAGTAAATTTAGGTGAATTGTAAAGCAAATGGGGATTAAAAGTAGGATGGTCTATTGGATGGTGCTGCAACTGCCAGCCATCTGTGCCGCCACCCCAAAGATTATTTTCAAGAATGTATCCGCCTGTAACATTAGGCGCTGTGTTTTCGGTGCTGTCCAGTTTAGCAATGTTCACCCGCTTGCTCCCGCGTTTTATTTGTTCGTCCAACACATATATTCCCTGGTAGTTTCCGTTCAGCATTACTTCCACCAATCGCGTGCGGGAAGCATAATGGCCCATTTGACGAAACAGCCGATAGGCTAAGGTGTTTCGCATAAATACCTTGTCGTTCCAGTTCGAAATCAAACACCAGTCGTGTTCCGGTGGCATACCTAAAAGAGAATCATCTGCCGCCACGTTATTGGTATCGCGGGTTTCGAATCCATAAGGCTGCTGCGGATAACCGGATGAAGATGCACCTCGAACTTTAATTCCTATTTTTCCGCTGTAGTTATTAGGCACATCAGTAGGATGATTTAACATGCCCGGACCATTATAAATGATGCCCATTGTTCCGTCTATTTTTGCGTTAGCATTAATAGCCACACCATTGGTGTTGATAATAACAATAGGTAAATTAGTGGACGAAAAATTAATGGAACCTGCGGGTGAGTTGCTGAATGTAATACTCCAGGATATAACGCTGCCCACGTTTCCAACAGTTTGGTCGCGTATCATTAAATTCCAGGTTGAGTCTGGATTTTGGTTATTATTGAAATTAACAAGAGCATCCACAGATTTGTAAACCCCCGTGAAAGGAGCAACACCGGAGGTAATGGACACAGAGGAAGTATCGTGAAAAATGGTGTTGGTATAATTAGCTCCCATGCCACCGTTAAAAGAAGCAAGCACATAAGTGGAACCATCGGGCGATCGCAACTTTATGCGCAAGTTCGTGTCGGCAGGGTGGTTTATATTTATTGTTACATACTCCAGTCCGAACGTACTGGAATTAATAGAAGTGGGCAATCCGCTCACTGTAATAGAATAATAATTATACACATTATTGTCCGTAATGGGCCCGCCTGTTGTGTTGTTAAATGTTTGTGCATTCATTGCTAATGCAACTAGTGAGCAGGCAATGGATAATAGTATTTTCTTCATAGCTTAAATATTTTTTCAAATGTACGATTAATATTGAAAAATAAATATAAAGTTCAGCACAATAAAAATGATTTTTTTTCGTTAATAGTAAATGAGTAATTTTATGCAATGCTATTCAGGGTAAACAGGTTTTATATTTTTGTTGTTTCATTCATCATACTCGCAGCTATTGTTCCGGGTAGGTTATGTTCGCAGACTGTTTCAGACAGTACAAAGAAGAGTACCACTATTGTTTTAGACAGTGCAAAAAAAGTGGCTTACCCTGTCATTGATAGTATCGGGAAAGCCTTGAATTCTATCAACGATACCGCAAAAAAGAACTTTGTTATAACTGCCAAACAAAATTATACCCTCTTTATTCATTCCCTCAAAGATGAATCGCTGTTGAAAAAAATTAATTATAAAAAACAATTTACTTCTTTGCAGGACCGAAACAAGGAACTGCAAAATGTTCTTTTCACCTGCTTCGACAATGCCTATCTCACTGCCGTTTACGATTCACTTATTAAAGACACTATTAACATGAACGCCTATTTAAACTTTGGTACTCAATATAAATGGGCACATCTTAAAAAAGGGAATGCCGATGAAGGGGTGTTAAGTGAAATTGGTTTTCGTGAAAAACTATATAGCAATAAACCCATTTATTTTAAGAATGTAAAACGAGTTCAGGAAAAACTAATTGTATATTATGAAAACAATGGTTTCCCGTTTGCTTCCGTAAAGCTCGATAGTATTGACATTACAGATGGGAAAATGTCAACACAATTAAATCTTACAAAAAATGCAGAAGAAAAAATTGATAGCGTAGTAATAAAAGGAAATGCTAAAATCGCACCTGTGTATATGTATAATTACCTGGGCATACGACCCGGAAGCAGATACAACGAAGCCCAATTAAAAAAAGTTAATACCCGTATTGCAGAGTTGTCATTTGTAAGAGCAAGCAAACCAGCAACCGTTACATTTACTGATAAATTTAATAAACTGATATTGCACCTCGAGAAAAAACGTTCCAGCCAGTTCGATGGAATAATTGGAATTCTTCCTGATGAAAAAACGGGGAAGATATTATTTACAGGCGATGTGCAGCTGAAATTACAAAACGGGTTAGGCAGAGGAGAGTTAATAGATTTAAACTGGCGAAGACTGCAAACACAAACGCAGGATTTGAAACTGCGCGTGGTATATCCTTTTATACTTCGCACTCCTTTTGGTGTGGATTATACTTTTAAGTTATATAAAAAAGATACCACGTATTTAGAAGTTAATCATAATATAGGCATTCAGTATTTATTGATAGGAGGAAATTATGTAAAAATATTTTATACCAATAAAACTTCTTCATTACTATCTGTAAAAGGATTGGAACACATATCCAAACTCCCTGTTTATGCTGATGTCAGCACTAATATGTATGGACTGGGATGGAAATACGAAAGGTTGGATTACCGCCTAAATCCCCGGAAAGGGTTTACTATTACTACCAATGCCAGCATAGGAACAAAAATAATAAAGCAAAATGCCAAGATAGATACAGCAGCGTATCGAAATATTAAACTTCATTCAACCGTTGCCAATGGGGATTTTGAAGGAAGTGTATTTATTCCCTTGTTTAGCAGAACTACAATTAAAGCAGGAATTCAGGCGGCTTATCTGTATGGTGAAAATACTTTTCAAAACGAATTGTTTCGCATTGGCGGATTAAAAACACTGCGTGGTTTTGACGAAGAATCTATTTATGCTTCTGCGTATTCCATTTTTACGCTGGAGTATCGGTACATATTAGAACAAAATTCTTACCTCTACCTTTTTGGTGACCAGGCATATTACGAATCTAATATTAATACCATTAATCAACCTCTTCTTATACACGACACTCCTTATGGGTTTGGTGCAGGTATAAGTTTTGAAACCAAGGCAGGAATATTTTCAATCAGCTATGCATTAGGCAGTCAGTTCAATCAGCAGATTCAATTAAAGAGCGGGAAAATACATTTTGGTATCGTCAATTATTTTTAATCTTATTATTACACAAAAAATACAAACTCGAGTAAGCAAATAAATTCTTAATTTAGCAATCGTTTTTTCAAACAAAAATTTGTTTAAGGGAGAATGAAACAAAGCATTAAAATGAAAAAAATATTATTTTACACAGTACTTTTTTTAATAATTATTTCCTGTGGTACTTCTAAGAAGCTTGTTAATAAAACAGAACCGGGCAGTTACAAACACGATGCAAATACTATTCATCCGCAGTTTGCGCTCTTTAATAGTAGTGATACTATTTCTGAATTGCATTTTAAAATTGCCAGCAAAGAATTATTATACACCCGCCCTGACGGAATAAAATTTTCTTCCAACGTTTTAATTTCATACCGCTTATTACCCAATTACGATTCAAGGGAAATTATGGACAGCGCCTCTGTTCGTGTGTTGGATGAGGATAATACCAATGCAGATAAATTTTTAATAGGAACCATTAATGTAAAAGCAAAAGCAAAGCGTAGCTATTGTTTAAGAGTAACAGTAACTGATTTGAATAAAAATATTTCGATTTCAAACGCCATTAATATTGATAAAGAAAATGATTTGAACCGTCAGAATTTTATCGTTAAATCAAAGGCAAAAGATGTCCCTTTGTTTTGCAACTATGCTAAAACAGGGGAAGAATTAGTAATACAATATAAAGCAAAGCTTGCGGTAAATTTATATGTCCGTTATTATAAGCGAGATTTCCCTTTGGCTGCACCTCCCTTTTCTCTTGCCGACCCTGAGCCGTTCAAATACAAAGCCGACAGTACTTTTACACTTCAGTTATCCAATGATGGAAGTGTAAACTTTACCGCAACCAAAATCGGGTTTTATCATTTTCAATTAGATACTTCTAAGCGACAAGGAGTAACCATATTTAACTTTTCAGAATTATTTCCTGAAATAAAAAAAGCAGAGGACATGGTGCCACCTCTTCGTTTTATTACTACCAAGCAGGAATTTGATGAATTGAGCACAAGTTTAAATAAAAAAGTGTCAATTGAAAAATTCTGGATAAAGTGTGCCGGAAACCAGGATAAAGCAAGAGAAGTAATTCGGAAATATTATAACAGGATGCAGGATGCGAATTTATATTTTACTTCTTATCTTGAAGGATGGAAAACAGACAGAGGGATGATTTATTTAATTTATGGAACACCCAATACCATATATCGTTCAGCAAATTCAGAAACATGGACCTATGGAGAAGAAAATAATATTAACTCGTTACAATATACTTTTTCAAGAGTAGATAATCCTTTTACTGATAATGATTTTACATTAGAGCGTTCAGGTATTTATAAGCAATCGTGGTATGTTGCGGTAGATATATGGCGACAGGGAAAAACTTATTTACAAGATTAAAATTCTTCGGAACAATATAATATGCAAACAAAGGAACAACAAAAAGATAACGAAAAAGACAATTTAATATTTGGTTTGCGACCAATAATAGAAGCGATTCGTTCAGGGAAAGAGATTGACAAATTGCTTATTCAAAGTGGCTTGAAAGGAGAGTTGGTAAGTCAGTTGATGGGTTTATTAAAACAACACAATGTGGTATTTCAATATGTTCCTGTTGAAAAATTAAACCGACTTACTTTAAAAAACCACCAAGGAGTTGTTGGTTATATTTCTACTATTACTTACCAAAAGATACAGGATATATTACCAGCTATTTTTGAAGCAGGAAAAACTCCTTTGATTTTAATTTTAGATAGGATAACCGATGTTCGTAATTTCGGAGCAGTGGTTCGTACTGCAGAATGTTCCGGAGTGGATGCAATAATAATCCCTGTAAAAGGAGGGGCACAAATAAATTCGGATTCTATGAAAACATCAGCAGGTGCATTAAATACGGTACCTGTATGCAGAGAAAATAATCTGAAAGAAACAATTGAATTTCTGCGCGAAAGCGGCTTGCAGGTAATAGCCTGCACAGAAAAAACAACGGACATGTATTACTCACACGATTTCACTTTACCTGTGGCTATAATCATGGGTTCGGAAGAAGATGGAGTTTCGTACGAATTACTAAACGCATCAGATGCTCTTGCTAAAATTCCTTTGCTGGGAGAAATAGCTTCCCTAAATGTTTCTGTTGCAGCAGGAGTTATATTATACGAAGCTGTTCGCCAACGATTAGCCAATTAGTATGAATTTCTTTAACAAGAAATACTTACCATTTATTTCACTTTTTCTTATCGTATTTATTTCCCGATTTCCCTTTCTGACTGCCGGATACGGCATTGAAGAAGATTCCTGGGGAATTGCGCTGGCGGCATTTCATACCAAACTTACCGGAATATACGAACCGTCACGTTTTCCAGGGCATCCGGTTCAAGAACTTATATATTCTGCATTATGGGGAGCAGGTCCAATTGTATTTAACGGGTTATGTGCTTTATTTAGCGCAACTGGTTGCGTTTTTTTTTCATTGATATTAAAACAATTAAATTTCAAACATTTTTTTATTGCAGCATTTGGGTTTGCTTTTATTCCGGTTTATTTCATTAGCAGCACATATACAATTGATTTTGTTTGGACCGAAACATTCGTTTTAATTAGCCTTTATTACCTCCTAAATAATAAACTAATTATAAGCGGAATTGTTCTCGGATTGGCAATTGGGTGCAGAATTACAAGCGGAGCAATGTTACTTCCTTTTATAATAATTATTTGGCAACAAAATAATTTTAGAAATAATATTATTAGTATTTTGAAATTATCACTTCCAATGCTGGCGGTTGCTTTTCTTGCATTCCTGCCTTTGATGGTGCAATTCGGAACTTCCTTTTTTATTTATTACGACCAGTTTCAATACCCTACTCTACCTAAAGTTATTTATAAAATGTCTTTCGGTGTGTTTGGAATATTAGGTTGTATGGGAATATTAATAGGTATTATGCTAATTATTATAAACAGAAAAAAACAAAATTTTGGAGAGTTGTTTAATCACAAATTAAATAAAAGAATAATCATTGCCAGCTTTTTAATTCTTATTTTATATTCTATCTCTTATTTAAAACTGCCTCAAAAATCAGGATACATGATTCCTGTAATTCCTTTTATACTTATTCTTTTCGGATATTACATGCACAGTAAATATTTCAAATTGTTGTGTGTGACTTTTATTGTTTCTCCTTTTGTATGCAGTATTAACTTGGCAGATAAAATAAGAGGGGCAGAGTATTCGAAAATTGCAATGTTGTTTAATATTTCTGGGCAGGAAATATTCTTCGACCCTTTGTCGGGTCCTGTATTTTCAGACTATTCGAAACGGAAACAAAAAATAAATTATACAAATACTGTTATTGAAAAATCAAAAGGTATTAAAACAAAAACAGTAATTATTTCAGGCTGGTGGTATAATGAAATAATGGTAACACTTATTAGCCAGGACAAAAATAAGATAGTAGTTTTTGAACCTTATATGGATGACAAAAGAATAAATGAATACCTTGCAGACGATTACGAAATAGTTTATTTGCCGGAACAAAATACTTACAACGACCAGATGTTTAAAACAACAATAACCAACAGGGTTTCAAAACCTTTTAATCTTTAACAAATGCCAACAATACAACAAACCTATGAAATGAATGCAACACCCGAAGAAGTTTTTGAAGCTTTGGTAAACCCTGAAATTATCCAGGATTGGAGCAGAGATGAAGTAAAAATGAATGACCAGGTAGGAGGAAAGTTTTCGCTATGGGGTGGACAAATGTTCGGAATAAATACCGAAGTGGTTAAAAATAAAAAATTAGTCCAGGATTGGGGTTACGACCAATGGGATATATTGACTAAAGTTACTTTCACTATTAAGCCGAAGGGCACAAAAACAGTTGTGGAATTGCTTCACGAAAACGTTCCGGAAAAATCTTTGAAAAGTATTACCGAAGGTTGGAATACCTATTATTTGGGAGCAATACAGGAAATGTTTGAGAGAAAAATAATTAAAACATTTTAACCTGTTTTAATTTATGGGATATACAAACACACAGGATTGTATTGATGATTTGGAAAAGCACGGAAAATTAATTCGTGTGAAGGAGGCAGTAAACCCTGAATTGGAAATGGCAGCCATTCATCTTCGTGTGTTTGAAAATAACGGTCCTGCTATACTGTTTGAAAATATTAAGGGTTGTAAATTCAAAGCAGTTTCTAATTTATACGGAGATGTGGAAAGAAGTAAATTTATTTTCAGGGATACGCTTGATAAAATAAAAAGATTGATTGATATAAAAGATAATCCAATTGAGGCTCTTCAACATCCTTTTAAATATACCGATTTAATTTCCACTGCACTTTCTTCCCGACCTAAAAAGTCAAACTTTAATAATCCTGTTTTACAAAATCAAACTACTGTTTCTTCTTTACCACAAATAAAATGCTGGTCCGATGATGGTGGTGCATTTGTAACCCTCCCTCTTGTATATACCGAAGATATTGATAAACCGGGGGTGATGAATTCTAACCTGGGAATGTACAGAGTACAGTTGAGCGGTAATGACTATTTAAAAGATAAAGAAATAGGATTGCATTATCAACTGCATAGGGGTATTGGTGTACATCAAACAAAATCGAATGCAAAAAACCAACCATTGAAAATAAGCGTGTTTGTTGGTGGTCCGCCATCGCTTACCTTTGCTGCTGTAATGCCTTTGCCGGAAGGCATGAGTGAACTTACTTTTGCAGGAGCGCTTGGAAAAAGAAGGATTCGTTACACTTACCAGGATGATTTCTGTGTTGCCTCTGATGCAGATTTTGTAATAACAGGAGAAATATTTCCGAATGATAATAAGCCGGAAGGTCCATTTGGAGACCACCTGGGCTATTATAGTTTAAAACATAATTTTCCTGTAATGAGGGTGCATAAAGTATATCATCGGAATAATGCGATTTGGCCCTTTACTGTGGTAGGGCGACCGCCACAGGAGGATACAAGTTTCGGGGCGTTGATTCATGAAATAACGGGCAGTGCTATCCCGAAAGAAATACCGGGTTTAAAAGATGTTCATGCTGTGGATGCTTCGGGAGTTCATCCTCTTTTGCTGGCTATCGGGAGCGAACGATATACTCCTTATTCGGATGAACGAAAACCACAGGAAATATTAACCATTGCTAATCATATTTTGGGTAAAGGACAATTGAGCCTGGCAAAATATTTATTTATTATTGCAGGCGAAGATAATCCGAAGCTGACCACGCATGATGTAGAAGATTTTTTTAAGCATGTGCTGGAAAGAGTGGACTGGACAAGAGATTTGCACTTTCATACGCGAACAACAATTGATACGTTAGATTACAGCGGTACAGATTTAAACAGTGGAAGTAAGGTAGTGATAGCTGCTGCCGGAAATAAAGTAAGAGAACTTGGTACGTCTTTGCCGGAATTAAATCTCCCCGATGGTTTTAAAAATGCACACGTGGTGATGCCCGGTGTTATTGCCATACAGGGAAATAAATACAGGGATGCTGAAACAACATCTATTGAAATGCTGCGACTGAATGCTCTATACTCCACATTTCATACTCTGTTTCCATTACTCATTGTTTGTGATGATAGTGATTTTGTGGCAAAGAGATTGAATAATTTTTTGTGGGTTACGTTTACACGAAGTAATCCTTCTCACGATATTTATGGAATAAATAGTTTTATTGAGAATAAACATTGGGGCTGCAAAGGTTCTTTAATAATAGATGCCCGCATTAAACCACATCATGCTCCTCCACTTATTAAAAACCCTGAAATTGAAAAACGGGTGGATGCGTTGGGCGAAAAAGGCAAATCTCTGTACGGGATCATTTAATTTCTTGCCCGGAACCTGCTTCTTATTTTTTTTACATGGGTCATTGTATAATTATTTTCCGTGTTTCTGTTTTTTCTCCACTCACTACCTTCACAAAATACACCCCTTTCCCTTCCTTACTTAAATCAAAACTTTCTTTCAATTCTTTTTGTGAAGAAAACTTTTTACTGATAATATTCTGCCCTGCTTCATTTTAACAAACAGTAAAAACATTAACCCGTTGGGTTAGGATAAACAGTAAGCAAATCATTTGTTTGTTTCATTAACCCCAGCCTTAAGGCTGGGGTTACAAAACAGAACTACTTGTATTTAGGGACTTTAGTCCCATTAGTCGGTTTGTAGTGATAGAATATATGATTTGACACATAAACTAAAGTGTTTTAAAAAAAACACAAAAAAAAACCCCCCGAAATTTTCGGGGGATTTTTTTTGTTTTAAATTATATTGTTTTTAAACAACAGTAAATTTAAGGGGACGGCTTTCAGGACCTGGTTCGCCTGTTGGGCTTACGTACCATGTTATTAAATATACATCCATGTTCAATTCTTCGGGGTCGGAAATAATATTAAAAAGAACTGCGCCTATGGGTGCCATTGTTGAATATTGTTTACGCTCCGGGGCTGGGCTGCCGTTTGCCACATAAGCTATTGCTCTGCCTATGGAGCCTACATCTTCGGGTTTGTGTTTTTTATCTTCCTGCCCTGGAGTAGGATTGTTTACAAAAACTCTGTTTACTAAATGTGTTTGATGAATGATTTGATTATTTGGAGAAAAAGTTTTTGCCGGTACATGATGACGCGGAACGACATCCTGGTGGATATGCAAAGCGGCAATATCGGCAGGAAGCAACGTGATTTCTGCATTGTTTTTTACTGATTGCTGTATAGACCTGTATTCTTTTACAGCTTTATCATAATCTTTGTGAACTGCAATAATAGCGGGACCATTTGTGGTTAGCGGGTTAACATAGGTAGTAAACGAACCATCAAGGTTGGTTCGATACAAGGTAGCTCTTGTTAATGTAGTAGCGCCAATGCCTAAGCGGGGGGCTACACCTGCTGTGTTGATGTAATCAATTGCGACATCATATTCTGAATGAAAGTCGGAAATAATTTGTGAAATTTTCATAGTTTTTTATTTTTATTAAGTGAGTAATTAATTAATTTCAACAAAAGTATTAATTTTTTTAAAATGAAATAAATTTTTTAGAAAAAAAAGTATGCTTATATAATAGTATAAAATGGGTGGTTTTTTCTATAAAAAATGAATTTTGATAAAAATGACATTTTGACACCAGTTTGCTTTTCTTTTTCTATCAGAAAGGCTTTAAATTTCATAAAATACTGAAATTCAACTTTATACTATTTAATAGGGGTGAACAGTTTCAGTTTCTGCTCAAGCAAAAAGTGATTTCGCTTAAGCAAAATTGGTTTTTTCTTGAGCCAAGA
>JANYDQ010000284.1 GCA_025363555.1 Bacteroidota bacterium | reverse complement strand
CAAGCATATATTGATGAATACACATATAGGTTTAATAGAAGTTTTATGAAGGAAAATATTTTTGATAATCTTTTAAATCGGATGATGTTCAGCAAACCTCACACCTATAAAATGATTATAAACTAAATGCCTAATTCAATTCTTTTAATTTAATGAAGATAAATAAAAACCTGTTTTTTCTTTTTGTTTTTCTTTCTTCATCGGTGTTTAGTCAAACGCGCGGACTTACATATTATATAAACCAGGGGTTGCAAAACAGTCCGTTATTAATAGATTACTCAAATCAAATCCAGTCTGCTTCCATAGATAGTACTATTTTAAGTGCGCAACGTAAGCCACAGGTAAATGCAATAAGTATGGTGATGTTAGTTCCGACATACCAGGATTATGGTTATGACGCAGCAATTACTAATGGTGGGAATTATGGCGCGCAAGTAAGTGTAACTCAAAATGTATTTAACAAAAGGACTTACAAACCACAGTTTGAAGCATTAAGAATACAAAAACAAACGATTACAAATACTTCTAAAATTTCGGAGCATGACTTAAAGAAAAGTATAACCGAACAATATATAACTGCATATACTTCTCTTAAACAGGTTGATTATACATTAACTTCATTAAACCTTTTAAAAGAAGAAAAACGGATATTGCAAAAATTTGTGGAGCAGGGAGTTTACAAACAAACGGATTATTTGTCGTTCGAAATAGCAACTCAATCGCAGGAGATACAATTGAGGCAATTGCAAAATCAATATAGAAATGAGGTGAGACAGTTACACCTCCTTTGTGGAATAAATGATACTGCGTATTATCAGTTAGCGTCTCCTGAAATGAAACCGAGTGACAATTTGGATAAAAGCAATTCTCCTTTTTTAAAACAATTCAAGCTAGACAGCATACATATTGTGAATCAAAAAAGCCTGGTTGATAATAAATATCATCCGCAGTTTAACTGGTTTGCTGATGCTGGTTTACTAGGTTCTAATCCCGCCCCGTCTTTATTGTATAAAAACTTTGGAACCAGTTTCGGGTTTAATTTTTCAATGCCTTTGTATGATGGCAAACAAAAAAAACTTCAATATCAAAAACTAGCCATCAATGAATCAACGCGAACCAATTATCAGTCGTTCTTTAAGAATCAATATAATCAGCACATTCAACAAATAAATTTACAGCTGGAGGAGAACCGGCAATTGATTTTGCAAATTCAAAACCAAATTACTGCTTCAGAAACATTGATTAATCAAAGCAAACAATTACTTAATACAGGTTCTCTTTCTGTTACTGATTTTATAATTACAATTAAAAACTACATTGATATTAAAAACCAATTGAACCAGGTACAGTTAACCAAACTACAATTGATTAGCGAATATGACTATTGGAACTGGTAGGGTGCGAATAACGAACGAAAACGAATTTACGAATCTATATAATAAAAATGAAAAAGATAAACCAACTAATTTTGTTTGTTGCAATGACGGTGTTCATATCACTTTCATCCTGCAAACAAAACGAAACAAATTCGGATGAAGTACCGAACGCCAAAACTCCCGTAACAATTACAAACATAAGTATCGAATCTGTTTCTGAAAACATTGAGTTAAGAGGCACTTCACAGTTTCAGAAGAAAGTGGCGGTGAAGGCAAATGCCACAGGGTATATAAATAATATAACTGTAAATATAGGGGACGAAGTGAATCTGGACCAGGTGTTGTTTACCATAAAAACAAAAGAAGCAACTGCAATAGAAAATCAAAAATCGGTTACGGATACCTCCTTAATTTTTTCGGGAGTATTGAAAATTAAAGCACAGAAATCAGGAATCATTACCACGCTCGACCATCAGAAGGGCGATTATGTGCAGGATGGAGACCAACTGGGAATTATTTCGGAAAGAAATAGTTTAGTATTTATACTCGAAGTGCCTTATGAGCTGCATGAGTTTTTGAAAGTAAACGGGATTTGCGAAATTGTATTAGCAGATAATAAAGTTATTAAGGGAACCGTAAGTAAAGAATTATCTTCCGTTGACCCTGTTGCACAAACACAAAGCTTTGTTGTGAAACCCATAAGCGAAATTAATCTTCCCGAAAATCTGATTGCAAAAATCAGGATAATAAAGCACACCAAAGACAAAGCAACCATTCTTCCGAAGTCGGCTATACTGGCGGATGAAACACAAACAGAATTTTGGGTAATGAAATTAATTAATGACAGTACTGCCATAAAAGTATCTGTAAAAAAAGGAATTGAAACAACAGATAAAGTGGAAATAACCGAACCTGCTTTCAGCGCAACCGACCGGATTATTTTAACCGGAAATTATGGCTTGGCGGATACAGCAAAAGTTTCTATTCAGAAGAATTAAGCAATGAAACACTTTTATACAGGACATAAAAATTCTATTTCATTTGTACTGGCAATTATATTGCTTGCCGGATTTTTTGCATATAATAAAATACAAACTTCTCTATTTCCCGAAATTACATTTCCCAAAATTAAAATTATTGCTGACAACGGGCAGCAGCCGGTTGATAAAATGATGATTACTGTTACCAAACCACTGGAGAATGCGGTGAAACAAGTTCATGATTTAAAAATGGTGCAAAGTGTAACAAGTCGTGGTTCATGCGAATTATCCGCTTATTTTAACTGGGATGCTGATATAAATATCTGTCAGCAACTGATGGAATCGCGGATTGCAGAGATACGAAATACACTACCTCCCGGAATGAATATTTCTGTGGAAAAAATGAATCCTGCTTTGCTTGCAGTAATGGGATATACATTGGAGAGCAATGGAAAAACCCCTATTGAATTAAAACTGATAGCAAGTAATATTATCAAACCCTTTTTGTCGCAGGTGGAAGGTGTGGCAACGGTGAGGGTGCTTGGAGGAAAAACAAAAGAATACTGGATTGAACTGAATACGCAACGAATGAGTTCGTTTTCCATCACTCCGGATATTATTAAAACTGCTCTTGACCAAACTAATTTCATTTCTTCAAACGGTTATTCTTACGATTACAGGAGATTGTATTTGAATCTGACCGATGCAGGGTTGTATAATAAGAGTGATATTGAAAATGTAATTATTCGTAATGATGGTAAGCGCGTTATTCTTTTAAAAGACCTGGCTTCGGTGGAAGTAAAAGAGCAGGTGGAATACACAAAAATAAATGCCAATGGAAACAATGCAGTGCTGATAAACATTTTCCGTCAACCAAATGCCAACCTGATAAAGGTTTCGGATGACATGCAGAAAAAGGTAAAAGAGCTTAATAAGATTTTGCCTTCCAATGTATCTTTAAAATCTTTTTACATCCAGGCTTATTTTGTAAATAGTTCTGTTAAAAGTGTTGTGGATAGTTTGTGGGTAGGATTGCTGTTAGCCATAATCGTAGCCATTATTTTTCTGCGCTCTGTAAAAGCAAGTGCAACTATTTTAATAACTATTCCGATAACACTGGGGCTTACTTTATTTGTACTATATGTAATCGGTTATACATTTAATATAATGACAATAGGCGCTATTGCAGCGTCAATAGGGTTAATCATTGATGATGCGATAGTGGTGGTGGAGCAAATTCATCGCACACATGAGGAGCACCCATCTGAACCTACTTCGGCTCTGCTTATCCAGTCCATTCGGTATTTATTTTCTGCAATGGCGGGCTCTTCGTTAAGTACCATTGTCATTTTTGTTCCATTTGTATTGATGGGTGGAGTGGCAGGAGCATATTTTAATGTACTTACCAACACCATGATTATAACTTTAATCTGCTCTTTCTTTGTAACGTGGATAGGGCTTCCGGTGATATATCTTTTATTATCAAAACAGAAAAGAACACAGGCAATTGAAAAACCAATTAAGCATAAAAACTATACATGGATTTCATTTTTTATTAAACGTCCGCTTATCAGTTTTGTATTTGTTGCTTTTCTTATTGTTTCTGTTTGGTTTATTTATCCTCGCTTGGAAACAGGTTTTCTCCCCGAAATGGATGAAGGGACAATAGTGCTTGATTACAAATCGCCTCCGGGAACAATGGTGGAAGAAACAGACCGCATAAACCGCGAGATGGAAAAGTTAATTGTTACCGTTCCTGAAGTGGAAAGTTATTCGAGACGAACAGGTGCGGAGATGGGTTTCTTTATTACAGAACCTAACAAGGGAGATTATTTAATTCAACTAAGAAAAGACCGAACCCGCAAAACAGATGAAGTGATTGCGGATATTCGTCAGAAAATACAAAGTACGCAACCTTCTCTTGAAATTGATTTCGGGCAAATAATTGGTGATATGCTTGGCGATTTGATGAGTTCCACACAGCCCATAGAAATAAAAATATTTGGAAATAACCCCAAAGCACTGAATGAATATGCTAAACAAATAGCCGGAATAGTAAGTAAAGTAAAAGGCACTGCCGATGTGTTTGATGGAATAATAATAGCAGGACCGGAAGTAAATATTATTCCAAGATATGCGAAAATGGCACAGTTTGGTATATCTCCTGCCGATTTTCAATACCAGATGCAAACCCAACTGGAAGGAAATGTGATTGGAAGTATTTTGGAAAATCAACAGTTGACCAATATCCGGATGATATATCCGAACAGTAAAAACTCCAGAATAAACAGCATTGCAGAACAATTTGTTTTTCTTCCCGGAGGGAAATTAAAACCAATAACTGAACTGGCACGTGTGGACATAAAACCGGGTGTGGCGGAAATAAAAAGAGAAAATCTTCAATCCATGGTTTCTATTACCGCACGGCTGGATGGAAAAGATTTAGGAACGGTGATTAAAGATATTCAAAAAGAAATAAATGCAAACGTTCATTTGCCGCAGGGCTTTCATATTGCTTATGGCGGTGCTTATGCTGAACAAAAGAAGTCGTTTGATGATTTACTGTTGATTATGATTACCGCCAGTTTGCTGGTGTTCGCCATTATTCTATTTCTTTTCAAAGATTATAAAATATCTTTGCTGATATTGGTTATTGCGGTGCTTGGCATTTCCGGAAGTTATCTTGCTTTGTACCTTACCAACACCCCGCTAAATGTGGGAAGCTATACAGGATTGATAATGATTATAGGTATAATAGGAGAGAATGCCATATTTACATTTCAGCAATTTAAAACTACTTTAAAAACCAGCACTTCCGAAGAAGCCATTGTGTATGCCATCTCCACTCGTCTTCGTCCTAAATTAATGACCGCTTTAGGAGCCATCATCGCGTTAATGCCGTTAGCACTCGGAATAGGAACAGGCGCACAACTACATCAGCCATTAGCAATAGCAGTAATTGGCGGATTTTTAGTGGCAATGCCGCTGTTATTAATTGTTCTTCCTACTATGCTTAGAATTATTTATAAGAACCAACCAAAAGAGGAATAATGTCTATTCCTCTTTTTTATTTTCTTTCGGAATAAAAGTATAATTAACAGTAATATTGTTTTGCGGTGGCAAAATATTACCGGTATTTTCAGCAGGTATATCCATTTGAATAGTAGTAGTATCTGTATGCTCACCATCATAACTCACATCTATTGCTTCATTTTCTTCGTCATCTCCTAAATCATATTTACGGGCTATGGGTCCTTCTTTTCGGAAATGATAAGCAGTAACCAACCCTGCCAGGGAGCCCATTAAATGCGATTCCCAGGAGATGCCTTTGGTGATTGGTAAAATACCATACATGGTGCCGCCATACAGAAATGCTACAAACAGGGAGATGGAAAGCAAGCGGGTATCTTTTCGGAACACTCCGCTAAAAAAAAGAAAGGTGAGAAAACCATATACCAACCCGCTGGCTCCAATATGGTAAGCATCCCGGGCAGCTACCCATACCCAAATGCCCGTCATGAGGTACACCCAAAAGAAAACCTGGAAAGCAATGGGGCGATAAAAGTAAAACATTACAGAGCCTAATATAAGCAGTGGAACTGTGTTTGAAAACAGGTGATTCATGCTTCCATGAATTAAGGGAGAGGTAAAAATGCCGATTAAGCCATGCACTGTTCGCGGATATATTCCATACCATCCTAGCTCAATGTGTCCGGCTTCAGAAAAAAGCAGGACTGCCCACAGGATGAGCAGGAACATGGAAGGATACAGAATGCTGAAAAATAATTTGGACGTTGTGTTTCGCATGACAAATAAACAGATATTGGATTTTGTTGAAGAAAATAGTCAATGTTTATACCAAAATTGACGCATCTGACTTTTAGTCGCATTACCTTCATCCCGACCCCTCTGTGCCTGGAGGAGAGGGCGCTGTTTCCGGATGTGCTTTGTATTTGTTAAGCGTGCGCAATCAAATAAATAATTAGTTTGCTTCGTTATGAGGTCTTTGGGTTCTTACGGTAAGAGCAACAACTATTTGCAGAAAAAAATAAACCCTATTTTGGGAAATAAATTGGAAATGTGTATTCCTTTTCTTTATTTCGCATCTTATTTCACAAAAACAAAATTATAACATGAATAAATACCTGCCCTTGTTTTGCATCATTCTTTTTGGTGCTTGTCATCATAAACAAATAAGCAAAATGGACACTGCCTCTAAACCTGCTGTTGTTGCAGCTTCTCCATCGAACAGTAAAGAAGTAGCTATTTATGCCAATGCTGATATGGCGGCTACCAGCGCTATGTACGGGGTGGACAGCATGATGGTGAAAGGGGAGGTGCTTTCAGTGTTTGTTACTTATTCGGGTGGTTGCAAGGAGCATAGCTGGGAGTTGGTTTCTGATGGGATGTTTGAAAAATCGTTACCTCCTCAAATTACGGTTTGTTTGAAACATACAAATAATGGCGATGTGTGCAGGGAATTGAAAACGGAGGAGGTTAAATTTATTATTTCTAAACTGAAAAACCCCGCGAGCAAAACAGTGGTGGTAAAACTGGGCGAAAAGAGTGTTAGGTATAGTTCGCAGTAAAAAGAAAAACAGTTACTCCTTAAATAATACATTAAAATCATCTTCCACACCACAAATCCACTTTATCCGAATTTTATCTATAATTTAGCCTCTTAAAAAACAAACAGATTAATTATGAAAAAAAATTTACTCTCTATTCTTCTTATTGGAACGGTTTCGTTTCAGACATTTTCACAATCCAAAATATTTTTGCCAAATGCGGTTTATAACCGCATGAAAGCAAAAGGGGAACTGAAACCCGATGTACAGTATATTCCTGTTGGCGACCATCAGCCAACTGCAGCATTGCCCGCCACACAGCAACGTTCGCACACCGTTAACCAGGAAAAAGGTGGAGGGTTACCTGTTTGTAATTGCATTGTTCCTATTGATAATACGTTCAGTGTTGCCGAGTTCAATGGTGCTACACCGCCCGATTACAGGAGCGATGACGGCAGCACATCAGCAAAAACAATTCCTTTCGACTTCTGTTTATTCGGAACCAATTACACTCAAATTTATATTAACAACAATGGAAACATAACACTGGATGGTGCTTATGGAGGGTATTCCGCCACGGGGTTTCCTTCCTCTTCTTTTGTAATGGTTGCTCCTTTTTGGGCAGATGTGGATACGCGCAATCCCGGAAGCGGTTTGGTGTATTATAAAATTACACCTACATATGCTATTATTAAATGGGATGGCGTGGCGCGATATGACTCCACTTCCGATTTATTAAATACTTTCCAGGTAATTATTACCGATGGCAACGACCCTGTTTTGCCCTTCGGGAACAACATTTCTTTTTGTTACGGAGACATGCAATGGACCACTGGATATGGCGGTACAGCCGGGTTTGGAGGTAGCGGTGCAACAGTAGGAGTAAACAAAGGCGATGGAATTGCTTCCATTCAAATAGGACAATTTAACGCTCCCGGCATAGCTTATGACGGCAGCTTTGGAAATTATGACGGGGTGGACTTTTTGGATAAACAATCGTTTTATTCCAACTTTTGTGTGGGTACCAATATGGCGCCCGTTGCAAGTGGGTTAAGTAATTGCGATACTATTAAAATGTGCGGAACGGGAGATACACTTTATCTGAAAGAAGAATTCTTAGCTCCCGAAGCAGGTCAAAATACTACTGTTTCCGTTAATCTGAATGGCACACCAAATGCAACAGTTATAAGCAATGTATCCGGAAACTCTGCTTACGCAATTGTCAGAATCATTGCTACTGCTGCCAATGCTGGGGTTCATACAATCACCTTCATTGGCACAGATAATGGAATTCCGGTAGGAAGTACAATTATTAATTCAAACATATTTGTGGATACAAGTTCTGTAACTGCCTTAAATCCTCATATTTCAGGCACCACCCAGTTTTGCCAGGGTGACTCTTCTGTATTATCAGTAACACCCACTACTTACGATAACTATGTATGGAGTACTGTTTCGTCTGGTTTATCCACGACTGTTAACGCATCAGGAATGTATTTTGTTACTGCTACTTTAAACGGATGTTCCAAATCAGCTTCCACCCAGGTCACTGTTCATCCTGCTGCAACCCCTTCAATTTCAGGGTTTCCGTTTACGTGTTCCGGCAGTGGAAATGTTACCATGCTGTATTCCGATTCCTTAATTTACAATTCTTACCTCTGGTCCAATACCAATACCAATGATACCATTTATACTGGAACAGGGATTTATTATCTTACCGTTATCAATGCTTTCGGGTGTACTGGCAGCGACACCATAACGGTTACGCCCATTGCAGGAAATGTAATGACTACATTAGCCGGAAATACTATTACAGCCAACTTTTCCGGAGCCATGTACCAATGGATTAATTGCAGTGCAGGCAATACGCCTATTCCGGGAGAAACCAATCAAAGTTACACAGCCGTTGCAAGTGGTAATTATGCGGTAATTGTTACCAACGGTGTTTGCACCGACACTTCTGCTTGCACTGCCATTGTAGTAACCGGTATTCATGAAAATAATTTTAATAACACAGTTACCATTGCGCCTAATCCTTTTACCTATCAAACCGTAATTACTTTTGGTGAAGAGCAAAAAAATTGTACGGTTAAAATATTAGATGTATTAGGAAAAGAAATTTTTAGTAAAGTTTTCGAAGAAAGAAAGAAACAAATTATTATTGATAAAGGAGAGATGACTAAAGGAATTTATTTTATTCAACTTATCATGGAAAATAAAAGTGTGATGAATAAAAAGATTATTGTTCAGTAAATATTAACCAAAAAACCTTCAAGGTAATGAAAGCCTTGAAAGTTTATAAAAATACTAAATAGTCCTCCCTCAAAAACAATGAACCCATTGATATTATTAACAGGTGTTGAAAAAAGAGTTAAAAAAATCTGCAAGAAAAAGGTTTTTGGATTATAAAAACTTGCAGATTTGCATCATGCTAACAAAAACAAAAAAC
>JANYDQ010000129.1 GCA_025363555.1 Bacteroidota bacterium | reverse complement strand
CGACTCCGGAGGAGTCGAACAATTGAATACTACATTTATTACTATAAACATGTGACCTTTTCAAGGTCGAAAACCTTAACTTAATGACATTGCCCTACGGGACTTTTGCTGGTTTTTTCTTTTTTGTTCTACCGATATAATGTCCCGTAGGGACTGCATTACAAGCATATCTATAATTAGCAAGTTGAGTTAACTAATAAAAAAACTCTGTGTTTTTCTGTGTCTGCTCTGTGAAACGCTGTGTAACAAAAAATACATTTTAATTACACAGAGAAAAAAAAGGAGAATACAAAGAGAATAACAGAGAAAAATATTTTTAAAGACGAACGAACGTCTTCCAATAAATTATATGTTTCAACCCAACGAATGACACCATTGAAACCTGACAACAAAAAAAGCAATTTTTAGTACTGCCCTTTAATCTTTAACATACACAATCCTGCTATGATAGGTAGAATCGGAAACTTCTGTGAAGGTAAGGGTTATCTTGGTATGAAGCGGATTTGCATTACTGATGGTTCCGGAGCCCGAAAATGTTCTGTCAATGGCAGGATTACCGCAATTAACAACTTGCTGTGGAATAGTAATAGTACTTCCGCTGGTTAAATAAGAATACACATAACCCGATGCATAGTTGGCAAAAAGCAAATAATTTAACTGACCTCCCATATCGGTTGCCAAAAAAAGA
The DNA here is from genome assembly GCA_025363555.1 of Bacteroidota bacterium. GTDB lineage: Bacteria > Bacteroidota > Bacteroidia > 2-12-FULL-35-15 > 2-12-FULL-35-15 > 2-12-FULL-35-15. The sequence goes on along the minus strand of JANYDQ010000129.1, from coordinate 2,649 downwards.
TGATCATCAAAGCGGGTGGTGTCCAAAGAATAAGTAACCGGGTAATGACGGTAACATAACTCATGAGTATATGTGCCTTCCACATCCACCACATAAACGGTACGGGTAGCAGTGCCAACGTTTCCCGATTTATCTTTTGCCTTATACGTAATAGTATAAGTTCCCACCACAGACGGGTTTAAATCTCCCGAAGAAGTAACCTGCAAGGTACCATCCACATCGTCCTGCGCAGTAGCGTCAGCATCTATCCATAGTCGGCCTTTTTGCAGGTAACATACCGCAAGCCCGTTCAGGGTAACATTAGGATTAACCGTATCGGCAGATTCTTTTTTACACCCCGAATAAAAAAGCGAGCCACTGCATATACTAACAGTCAGAAAGATGGAAAGTTGTTTTTTCATTTTTATATCTTTTTAAATCTAAGTTGCAAAACTAATTAAAATTTATGAGTCTTTGGTCATTGCTCTATTTTTTTCGTTGTAACCGGGGTGTCTTGTATATAGAAAAAAGATTACCGGAATTACAAAAACCAGATACTGGGGTAAAAAAACCTAAAGCAGGCAGTTCGTTTTAGTAATTATTTAAGGCGGGGTTATTGAAACCCTTACTGATATTGGCTTAATTACGTTTTATAATCCGTTACAACTAAACGGAAGAGTATCATTGTTTGAAGACTCTGCATCATTGTTTGAAGATTCTGCATTTTTGCCTGTTGCGAAACAGCGTAATCAATAGTAACTATTTCAACAGCGGGGTTAGGGATAAACCTGTATCCTGTTTTCAGGATTATTCTCATCTACCTTTGCAGCAATATCGCATACACAACGTACCGAAAAGCCGTTAGATTTAAAATATCCGTGAACGCGGCTGACACCTGCAAGCTGTGCAACCGATTTTCCTTTAGATTTAACAACAATTGGTTACAGGGGCACTAATGAAGGAAATAAAATGAAAGAAGCAGGAACTGTCCACTGGACCAGTCCTAATACCAGGGCAAGCAACAGCAGCGGCTTTACAGGATTGCCCGGTTGCAAGCGCGATGACCAGGGAGTATTTTCCAGTGTGTTTGGAAATTATGGTTTTTGGTGGCCATCTACTTCTTTCGACCCTGATTACGCGGGGGTAAGAGTATTGAATTACAACAATGTACTAATGTGTACTTTTTGATTTATTACCTGCATAACATTTATTTTTTTGTAAAGATACTTTCTTTTTTCTCTTTCTTATCAAGAAAAAAAACACTCATACACCATGAAAAAATTTTGTTTTAATAATGTAAGTAAAACTTACACAATTATCTAAACACTAAGTCCCACACACACAAGCCTGCGCTGAACTTAGCGCTTACGGGGGATGTTATCGGATGTTTTTCTTTCGTGTTATTGTTTAATTACTTTTCCGTTTCTAATAATTCCGTTTTTGTTTCGCACTTCGTAAAGATACATTCCTTTTGCAAGTTGTTCTGTGTTTATGGTTGTTGAGTTAGTAAATGTTTGTTGCAAAAGTTTTCTTGATAATAGGTCGTAAAGAATTATTTCGGATGATCCGTCATTATTTAGTTGAATGTTTAATTTGTCTGTAACAGGATTTGGGTATACTATAAAATCAGAATATTTTATTTCTGATTCTTTAATTCCTACCTGCCCGCAACTACAACAATGTACATCTATATCATCATAATAATAGTAAGCGCTGCTATTAGCGTTTGCACTTGCTCCCGGTAGTATTTGAATTGTATCGGTAAGAGAATCAGAATAAAAATTGCCAATAATAATATATTGTTCTCCACCCTGGGCAATAAACTGACCTGAAATTAACGTCCAATTGGTAGTGTCCGTTACCAGTGCTGTAGTATTTAGTTGAGGAACAAAATTTAATACTCCCGAATAATAATTAGGAATATTGGTAAGTGTATCTGAAAAATACATTCCAATATTATTGGATGCAAGATTGGAATAGGAGGAACAGGAAGCATTTACATAAAAACTTGCACAGTATTGTTCGCCTGCTACAAGAGGACTGCTTAATGGTATTTGTAAATACTCATGAAAAACAAACATTCCTGAAAAATAAGTTTGCCCTCCTGCATAACCGTTTCCTGAATGAGGAGCCTGGTATCCAAAATTATTAGCAGGTACTCCATAAGGATATCCGTTTGAGGATGCAAAAAAAGTGCAACAGGTATTAAATAAATCGCAGTTTCCACCGGTTGTAGGGCTGTTCCAGGGAGGAGCATTTCCGTGGGCTTCTCCTGAATTCAACAATTGCCATGTACAGGCATTAATAGTTTCAAACCCGGGGTTTGGAACTAAATTCTGAGAAAGAACATTTTTAAAATTTCCTAAAAGGAAAAGCAAGTAAATTATATTTTTCATTGTTTCATTGTTTTCTTAGCCTCTTGTTGTTGTGCTCATTACCGCCTTGCACACGCTGCAAAATTAGCATTAATATTTCTGGCGGCATTTTCGGCAAGGCGATGTTATCAGCAGTAATTTCTTTCGTGTCCTTTGTCTTTATTGTGTTTCCACGTTTCTGTGTTGTTGTCAGCCGTAGTTTATTTTATCGGTTTAAGGACTTCATAATAGTCTATAAGGTCTGGGTCAGTTAGTGCTGAAATAATTTCAGGTCGTGTTAATGCTTTCACCATTG
>JANYDQ010000101.1 GCA_025363555.1 Bacteroidota bacterium | reverse complement strand
ACTTCTGCGGGAAATAATATAAATTGGTGGAACGCTTCATCTGGAGGAACTTTATTAACAACAGTAGCAAGTGCGGCAAATTATGCTGTTACTCCGGGAGGAACCACTACTTATTATGCAGAATCAACTACGGGAGCAAGCGGTCCGCAAACCTTTAATTATACCGGAGGAGTTCAAACCTTTACAATACCTAATGGTGTAACTAGTATTACTGTGGATGCACAAGGTGCACAAGGTGGAGTGGGTTTATATGGTACCGGAGGATTGGGTGGCAGAATACAAGCTACTTATCCTGTAAGTGCCGGTCAGGTTTTAAATATTTATGTTGGAGGAACCACAGCAAATGCTACTGCTGGATTTAACGGTGGTGCAACCGGAGGAACGAATGGAGGCGGTGGCGGTGGTGCGTCCGATATTAGAATAAGCGGCACAGCACTTACAAATAGGGTTTTAGTAGCAGGAGGTGGTGCCGGTGGCGGGTACAACTGTGCAACTGCAGGTCAGAATAATGGTGGTAATGGCGGAGGTTTGGTAGGTCAGGACGGTTTTCAATGCAACGTGCAGACAACTTATAATGGAACGGGCGGCACACAAGCTGCGGGTGGTGTATCTAACGGAGGTTTAGGTTCAGCCGGTGCAACCGGAGTAGGTGGTAATGGTAGCGCAACTTATGGTGGCGGTGGCGGTGGTGGTTATTTTGGTGGTGGCGGAGCCAGTTATGGCGGTGGCGGTGGCGGAAGCAGCTTTTCAAACGGAAGTGCTACTTCAGTAACTAATACCCAAGGTTATAAAACAGGGAACGGATTAGTAATAATTAATTATAATGTTGCCGGTTGTGTATCCGCATCAAGGGTTCCGGTTACAGTAACAGTTAACTCATATCCATCCATCACTACCCAACCTACAACACCTGCTGCTATGTGTGCAGGTACTTCAACAGCTACGGTTAGTGTAGTTGCTTCAGGTGCTACCACTTATCAGTGGCAGAAAGGAGGGGTAAATATTTCAGGGGCTCCATATAGCGGGTTTACTACAAGTACGCTTACAATAACAAACCCTTCCACTTCCGAAAACGGTGCAGTATTAACCTGCGTGGTGGGTAATGGAACAGGATGTAATGTAACTACTACATCAGTAACCTTAACCGTAAATGCTTACCCTGTTATTACTGTTCAACCGGCAACACCGGCTGCAGTTTGTTCGGGGAACGGAACAAGAACGATAAGTGTAACCGCTACAGGTACTATAACTTCTTATCAATGGAGAAAAAACGGGGTGAACCTTTCCAACGTAGCTCCTTATAGTAATGTTACCACAGCAACAATGTCAATTACTAACCCTGCTACAACAGAAAATGGGGCTACATTTGATGTTATTGTAAGTAATGGTACTTGTTCAGTAACTTCTAGTCCTGCGGTAACGTTAACGGTAAATACAACACCATCTGTAACGGTATCGCCAACAACAGCAAATTATTGTAATGTTAATGGTACTGCGGTGGCATTAGCAGCATCGGGCGCTTTTACTTATTCCTGGTTGCCAACTGCCGGCTTGTCTGCTTCAACAGGTGCCAATGTGAATGCAACACCTGCATCCACTACTACATATACAGTAACTGGTACAGCAGCAAACAGCTGTACAGCTACTGCAACAAGTGTTATAACAGTTATCACCGGGGTTACGATGAACAGTGTTACAGCAACTCCTTCAACAATTTGTTCAGGAAGTAACAGTGTATTAGCTGCTTCGGCTACTGCCTCTTCCCCAGCCAATGCCGCAGGTTATACCTATTCCACATCAACAGGAAATTCTTTAGCAACAATAAGCGCATCGTTAGGTACTTTAGTAGGTACAAGTGTAGATGATGGTGCGTCTGCTGTTACTGCATTACCTTTCAGTTTTAACTTTTCCGGAACCACTTATACACAGTTTTCTGTGAGTTCTAATGGTTTGATGGCATTAGGAAGCACTGCCGTTACATCTACATTTAGTAATGCTACAAATAGTGCAACCTTTCCTGGATTTATGCCAATGTGGGATGACTTATATACTTCTTCTACAGTAGGAGTTCGTTACCAGGTATTCGGAGTATCGCCTAACAGGCAATTGGTGGTGGATTGGCAAACAAACAGTTGCTGTACTGCTGCCGCTCCTACCCAGTTTTTCCAAGTATGGCTTTTCGAAACAACCAATATTATTAAATTTGTTTACGGGGCAAATACAACTACACCCGGCTCGTTCTCATGCGGTATTGTTTCTGCTTCAGGATTATTTAATGATGTAAATACTTCAACACAGGTAAATAGTACTTCATCTGTTCAGGATTTAAATTCAGTTTGGCCCGGAAGTGGACAAGCTTATATCTTTTCTCCTCCACCACCAACTTATTCCTGGAGTCCATCCACTTTCTTAGGGGGGGTGACCACCGGAGCAACAGTAAATGCTACAGCGGCAAATGCTACCAATACTTATACGGTAACAGTAACCGGTTCGAATGGTTGTACAAATACGGGAAGTGCAATATTAAATGTTACCCCTCAGCCAACAGCATCAGCAGGAGGCAGCCAAACCATTTGTCAGAACAGTTCAGCAACTGTAAGTGGTGCAACATCCACTAATGGTACTATACTGTGGACGCATAATGGTTCAGGTTCTTTAACAGGCGCTACTACTTTAACGCCAACTTACACAGCAGCAGCCGGAGATGCAGGTTTAACAAGAACTTTAACAATGACGGTTTCCAATGCACCTTGTACAGCAGCAACCGCTACATATACGGTAATAGTAAAAGCAACACCAACTGCATCAGCAGGAGGCAGCCAAACCATTTGTCAGAACAGTACAGCAACAGTGAGCGGTGCAACATCAACAAACGGTACTATATTATGGACACATAACGGTGCAGGTTCAATTACAGCGGGTGCTACTACTTTAACACCAACCTATACTGCCGCAGCGGGAGATGGTGGAAATACAGTTACATTAACAATGACCGTTTCCAATGCACCTTGTACAGCAGCAACTGCTACTTATACAGTAATAGTAAAAGCAACACCAACT
>JANYDQ010000074.1 GCA_025363555.1 Bacteroidota bacterium | reverse complement strand
CAAAAAGGAGGTTTAAAAAACCTCCGAACAAAAAAAGAAGTCAAAAAAAAGAAAAGCCCCCCCGAAAAAAGCTAAAATATTCTTTAGAAAATCACAAAAAAGTAGAGTGGAAAACTAAACCAAACTTTTGCAAAGCTCTCATCAGCTCGCAGCGGAAAATTAATACCCATAAAATCAATAGTTTACAAATGGGGTGTTTTGTGATGGGCGACCTTCGAAAAACAAAAAACCCTCCCGGAATCACCAGGAGGGTTTTTGTTTTGTTCTGTTTGGTTTAGCACTGCCGATGGGCATACTTCCAAATACAATCCCTGTTTACATGAGGGCTTCGGTAACAGGGTTCCTTATAAAGTAAACAGGTTCCCGTATCCTTTGCATCGAAAATAGGATTTTCCAAAATTGCCAATGTCTGCAATCCTACGGTAGAAATAATTTTGAGTTCTACAACAGGAATGCTGTAAGGTGCAATTGCAACCACTACAATAACATTACAATCTGTTTGAGGGGTAGTTAAACCCTCGTGCTTATTTGCTTTACTCGTAAAGCTCTGCTTACCTACATCGGTTGCAAAAGAAACGTGCGAGAACGTCCCTACCAGGGACATTATTGCAATAATCTTGAATACATTTTTCATTGTTTTTGTTTTTTTTAGTTTATTATTATTATTATGAACTCAAAGGTATTTTTGTTTTGTTATCCATTTTTATTTATTTGTAGCTACTTACATCTACTTACAGATTTTTGTAGATTTTTATACTTACTTAATCTTAATTCTGCCTTTTCCTCCCCAACGGTTCTTCTCCCCGCCCGCTTCTGCAAACAATCCTTCCTGGGTAGCTTCGCAATTTACCAATGTATCTACAACATTCTGCCAACCGCCATCGCCTTTAAACCTTCCGTCCTTAGTAGCTTTGGAAGTAAGAATAAAGCTTTGTTTGTGATACTTTTGTTTAAAGGCTTCAAACTGGTCTGAATGGGTGAAGCCGCAACTATCTTTACTGTCCAACATTATCCAGTCATAGTCAGCAGGGTTAACCTGGTTAATGTCTTTTACCCAATGAAAAGTATTTTTGTTTATATTAAGCTTTAGCCGAACTAATAAATTTTGCAGCGTAGGTGTATTGTATTCTTCGGCTGCCACAACTAACACTTTATCTCCTTTACAATTACAAAATTCAGCAAGCCGATATGCCTCTGTAGATTTTCCGCTTCCTCCTTTTCCTGAAAACATTATTGAAGTTGGTTTGCAGGCATCACCAATTAACGCTAATAAATCACCAGTCAAGCCAATAGTTTTGAACTCTGAATTATGAATGTCGTCAATGCTCATTACTCCGGTAGTCGGCTTATCAGGATTAGGTTCAGCCACACTCCCTAATCCGTTTTTCTTTTTCTTTAAATGGTGAGTTGTAAGCGCGTGAACTGCTGCGCCTGTTGCGGATGCTGCTACTGCCGAAATTATAGGAACAACAAAACCTAATCCCTTTAGTTCAACATCGGAAAACGGTCTAAGAGTTTCGTTTTTATCGGTTTTAGAAATTTCAATATATGAATTAAGGTTCCTGCCTGCTATTACTAAGTAAGAATAGTATTTATCACTTGCGTTCATATTTTTATGTATCGCATCGCGCAATCGGGTTGCTTTATCTACTATCGCTGCTTTGTTTTGAAGTGATACATATCGTTTTAATAACTGTATCGAACTCATAGGAGCCACACTCGTTACGATTGATTTATATTTTTTCAAATTTTTTGCATCAATAGTAATGTCATAGCTTTTTACATCATGCTTTAAAATTGCTAACAATGAATCCTGCATTTGCATTACTTCCTTTCCATATTGGGAAGTCTTGTTTACGCGCTTTTCAAGTATTGCTTTTTGAATTGCCTTTAAAAGACTATATACCTGGTCCCTGCTTTTGTTTTTTCCGTGAAAGTTAATGTACCTGTTTATTAACGCAATTTCATCACTGATGCGCTCTACTAATTTCGGCACTCCGGGAAAGACTTCCTTTATTGTTTCTATAATTTCGTCCTTAACTGGTTCCTGCTTTGCTAAAGCTGCATTGAGTTTAGAAATGTAGCTATCCACTACTCTTTTTACATCGGTATCGCCTGCATAAGCTCCCGCCTGAGCATCCGGCATAAGCTGTGTATGTGTTCTTTTTAAAACATCCGGCAAAGTGTTCCAGTTAATCTGTTTGGTGGCTTCGTTGTAATTGTTAAATGTTATCATAATATTTGTTTTAAATTAATTTATTACTTTTGTATTCGAAAAGGTTTTAGTTTCGATTGGGAGGTAACGTGGTTATTGCCCTGTTACTAAAACCTTTTTCATTTCCAGTTCTGTTATGTGATAATGAACTTTATCCCCAACCGTTTTATAGGCAACCGGAATCCTGAATGTTTTTATTTCATTATCAACAACCATTTTTGCAGTGAAATTCAGAAATCCTTTTATTCTTTTCTTTGTATGTTTTGGCAGTTCTGTTGATTTGTAATTGTTGTATTTAGCATTTTCCAAAAGAGAAATAAGATTGACAATTGCTAATACAATATGGCTTTTTATTTTTCCTTTAAAAATAGTTTCAGACTTTCCCATAGAATTAAATTTAATTGTTATTCCCTTGTGTTTATTCACAGCACTTTTGCTGATTAGCTTTTGATAATTTTCCGCTGCAACTTTCATTAATTGGACTTTAGTCAAATATTTATAGCTATCTACTACCCGCAATATTTCTTTTTGATGATACCCGCCTAATCCTGCCAAATCCAAAAGCTCTAATTCAATTTCCAGTGCAAGGGCTTTGGCTTTTGCAAAAGCAAATGTTTTTTTGTTTTCAGGTTTGGTAATAATTGCAGAAGTAAGCGGCTTTAAGTCTATTGGTGTCCGTGTAAAATAATGCAAGTGTGTATATTCTTTATTTGTTGCCTCATGCAAAAAAGTAAAAGGAATTTGGAAAGAATACAAAGGGTATTCACCTTTTGTTTTTCCGGTTATTTCTACTTCGTACACCCCGGGCAAAAGAATTGGAACCGTTTTACTTTTGTATGAATCAAATATTTCTTTGTCCAGGGTAAAGTAAACTTTTTCTCCTTTTTTAAATTGCTGCTTTAGTAACGGGTTTTCTTCTTCCATTGCCGATAGCTTTGCTTCGCCTGTTTTTGTGGTGTATCGTTGTCTTTTTTCTAATGAAATAATTGTGCCGTCCTTGCCTCTTTTCTTGTCAACATAAAATTCTATTTCGTAACCTGTACCAGAACTTGAACGTCCATTTGGCGACTTTAAAATTCTGCCTTCGTATTTACCTTCCGGTATATGTCCTCCTTTTGAGGTGTATTGATACATGATAGGTTGATTTTTTAAAAACTTACCTTTACGCTCTGCGGCTCTTTTGTTTGCTTCTTTGGTTTTTTTGTCCCAATCCTGGTTCCTTTCAATATTCTTTACTACTGATTTGTTGGAAGGGAAATACTTATGTAGTAATTGGCTTTCATTAACTCCCACATGGTCGTAATAACTAACATGAAAATAATCAGTACTTGAATCGGAATCGTTAAAATTATACTGGTTTGAGATGCTTTCAATTTTCTTTAAATCTTTTTGGAAAGCTTCATTATAATAACTTTCTCTTTCCCCGAAACGAGCATCCCTGTTATATTCATGCCAAACAACTTCGTCATTTTTCATGTACTCAATAAATTTGTCCGAATAGGGATTGTGAGGTGTATTTAAAACTTTAACCGTAACTGAACGCCCACCGGAAAAGGAATCAGTGGTAACGCTAAACTTCCAATCTTCGTACCTTATTTCAAGTTCCTTTTTGATAAGCTTTGCTATTTCTGTAATAGATAAATCCTTTGCACTATTATAGTTTACACCTTCTGAATAATACGGAGTATAGCCTTTCCGCGTGGTAAGCGATAATTTAGAGGCAATATTATTTACCTGAGTTAAATGTTTTTTCCATGCTTCCTGAATAACTGTTGTTTTATAAAGATTGTCAAGCTTTGTAAAACCGTCCGTTTCGGTCATAAAATAATTATGTGCCTGCTTTATTTCTCCTTTTAAAGCATGAAACAATTGATTGTTATTGTTAACTGCATTGTTGTAATTTTCTGCCGTTATTACTGTTGGTATTTCTCCAAGTCCTGTTAAATGTGCCATATTTTATTCCTTTGTGTTATAATAATTTATACCTTTGTATTGTTATTGAGCCTTCGTTCAGGACGTTTAATGGTTGGGAGTGCTTGCACTTGCAAACTCACAAGGAAATCTCACAACAGTAACCGCAGCAATGCGGTTATTTTTTTATCCACATTGTATGTAATCTTAATTTGTTTTCCCCGGTTATTATTTCTTCTACCACGAAATACGTTTTACCTATTTTTTTAGTGTAAAGAATAGTGTCATTTCTTTTGTTTATACCTTTGGGCTGAAACTTTATTGTATCGTATTCGCTTATTACTTTAGGAGCGAAAGCGAAATGAATAGGCTCTACAGGGATTTGATTACTTAGCTTTTCATGGTTGCCACCATGAAATTTATAAGTATGTCTTGCACCGTTAAAATCAACAATTCTTCTGAATTTAGAAAAGTCTATCCCTGTTGCATTTTTAAGAAAATTAATTTCGGTGCTGCTTAGTTTACCAAGACTAATTACATCTTTCCCTGTTTTATCAATCATAGCCTTTTCGTACAGGCTAATCATCCTATCAATTATTTCATCGTCCAAACGACCTAATCCCATTAAATCCAATAACTCTAATTCAATTTCCAATGCTAATGCTTTTGTTTTTGCGCTGAGGTCCCGTACAGTTTTTTTTGTATGTACCTCCGGAACTACAGTTGCTTTTGACTGTACTTTCCTGATAGGTTCCTTACCTGGTACTACAGTTGCTTTTGTATTTACTTCAGTTGCACTATCAATTAAATCAAT
>JANYDQ010000073.1 GCA_025363555.1 Bacteroidota bacterium | reverse complement strand
CTTTTTTGTTGGTGATAATTTCTAAAGACGCTGGTTTTTTATTGTAAGTTGTCATTGTTACCGATTTATTTGTAAATGTAAATGATGTTTCCCTAAAATATTATATAAAATAATATTCCATTTTGTTTGTGGTTACAGGGAACTACTATCCGATGCGGTGTGATTTTCAGTAGTTAAAAATGTTTCTACGACACAAAGGTACACAAAATAATAATAATAATAATAATTCTAAATGTAATATATTAAAAATAAGTGTAGTTTATTGGTTTTGTGATATTTATGGTCAGTCTGCTGTAACAGGTATGTAGTTACCAAATTTGTTATACCGATGCAGCCGCAACTGCACCACCATTAGAAAATTACAGGATTCAACAACAGGAAGGTAAAACAGAGTTTGAACTTCCACAAACTGCGGACAAAGTGGGGAAAAAACTTTGGATAATTTGTTTTTATCTAAGTCCTACGGGCGAAGCAGGACCAGATAGCGAGCCGTGCTCTATTATTATTGTATAATGAAAACTATTTTTCAGCCAGTAAAACGCACAAAACCAACAGAGGTAACTGCTATTGGCATAAAGCCAAACCTAATGACACACCCGCTCCTTACCGAAGTTGATTGCAGGTTAAAGCAAGATGAAGATAAACCAGGGGTTGAGCTTTTGCATACTGCTAATAAAGTTGGCAAATGGTTTTGGGCGATGAAGCATTAAGTGAAAACAAGTAAAGAATGAGTAAACCAATCCCGCTTTTGAAAAAGAGCGGGATTGTTTTGTTTATGGAAAAATATTAGATTACTTTTACTGAATAATTAAAAACTTAACCATTATGAAAAATCAAAACTTCCTCCTCCTATTCACATTTTTTTCTTTCTCAATGAGCAAACTTTATGCCCAGGAAAACAGCAATATATTAAGCACTGAACAATTTATGCAATTGAAAGAAGATAATAAAATGAGCGGAAAACCAACTTACGAAGGCATATATTCTTTGTTTACTATAACAACTGGAGGTGCAATAGTTTCAACACCGGATTCGACAATGATAATTAAAAATGTATTATCTGTTCCGGATGCTGTGAGTTGTGTTTTTAAACCTTCAAAACATTATTTGGAGGTAAGGACAAAAAAGCAAGAAAGTATAAATATGATAAAAGAAATAAAAGATAAAATAGTGCCATTAAATATTTACATTGCAAAATATGATGAAATCATTTATAAAAAATAATCACTAACAAATTTATACACCATGAAACATTTATTCTCTATACAAAAAGACATTTCTTCAATCAAACTATTCATGATAGTTGCATTTGTAGTACTTTCAGGAATGTTGTTTTCGCAGCCTGCAAACGATAACCCATGCAATGCAACCCCATTAGTGGTTGATACAGTTTGTAACCCCATAACAGATTCGAATATATCAGCAACATCTGCAATAGGAATTCCGCCTCCTGCTTGTGGTTTTTATTCCGGAGCAGATGTATGGTATTCGGCAATAGTACCTTCTACAGGTAGTTTGCATATTATTACAGGTCCAGGAACAATTGGCGATGGAATGATGGCAATATATTCGGGTTCTTGCCAGGCATTATCTTTAATTGCCTGTAACGATGATTTTTTGGGTTTGATGCCGGCTATCACAGCAACAGGATTAACACCGGGGGATACCCTGTATATTATGATGTGTGGATTTGCAGGACAAACGGGCACATTTACAATTTGTGCCACGGAGCCGCAAGGTACTACCACTACTGCATTTAATGGTGCATGTAACGACTCCATTAGTTGCGCTAATCCTAATTGTATTGGAATAGTATCAACACTTGTGCAATGTACAGGTGTTCCTTCACTTGGTGGTGGTGGTATTTACGGCTGTCTTGGCAGCACTCATAATCCTATCTGGAATGTGTTTCAAACCACTGTTTCAACACCTATAACAATAGGAGTAAATTCCCTTGATAGTATCGGTGGGCATCCCGATGTGGATTATATAATGTGGGGACCTTTTGCAACTTCGGCTGACTGGTGTGCCGGAATTACTGATTCAAATATTATTTCCTGTAATTATTCTACAACGGGATTAAATTCCTTTACTTTTACACCTGTATCGGGCAATTATTATGTTTTGCTGTCGAGCAATTATTCTAATTTAAGTGGAGTAACAGTAAGTTATCCTGTTTCTCCCGCAGGTTCTATTACCTGTGATTCTGTTTTTAATTTCAGGGCGCACAATGCCGGACCTACCTGTGAACACTCACCATTACATCTTATGGCATCAACTATAACCGGGGCAACAAACTATCAATGGACAGGACCAAATGCGTTTTCGGCAACAGGTCAAAATGTTACCATTGCCTCTCCAGATACTTTATTTTCCGGAACTTATACTGCTGTTGCCGTAATGGGTTCCAATACTTTTCCTGCAAGCACTTGGGCAACAGTTAAACCATTACCAACTGTAACACTTAATTTATTAGGCATTGATACTTTATTTTTAAATGCAGGGATTGAAATTTGGCAGGTGGTTTACCATTAGGTGGAACTTACAGCGGGGCAGGTGTAACCAATGGAACTTTCAATACTTCTATAGCTGGGTTGGGATTGCATACAATAATTTATACTTATAAAAATAGTGCAGGTTGTTCCGGGTCAACAACCGGAACTATTTATGTGGATGTAACAACAGGAATAAATGAATTTAATAATTCGGGGATGAATATATCCCCCAACTCCTTCACCTCCGCCACCACCATTACCTTTTCATCCGAACAAAAAAATACTTCTTTAATAATTACAGATGTGTTAGGAAATATGGTGAATGATAAACGGCTAATAGTTAATGGCAAAAGCGCAACAATAGATCTGAGCGGTGTTGCAAAAGGAATTTATTTTGTGAGAATAACAGATGAGAATAAAAATGTAACGAACAGAAAAATAGTGGTGCAGTAATTAACATCTCCAAAGGTTCCACCTTTTCACAAGGTGGAACCTTTAATTTATAAACCAATCCTGCTTTTGAAAAAGGGTGGTATTGCTTTTCATCTACATATACTACCCTTTAGTATAATAAAATTGTTTTATTAAAAAATAATCCTTTACTTTATTCCCGTATAATTTTAATCACCTTATAATTCTAATCTAATCTAATTAAAAATGAAAAAAACTTCACTATTTCAATTTATTGCATTGGCAGCTTTTGTATGTGTTGGGTACACTGCGAAAGCACAATTTACATTTGCAAATTCCAATAACTTAATTGCTACTGCTACACATAGCGGTTGCGCAGTTACAGTTGTTGATGTTAACAATGACGGGCTGGACGACATGTTAATAATGGACCAGTCCACCACTTTGGTACTGGAATTACAAAATCAAAACGGTACTTACACACGTACCAGTTTAGGAAACATTTCGGGAGGCACCCGTGTGTGGGGCATGGCTGCGGCTGATGTGGACCACAATGGATGGAAGGATGTGGTAACGGGTACTAACGGAACGTTATATCTTGTTAAATTATTTTATAATGCCGGTGTTGTTTCTTCGACCACTACAGTAATGAACGGAAGTTATTTTGTTCAGAATGTAACGTTCGGAGATTTTAATAATGATGGATGGATAGATGTTACTGTTTGTGATGATGTGGATTATTCGAGAACCTACATGAATGACGGGTCGGGTAACTTGCCGATACTTGCTAAATCTGTTACTTCCATGACAATAGGAACAGGTACTCAAACATTTAATATACAAACAGGATTGACTTTCAATGCCGGACAAACGGTGCTGATAGGGTATAACGGTTCGAACTATATGACAGGAACGGTTACTTCTTATACTTCGGGAACGGGAGTAATGGTAGCTAATGTTACTTCGGTGGTAGGTTCGGGAACGTTTGGCGGATGGTCGGTTCACCCTAATGTGGTGTTTAACCTGAACATTAACCCGGGTTTAACTTATGGCGGAGACCCTTATGATTCGGGTAACTATGGTAGTGTATGGACGGATTTTGATAACGATGGAGATTTGGATTTATATATTTGCCACTGCCGGCAAAGCACCAACAGCAATACCGACCAGCGTAGAAGAGATCGTTTGTTTATTAACAACGGTAACAATACTTTTACAGAAGCAGCACAGGCTTACGGCATAGAAGGAGTTGATTTTAAACAAACCTGGACTACCAGCCTGGGAGATTTGGATAATGATGGTGATTTGGATATTGTAATGACTAATCACGGAGAGAATGGACAAATATTACAAAACAATGGTTCAGGTCATTTTACAGACATTACGGCATCTACTGGTTTCACAACGAATGTTGATCCTATTGAATCAGTAGTAGAAGATTTTGATAACGATGGTTATTTGGATATTTTAATTTCGGGAGGTGGAAGTGCAGGGAATTCGCCATGGATAGTTTATCATAACAATGGTAACTCCACTTTTACCCAGTTGAATGCACCTTTTCCGGCAGCTGCTAACGGCATGTTATCTTTCGGAACAGGTGATTTGAATCACGATGGTAAAGTAGATGTGTATGCATCTTATGGTAATGTTTATAACACTCCTACAGGCACAGCGGATGTATTGTATTTGAATTCGACCACCAATACCAATCACTTTATTACTTTCGATTTAACCGGAACAGTAAGTAACGAGGGTGCAATTGGAGCCCGTGTTACTATTTATGGTCCATGGGGAATTCAAATAAGAGAAGTTCGCGCAGGAGAAACGTATGGCACTTCTAACTCAATGCAATTGCATTTTGGTTTGGGAGCATATACAACTGTTGACTCTGCCCGCATTAACTGGCCTTCTCATCAGTTTACAAATCATTTTACTGCATTGGCAGCCGACCAATTTGTTACTGTTGTGGAAGGTGGATGTACTATTGTTGGAAATATTATACCAGGACCTTATGTGTTATGTACCGGTCAAACACGCACACTAACTGCCCCGGCAGGATACAGTTATCTTTGGTCGGACAGTTCTACTACACAATCAATAACCGTTTCCAATACGGGTACATATAATGTAAGAGTAACTTCGGGAGCCGGATGTAGTAACATTTCACCAAGCATTACCATTGTGTTGAACCCTGATGAAACACCTACTGTAACCAGTGCAGGAAACTTAACTGCCTGTTCAGGAAGTTTAACATTAAGCAGTAGTGCAGCATTTGCTTATACATGGTCGGGACCTTCAGGATTTACTGCCAGTACACAATCTATTAGCCCTACCACATCAGGAAATTATTCCGTTTCTATAGTTGGAGTTTGTGGTACGTTTACCTCCTCGCCCACTGCAGTTAGTATTTTAGCCGCACCAGCACCAACAGGAACTGGTGCTTCTTCTCCTGTTCCTGCTTCATTAACTTTGTCTGCTTCCGGTTCGGGTGGTGCTCTTTCCTGGTATAACCTTTCATCAGGCGGAACACTTTTGGGAACCGGTGCAAGTTTCACCACTCCTTTTATCAATGCCACCACCACTTATTATGTAGAAGAAGGAACATCTTACCCGGGACCAAATTTACACACCGGTCAAATGTACCATACAGGGGCTTCTAATTACAGCGGAACACTGACAACAGATGGCTCCGTTGACTTTAATGTGCTTGCAGCATGTACCTTAAAAACGGTTAAAGTTTATACTGACTCCGTAGGGGTTCGTGAAATAGATTTAAAAAATGCTGCCGGTGTGGTGATAGACTCATTGAGTATGAATTTCCCGGCTGACACAACTATTGTTACTTTAAACTGGGCTATACCTGCTGGTACTAATTATCATCTTACTACTAAAGCATCTGTCAATACTTCTAACTGGGGAGTTGCTACTCCTTATTTAAGAAGAAGCAATACGGGTGTTTCTTATCCTTATACTGTTAATAATCTTATTTCGTTAACAGGTTCCAACCAGGGCGGGCAATATTATTATTATTTTTATGACTGGGTGGTACAAGGTGCTTCAACGGTTTGCGAAAGCAGCAGAGTTCCGGTGGTTGCTACTATTACAACTACAGGCATTTCTGCACTTACTGAAAACAATGGCATACTGGTGTATCCTAACCCGGCTGCTGAAACAGTAAATGTAACTTTCCAAAACAGTTTAAATTCCATTGCTTTGGTTGAATTAACTGATATTGCTGGTCGGTTGGTAAGCACCTGGTCGGTTGACAAACCAATGCGGGGACAAAATGTTCAGTTAAATGTAAGTGATATGAATGCCGGAACTTATTTTTTAAGCATTAAAACAGATGCAAAGAAAGTAGTTCAGAAATTAGTGTTGACTAAATAAGCAACGTATTACTTCCGAAGGGGTTCAAAGTTCCTTTGGAGGTTTAGTATTACATATTTAAAAACGACCTTCCAGCAAAAATGGGAGGTCGTTTTTTTTGTTTCAATTAAATAAAGTATATTTGTTTAAAATATAAATTCAACCGCATGAAAGTTTTAAAGAAAACAGGGAAATGGTTTTTAATCATTTTTATTTTATTAAATATATTAATTATTGTTTCGGGTAAAACGTATTTATACAAAGGCATTGCAAATACGTATTTAAAAGGTCGTTCGGGACCTGCTATTGATGAATACCTGATATTTGACAACAGGGAAGTGAAAGCAGGTGTTGCCAAAAACTGGAATGTTTCGAAGTTAAATAACAGCAAATCGCTTTCGAAAGAACATGTGAAACAGTTTATGGATATGGGTACCATTGCTTATTTAATAATAAAAGATGATTCTATTATTCATGAACAATATTGGGACGGGTTTGATGCGGGCTCGCACACCAACTCTTTTTCGATGGCAAAAACATTTATAAGTATGCTGATAGGGGCAGCGATAGATGATGGAAAAATAAAATCGGTAGATGAGCCGGTAGGTGATTTTCTTCCTGAATTTAAAGAGGGAGATAATGCTCAACTTACCATTAAGCATTTACTGACGATGAGTTCGGGAATTAATTTTGATGAAAACTATGTGAACCCGCTTGCTTACCCTGCTGCTGCTTATTACGGCAGCGATTTGAAAAAACTGACTGTTGGCTATGAGGTAACGGAAGAACCGGGAAAAGTGTTTAAATATTTAAGTGGTAATTCAGAATTACTTGGTTTTATATTGGAAAAAGCCACAGGCAGGAAAATTTCAGAATATTTTTCGGAGAAAATATGGCAACCGATAGGTGCTAAAAATAGTGCTTACTGGAGCCTTGACCAAAAAGACGGAATGGAAAAAGCGTATTGTTGTTTCAATTCAAATGCAAGAGATTTTGCACGGCTTGGTAAATTATACTTAGATACGGGTAAGTATAACGGAAAACAAATAATAAATAAGGAGTATGTGCTGAACTCTGTAAAACCGGCTGATTTGATAGATGATGATGGCATTAAAAACCAAAAATACGGGTATTCGTGGTGGTTAATTCCAGATTATAAAAGACACAGTATATTTTATGCACGTGGAATTTTGGGACAATACATTGTATGTATTCCTGATAAAAAAATGATTGTGGTTCGCCTGGGCAAAAGACGCGAGAAACGAAAAGACAATAATCATCCTACCGATTTATTCTATTATATAGATGCTGCATTAGAGATGTATGGAAATTAATTATTGTTTGCAGATGTAATGCGGGGGAGGCAATATACCCAATGATAGCGCTTCCCATACGTTTCTCCCTTTTTTGCGTTAATAAAAAGCGTAAATTTGCATTCCCAACTCCCAAACCAAAAACAGTATGAGTGATGAAATAAAACACGAATGTGGTATAGCCGTTATTCGTTTGCTTAAACCATTAAATTATTACATTGAAAAATACGGCACTCCTATGTATGGGTTAAACAAACTGTATTTACTGATGGAGAAACAGCATAACAGGGGACAGGATGGTGCAGGTGTGGCAAATATTAAATTTGATGTGGACCCGGGCACACGATACATAAGCCGGAGCAGGGCAGCCGGCAGCGGAGCCATTAAAGAAATATTTTCTAAAATAAACTGCCGTTTCGAAGAGGTTCAAAAATACAATCCAGATAATTTAAAAGATTCTGAATGGCTCAAAAAAAATCTTCCTTACACAGGCGAATTGTTTTTAGGTCATTTGCGATACGGTACTTTTGGAGGCAACAGCATGGAAAACTGCCATCCTTTTTTACGACAGAACAACTGGATGACAAGAAACCTGGTGGTGGCAGGCAATTTTAATTTAACTAATGTAGATGAACTGTTTGACCAGTTAGTAGAATTAGGTCAGCACCCGAAAGAGAAAAATGATACGGTTACCGTGATGGAAAAAATCGGGCATTTCCTGGACAATGAAAACGAACGATTGTTTAAGCAATTCAAAAAAGAAGGACATAATAAATCAGAGATTTCAGGATTGATTGCAAAGCACCTGGATGTACAACGTATATTAAAAGCCGCAAGTAAAAAATGGGATGGCGGGTATACCATGGCTGGTTTGTTTGGTCATGGTGATGCGTTTGTATTGCGCGACCCCAATGGTATTCGTCCTGCATTTTATTATTCAGATGATGAAGTAGTGGTGGTTACTTCGGAGCGCCCGGTTATACAAACTGCATTTAATGTTCCGATTGAACAGGTAAAAGAGATTACTCCGGGACATGCTTTGATAATTAAAAAAGATGGAACATTTTCTGAACAGGAAATAATTTCTGCTCATAAAAAAACTTCCTGCTCGTTCGAACGTATTTATTTTTCGAGAGGAAGTGATGCTGATATATACCGCGAACGCCAACAGTTAGGGAAACAACTTTGTCCCGCTGTTTTAAAATCGGTTGATTATAATTTAAAGGATACCGTGTTCTCTTATATTCCTAATACTGCGGAAGTAGCTTTTAGCGGCTTGGTGGACGGGCTGCATCATTATGCAAACACTATTAAGAAACATAAAATAATACAAATGGGTATCTTTGTTCGCGACCCGGAATTGAGCGAAATACTTTCCATTCAGCCGAGGGTGCATAAAATTGCAATAAAAGATGCCAAGCTGCGTACCTTTATTACTAACGATTCTCATCGAGATGAAATGGTGGCTCACGTGTACGACACTACCTACGGTGTGATACAGGAAGGGGTGGATAGCCTGGTGGTGATGGATGATTCCATAGTGCGCGGAACTACGTTGAAACAAAGTATCATAAAAATACTGGACAGGTTAGGACCTAAAAAAATTGTCATTGTTTCGTCCGCTCCGCAAATTCGTTATCCCGATTGTTACGGAATAGATATGGCTAAGCTGGGCGACTTTGTTGCTTTCCAGGCAGCAGTGCAATTACTGAAAGATAATTTCAAGGAGAATTTGCTGGATGAGTTATATGAAAAAGCAAAAGAACAGGAGAGGTTGCCAAAAGAAAAAATAACCAACGTGGTGAAAGAGATTTACCAACATTTTTCTCCTGAAGATATTTCCAAAAAGATTTCTGAATTACTTCGCCCGGATGGAATAAATGCACAAGTTGAAATTATTTATCAAACTATAGAAGGACTTCATAATGCTTGCCCTAATCATTCGGGCGACTGGTATTTTACCGGCAAATACCCTACCCCCGGAGGTAACAAAGTAGCTAACAAATCTTTCATTAATTACATGGAAGGAAAAAATGTGAGGGCGTATTAGGCCATTGGTTTATTAGTTCAAGGTCGGGTGATGAATGAATTTTGGTAATCTCTTTATTATAAATTTGTATTCCATTTTTAAAAGTAGTACTATTGTATTCACAAACCTAAAATCCTTAATCAAATGAAAAAAATTCTACTTTCCGTTTTATTCCTTGCCCCGCTTTTTATTAATGCGCAAACCTTTACCAATAGTGCAGGAGGAGCAATAACCGATGATGATACTCTTCGTTTTTACCCGGTTACCGTAAGTGGTTTGCAAACCACCATTGATACTTCTTTTGGGGTAACGCAGGTAGTAGTTAATATTAATCATACCTACGACAGTGATTTAAAAATAAAACTTATATCGCCAAACGGAACGATAGTTTTATTAGCAAGTAACCAGGGCGGTGGTGGAGATAATTATACCAATACTGTTTTTACAATGAACGGAAGTTCAGGAAATATTGGAGCAGGAACAGCGCCTTTTACCGGTAGTTATATACCTTTTAATTCTATAAATATAGAAAATAACAATCAAAATCCAAACGGAACCTGGTACCTGGGTATTATTGATGAGGTGCCAAACGATTTTGGCAACCTTATTTCTTTTTCTATCATCTTTGGAGCCAATCCGCCTCACGACCCATTGGTGTTCGGTCCTTGCGCAGCAGCTAACGGTGCCGGTTGTTCCTGCCCCGATGGTTCACAGGATTGTGACTTATTGCCCGACATGACTGCCTCTGCTTTAATGATTGCAGGAAATCATACAGAAACTCCCGGCTTAATGACCTTAAGTAATGCTACTCCCAATATAGGATGGGGACCAATGGAAATTCACGGTTCCAATTCCTGCTGGTGCGACACTGTTAATGTTGCCTGTTCTACTCTTATATGCCCTGACGGAAGTTATCCGAAGCAAAAATTATTACAAACTATTTATCATAAAAACGGAAATGTAATTACTTCCCGCGATACATTAACTCAAGGTACCATGAGTTACCATCCGCAACACAACCATATTCACGTAAACAACTGGGCAGAGTTTACATTACGCACCCCTACTGCTAATCCCGATGCCACTACCTGGCCCATAGTTGCTACAGGGTCTAAAATTTCTTTTTGTTTAATTAATCTTGGTAATTGCACCAGTGGGTACGGTGTATGTGTGGAGAACAACGGGGCAGGTCCTATTGTAACGCTGGCAGATATTCCCAATTCAGGTTTTGGACAGGTGACAGGTTGCGGAGTGGACCAGGGAATTTATGTGGGCGATTACGATATTTACGGGCAGGGCTTAGCAGGTATGTCCATGGATTTAACCGGAGTTTGTAATGGCAATTATTATATTGTTTCGATAACCGACCCTGATAATAACTTTATTGAAAGTAATGAAACCAACAACTGGGCTGCTACCCCTGTTACCCTCACACAACAAATTCCTCAACCTGTTGCTTCTTTTACTTATACTGCCAATGGCAATAACGTTCAGTTTTTTAATCCTGCCAATATTAATAATACCTATCAATGGTATTTTGGTGATGGCGGAAGTACCAATAACGAAAACCCATCTCACGTATATACTACGAACGGAACCTTTGCCGTAACGGAAATTGTTTCCTCTAACTGTGGTGCTGATACATCCACACATTATATTACCCTACTTACTGTGGGAATAGATGCTTCTCCTGCAGCAGTATTAGGTTATTCTATTTATCCAAACCCAACTACGGAAAGTACAACGGTGAGTTATTTTGTTCCTGAAAAATCGGAAGTGAAATTTGAACTGTTTAATGTAATGGGAGAAAAGGTATATTCTGCTTCAAAAGGAACACAGGAAATAGGGCATTACGAATTTAATTTGAATGTAAAAGAGATTGGATTGAGTAACGGGGTGTATACCTTAAAATTAAGTACTCAAAACATAAATGCTTCTATACGGTTGGTTCAGTTGGAAAAATAATTCCCCTGTATTAAAAAAAATAATTTACTTTTGTTTCTTTTTTTCATGAGCCCCTGTTTTGGTTTACCAAGGCAGGGGCTTTTTTGTATATTTTAAAAACATTTCTTATAAAGACCTCACCCCCCGACCCAGTCGCACAAACTGGCTCAAACAGCCACTGGCTTTTTGCCCTTTGACGAAAGGAGTGGGAGCCAGGATGTGAAGTACTTTGTCTCATTAACTTTCTAACCTCTCCCGTCCAATAGCTATTAGCTACCTACCGCCTAGCTTCCCTTGTCATAAATAATTGATATTTATCAGGTTATATAATTTCTTTACCCGAAAATGCCTTTTTAACGACCACCGAGGTGATACTTGCCCTAACCAGTAATTACTTCGGTTAACTACTAAGGTGAGAGCTTTGCAAAAGTTTGGTTTAGTTTTCCACTCTACTTTTTTGTGATTTTCTAAAGAATATTTTAGCTTTTTTCGGGGGGGCTTTTCTTTTTTTTGACTTCTTTTTTTGTTCGGAGGTTTTTTAAACCTCCTTTTTG
>JANYDQ010000060.1 GCA_025363555.1 Bacteroidota bacterium | reverse complement strand
TGTTGTAAACTTCGTTGTCCATGTTGTAAACTTCGTTGTCCATGTTGTAAACTTCGTTGTCCATGTTGTAAACAAGAAAAATAACGACCATCTTGTGAACGAGATGACGATTTATATGCCTGGTTTATCTTTTAAGAAGGTTAATATTGAATAAATTGGTAATAGTGTAACACATATACTATATGTTAGTCAGTTTCTGCTTAACATTACATTGCCGGGTCAAAAAGTTATTACATTCTGTAAGTAAATTATCCTCTGTTTTATTGAAGTTGTTTAAAGTTGACGTAATAAAATAACGGTAAAGGCTAATAAATGTAGTACTTTTCAGTGAATTTTATTTGTTTCAAAACGCACCAAAAGAGCTTTAAAATCGCTTGTACTACTTGATAATCCTTTACTTTAGCATTGTTCAATTTATTGCCAAATTTTAAATGTGAACAAATCTCTTTTTTATTAAACTTTTTCGTATCATTTTTTCTTTTTTCTCCCAATGGGTAAATATTATTGTTTTACAATTAATAGATACCCTTGGGAGTTATTAAAAATCAACTTTTGACAACTTCAATTAATAGATACCCTTGGGAGTTATTAAAAATCAACTTTTGACAACTTCATTATAAACAATAGGGCACATATGAAACTAATATTGCCAAATAAAAAAGGGAAACAACCTGTTTTCCTCTTTAACATATCAAGTATTCTTTTTGGAGTTCTTTATTTTAACTTCAATAATTTTTTTATATTTGCAGAATAAAAAAAACAATAAAAAATAAAAAAAATGAAAAAACTATTCTCCACCCTGTTGCTTTGCCTGTTGTTTGCAACAGGTACTTTTTCTCAAAACAATAACCTTATCGTTTATTCTCAAGATGGGTATAAATTTTCGCTTATTCTGAATGGTGTTCTTCAAAATCCGAAGCCATCTACAAACGTAAAAGTAACGGGTCTGAACGCCACCAATTATCAAACAAAAATTATCCTGGAAAACAAAATGCCGGATGTTAATGCCAATGTATATTTAATGTGGGGCGGCAATGCTACTTCCAATACCGAATATTCGTATGCCCTAACTGATGTGAAAGGACAATTAAAATTAAAACTAAAAAGCAATGAACCTATACCTATGCAGGCTGTGGCTGACCCTCAACAGGCAACGGTGGTTTACACTACAATGGGTGCCCCGGGAGGCAATGTATCTACTACTACTACTTCCAGCACAGTGGAAACAAGCACCAACGGACCTGACGGGATTGTAAATGTAAGCATTAATGTTCCTATGGATGGTTCCATACATACCAATACCAATACCAATTCCAACACCACCACTACCTACAGCACCACCACTACTACTACTTCCGGAAACGGGATGAACAACACTATTAATAATGGCAATCAAAATGGTTATGTATTGCAGGGATATAGCGGGGTGTATGGATGTCCATATCCAATGGGACAGGCTGATTTTGAAAGTGCAAAACAGTCTATTGCTGCCAAAGGGTTTGACGAAAGCCGATTAACTATTGCCAAACAAATTATTGGGAGCAACTGTATGCTATGTTCACAAATTAAAGAAGTAATGAAGCTAATGAGTTTTGAGGAATCGAAACTGGAACTGGCAAAATTTGCATGGCATCACAACCTGGACAAAGGGAATTATTATAAATTAAATGATGCTTTTAATTTCGAATCCTCTATCAGCGACTTAAATCAATATACTCAAAGTCATTAAGTAATAAATTTTGTTTTGTCGGTTTCGGGTCGGTTTTTTGGCAATTAAGGGTGTTTGATGGTCAAAAACGTTAACGTATTGCTTTACTGTTGTTTGGTAATAAAACGAAGTAGAAAGGAAATGGATTGGAGCGTTTTGGAAATGGATTGGAGCGAAAAGGAAATGGAACGGTGCGGTGAGGAAGTCAATCTTTACGGTTTTGTACTGTCTAAACACAGGTTGGTAAATAATGGTTGGAGTTCAGGGGAGGATTACAGTTTAATTCTCCCAATCGGCAATAAACAAATCTATTCCTTGTTTACCATGGGTATTCCTGTTAGATGAAAAAACAATTTTTTTTCCGTCTCGCGAAAACATCGGAAAAGCATTAAAAGTACTGATGTTGGTAATTTTTTCGATATTTGTTCCATCCGTATTAATGGTAAACAAATTGAAATTAAAACCTTTGGTGGCATCGTAATTAGAAGAGAAAATTATTTTTTTTCCATCCGGGGTGTAATAGGGAGCCCAGTTTGCTTTTCCCAAATGAGTAACTTGTTTCAAGTCGCTTCCGTCCACGTTGCAGGTATAAATCTCCATCTTTATGGGCATCACCAGGTTTTGAGCCAATAAATCTTTATACTCTTTTATGTCTTCATCCGTGGTAGGTCTGGAAGCGCGAAATACTAATTTTTTTCCGTCAGGCGAAAAGAAAGCACCACCATCGTATCCCAGCCCATTGGTAACTTGTTTCGGGTTGGTTCCATCCATGTTCATGGTCCATAATTCCAAATCTCCGGAACGAATACTGGTAAAGACAATCATAGTGCCATCAGGCGACAAGGTAGCTTCGGCATCATAGCCGGGCGAATCGGTAAGTTGTTTGGTTATTTTTCCATTCAAATCAGCCACAAAAATATCGAACGAAGCAAACACTGGCCATAAATATTTATGGTCTGTTCGCGGTTCAGGATTAGGGGGGCACTCTTTTCCGCCCTTATGGGTGGAGGCATACAAAATGTGTTTGCCATCTTTCAGGTAATAAGCACAGGTGGTTCGCCCCTGCCCGGTGCTTATCAGGGCTGGTTGATATGTACTATCTTTGGCAGCGGCATAAATGTTCATATTAAAAATCTGGTCGCAGTTTAGCCCCCATTTTTTATTGTTCGACTGAAACGAAAGACTGTTATCATCAAAGCTGAAATAAGCTTCGGCATTGTCTCCGCCAAAAGTAAGCTGGCGAATATTTTTTAAATGTTTTTCGGTTTGAGCAGTGTTTGCGTTGCAAATAAATAATGCAGAAACAAGTAGTAAAAAAGGTGTTTTCATAAATGATAAATGGAATGGAATAATTAGATTGTAAAATTATTTAAACCGTTAAATGTAATTGTCATGGAAATGTCATGCTTCAAATTTCAAATTATTAATTTTAAATTTCTGCCAATCTGTAAGTAATAATTTGAAATCTGAAATTTCAATGTGAATAATCTTTACTTTTGCACCCGTTATTTTTTAAGGCAAAAGTTACTACTCTCTTTATCAAATCAAAAACAGGATGAAACTTAAAAGTATTATAATTATTGCACTTGTAATTGGTGTTTTAATAACCCTTAAATTTATTTTCTTTCCTCCTCTTTCCGATCAAACAAAAGGACCTGGTGGGGCAAAACCAATGCCTGCTGCGGTTTCGGTATATGTTATAAAATCAGAAAAGTTAGAAAACGAACTGACTGCTTCGGGAACCATAGTGGCTAACGAAGAAGTGGAGTTAAAACCCGAAATAGCAGGCAAGATAATTTCTTTGCCACTGCGGGAAGGCACAGAGGTGAAGCAAAACCAATTGCTTGTAAAAATTAATGACGCAGACTTCCAGGCGCAATACAAAAAACTGCAATTGCAATACGACCTGGCAGATAAAAATTTAAAACGCCAGGAAGCTTTATTAAAAGTAAATGGAATCAGTCAGTCTGATTTTGATGCTTCGCAAAACAGTGCAAATACTATTAAAGCCGATATGGATTATGTGCAGTCGCAAATAGCGAAGACAGAAATACATGCGCCTTTTACCGGCATAATAGGATTAAAAAATGTGAGCGATGGCGCTTTTGTAAGCATAGGAAGCACCATTGCCACGGTATTGCAAATAGACCCGGTTAAAATTGATTTTTCTGTTTCCGAGCGTTATGCTCCATTTATAAAAAAAGGAGTGAAAGTGGTTTTTAATATTGATGGAATGAAAGAAGATATGAAGGGCGAGATATATGCAATAGAGCCGAAAATAGAATTGAGCACACGAACATTTATGGTTCGTGCCATTTGCCCTAATAAAGAAAAGAAAATTTTTCCGGGTGCATTTGCTGATTTAAAAGTGTTATTGAAAGACATTGAAGATGCAGTAATGATACCTACGGAATCCGTTATTCCGGAACTACGGGAAAAAAAAGTATATATTGTAAAAAATGGAAAAGCAGAATCCATACCCATTGAAACAGGTATTCGCACCAGCGCAAAGGTGCAGGTATTAACCGGTTTGCAGGTTGGAGACACAGTGGTAACCACGGGCATTATGCAGTTGAAGCAAGGTTCGCCTGTTAAAATAATGCAATATAAATAACCTTATTTGTAAGTACTTACTACTTTGTACATACTACTTGATACTTTTAAAAAATGAACATCTCCTCCATCAGCATTAACCGCCCGGTTTTGGCAATTGTAATGTCGGTGGTTATCATTTTATTTGGAGCCATAGGGTATAAATATCTTGGTGTGCGGGAATATCCTTCCATCGACCCTCCTGTAATTACAGTAAAAACAAACTATTCAGGAGCAAACGCAGATGTTATTGAATCGCAAATTACAGAGCCGCTTGAAAAAGCCATCAATGGTATAGAAGGAGTACGCACCATTACTTCCGCCAGCAACCAGGGTTCTAGCAGCATCACAGTAGAGTTTAACCTCGATGCCAACCTGGAAGCTGCTGCTAACGATGTACGCGATAAGGTTTCGCAGGCACTGCGCCAATTACCACAGGATATAGATGGATTGCCTACCGTTACCAAGTCGGATGCAAACTCTGATGCCATTGTGGCTTTAACATTACAAAGCGATACCAAAAATCAACTGCAGGTATCCGATTTTGCAGAAAATGTAATTGCAGAACGATTGCAAACTATTCCCGGTGTTAGCTCCGTTCAGATATGGGGACAAAAGAAATATGCCATGCGGTTATGGATGAATCCTGCTCAAATGGCTGCGTATGGAATAACACCACAAGATGTTAAACTTGCACTGGACAGGGAAAATGTAGAACTGCCATCAGGAAAAGTAGCAGGATTAAATACCGAACTGACGGTAAATACAAAAGGTAAATTTACCAATGAAAATGAATTTAATAATATGATTGTTAAATCGGTTGGTAGTAATACCGTTCGGTTTAAAGACATTGGAACAGCAACTTTGGGTGTAGAAAATGAAGAAACGATTTTACGGCAATCGGGAGTACCGATGATTGGATTGGGTTTGGTGCCGCAGCCGGGAGCCAATTATATTTCTATTGCAGATGAATTTTATAAACGGGTAGAGCAGATTAAAAAAGATTTGCCCAAAGATTACCAGTTAGGAATAGCACTCGACAATACAAAATTCATTAAACGTTCTATCACCGAAGTAAAGGAAACATTGCTCATTGCTATTGTATTAGTTATCCTTATTATTTATTTATTTTTCCGTGATTGGCTAATCGCGTTCCGCCCGCTTATTGATATTCCCGTTTCATTAATAGGTGCTTTCTTTATTATGTACCTTATGGGATATTCCATCAATGTACTTACTTTGCTGGCAATTGTGCTGGCTACAGGTTTGGTGGTGGATGACGGAATAGTGGTAACTGAAAACATTTTCAAAAAGATAGAAGGCGGGATGGACCCTATAGAAGCATCACACAAAGGTTCTAAAGAAATATTCTTTGTGGTGATAGCTACTTCCATTACACTTGCCGCAGTGTTTATGCCGGTTATTTTTTTAGAAGGGTTTGTAGGCAGGTTGTTCCGTGAGTTCGGAGTAGTGCTTGCAGGTGCTGTTCTTATTTCTGCTTTTGTTTCGCTTACACTTACACCCATGCTGAATGCAAGGATGATACGGAAAACCAATAAGAAGAGCAGGTTTTATGAAATGACCGAACCTTTTTTTGAACGCATGGTAAACGGATACGATAATTCGTTAGCCCGGTTTATGAAAAAGCGATGGCTTGCATTTATTATCCTTGCAGGATGCAGTGTGTTTATTTTTATTATCGGCAACCTGGTTCCTTCCGAGCTTTCGCCATTGGAAGACAGAAGCTGGATACGTGTTTCGGTTACTGCTCCCGAAGGGGCATCGTATGAATACACAGATGCCTTTATGCAAAAGTTTTCTTACTTCACCACCGATTCCATCACTGAAAAGAAAATATGCTTAACGGTAACTGCCCCCGGCTTCACCGGTTCTGGTGCGGTAAACAGCGGTTTTGTAAGATTAGTACTTACTGAGCCTGCTGAAAGAAAACGTACACAGCAGCAAATAACAGATTATTTGAGCAAGGCAATGAAATCTTTCCCGGAAGCAAAAGCATTTGTATTGCAGGAACAAACTATTTCTTCCAGTTCGGGTGCACGAGGCGGATTGCCTGTTCAGTTTGTTTTGCAGGCTCCCAACTTTGAAAAGCTGAAAGAAAAACTTCCGC
Organism: Bacteroidota bacterium; assembly: GCA_025363555.1. Lineage (GTDB taxonomy): Bacteria > Bacteroidota > Bacteroidia > 2-12-FULL-35-15 > 2-12-FULL-35-15 > 2-12-FULL-35-15. Next base: position 12,625 of record JANYDQ010000060.1, on the reverse strand, counting down.
TGTTTATGGAAGAAGTAAACAAAAGCAAGGTGTTCCAGGTATCGGATGTGAATTTAAAGTTCAATAAACCTGAACTGAATATTTCCATTGATAGAAATAAAGCAAAGGCAATTGGAGTGTCGGTAAATGATATAGCTTCTACTTTGCAACTTTCTTTGAGCGGACAGCGGTTCAGTTATTTTAATCTGAATGGTAAACAATACCAGGTAATAGGGCAACTGGCAAGGAAAGACAGGGATGAACCAATGGATTTAAAATCGTTGTATGTAAAAAATAATAAAGGAGAATTGATTCAACTGGATAATGTGGTAACGATGAAAGAACAAAGCAGTCCGCCACAGCTTTATCATTACAACCGGTACCAGGCAGCAACTGTTTCCGCAGGTTTATCACCGGGAAAAACAATAGGCGATGGAATAAAAGAAATGGAACGAATTAAAGCAAAAGTATTAGATGATTCTTTTTCTACTGCATTAACAGGCGCTTCCCGGGATTTCTCCGAAAGTTCTTCCAACATTTTATTTGCATTTCTTCTTGCATTGGTACTTATCTATTTGGTATTAGCTGCACAGTTCGAAAGTTTTATTGACCCCTTTACCATCATGCTTACTGTTCCACTGGCATTGTGCGGAGCATTACTTTCGCTTTGGTATTTTAACCAGACATTAAATATATTCAGTGAAATAGGAATTATTATGTTGATTGGTTTGGTTACCAAAAACGGAATTATGATGGTAGAATTTGCCAACCAATTGAAAGTACAGGGAAAAACAGTGAAGGAAGCCATACACCTTGCAGCGGCTGCCCGTTTGCGTCCCATATTAATGACCAGTATTGCTACATCACTTGGTGCTTTGCCTATAGCATTGGCATTAGGTGCAGGTGCTAAAAGCAGGATGGCAATGGGGATAGTAGTTGTGGGTGGTGTTTTGTTTTCGTTAATGCTTACTTTGTATGTAATACCGGCTATTTATTCTTATTTTTCAAGCGAAAAGAAAAAGGATGTTGCGAAATAATATATATATCTTCTTCCTTATTTGTCTTTGCAATTGTTTTATTGCATCTGCGCAAACCACTGCAATTACTATTGAACAGGCAGTAGAAATAGCATTAAAAAACAATTACGATATTTCCATTGCTAAAAACCAGGCTAAGGAAGCCACGAATAGCAACACCCTTGGCAATGCAGGAATGCTGCCTGTTGTCAGTTTAAACGCTGCCGGCACGCTGGCAACCAATGCTACCAAACAGGAATTCTCCACCGGGCAGGTTATTGATAAAAACGGGGTTCAGTCGCAAAACATTACTACGGGTGCCTATTTAACCTGGACTGTTTTTGACGGGTTAAAAATGTTTGCTACCCGCGAACGGCTGAAAGAACTTGAAAGTATGGGCATGTTGAACATTAAAATTGCGATGGAGAACACCCTGGTAAATGTTATTTCTTCTTATTATACTATAGTGATGGAAAAACAAATGATACTCGGATTAAAGGAAAACATAGAAGTTTCGGAAGAACGATTGAAGATAGCTCAAAAGAAATTTGACATCGGAAGCTCTTCAAAGGTGGATGTGTTGCAGGCTAAAGTGGATATGAATGCACAAAAATCAGCATTGATGAAAGAAAATATTTTGCTGTCGGAAGCTAAAGAAACATTGAACCAACTGCTTATACTGCCTGTGGATAAAGACTTTGATGTGCAGGATACAATACCACTAATGAATGATTATAAATACGAAGAGTTAAAAAATGCAATTACTTCAAAAAATTCAGACTTATTATTTGCACAAAAAAACATTGATATTTCCAGGTATATGATTAGAGAAGCAAGAGCAAATTATTATCCGAGACTCAACCTGAATGCCAACTATATTTTTAGCCGTGCAGAAAACCAGGCAGGTTTTACCTTGCTGAATCAAAACTTAGGATTGAATCTTGGTTTCACTCTTGGATGGACTATTTTCAATGGATTTAATAATGCTGCAGTGGTAAAGAATTTAAAATTGAATTTGGAAAATTCGACACTGCAATATGAAAGCACCAAAACTCAACTTCAATTGGGATTAATAAAAGCGTTTAAAAAATATGAAAATGCGCTTGCTGTTTTAGAGTTGGAAACGGATAATAAAAAATTGGCGAAAGAAAATTTAGACATTTCCATAGAACGTTTCCAGTTAGGAAATTCCACTTCCATAGAATTGAAAACTGTCCAGCAAAGCTACCAGGAAGCTATTGACCGGCTGTCGTCTGCTCGTTATTCGGCTAAAGTTTCGGAAACGGATTTGCTGAAATTGAGTGGTGGTGTTGTGAAATAAGCTGATTTTATTTTTTTATTATTTGTAAAACCTCATTTGAAAATTCTTCTTCTGCAGATATTCATTTCAAAGATGGGTTGGAGGCAAATAACATTAGATGATTCATTAAACTATTCAAATTTTGGAAATATTTGATATGGTAACAGCCTTTCTAAACGCGAAGAGGGGAGGGGAAAAGAAATCAATATTACCCTAATATCTTAAGCTATATAACGTCTATTGAATTGAAATAAAAAATCCTGCTTCGATTACTCGTTGCAGGACTTTCTATTTAAAAACCAAAAAACAAGCTTGGCACTCCTACCAAGCTTGAACACTTCATGAAAACAACTAAATCACTTTCGAAACTTAGTGATACAAAAGTAGATTTAATTTTAATGCAATATTGATAAATTAGACACAGAGATATTTTGGTTCGACAAACAGATTTACTTATGCTATAACTGCGTCCTAAACGTTATTAAAACAGAAATGTGCATGTCTAGAAATTGGGTTTTAATAGATATTTAGAATAAAATTCGATGATAATAGCTATTGCTTCATCAGCAGTATCCACAATTTTAAATAAATTCAAATCCATTTCGCTGATGTTGTGTTCTTCTTCCAGCATGGTGTCTTTTACCCATGCCATCAACCCTTCCCAATATTTTTTTCCAACCAGTATAATCGGAAAATGGGCTACCTTATTGGTTTGTATCAATGTGATGGCTTCAAACAATTCATCTAATGTGCCGAAACCACCTGGCATTGCTATAAATCCTTGAGAGTATTTCAGAAATATAGTTTTCCTTACAAAGAAATAATCGAAGTTTACATTTTTATCATTATCAATAAACGAATTTGAATTTTGTTCGAAAGGCAGGGTAATATTTAATCCTACTGATTTTCCACCACCTGCTTTTGCGCCTTTGTTGGCAGCTTCCATAATACCCGGACCTCCGCCGGTAATAACCCCGTATCCTTCACGAGTTAGTTTAAAAGCTATTTCTTCTGCCAGTTTATAATATTTGTTTTGTAATTTAGTTCGGGCAGAACCAAACACAGAAACACAAGGACCAATGCGACTCATTTTTTCGAAGCCTTCCACAAATTCGCTCATTATTTTAAATATCTGCCACGAGTCAGATGCTTTGATGTCGTTCCAGTCTTTGGCTTCAAATACTTTTCTTATTTTGTCTTCTTCTTCCTGATTTGTCATATACTACGAATTACGAATTTTAACGAATAACGAATTATGTACTTGTAAGGATTTATTTAATTAAGGTTACTCACAGACCAATGAACAAGTGAACTAATGAACTAATGAACTAACTCTTCCTTCAAAAATTTTGCCGTGTATGATATTTCATTCTTTATTATTTCTTCCGGTGTACCTTCACAAATTATTGTTCCTCCCTCATTTCCTCCTTCCAGCCCTAAATCAATAATATGGTCAGCCACCTTTATAATGTCCATATTGTGTTCAATAACTAACACAGTGTTTCCGCTATCTACCAGTTTATTCAATACTTCCAGCAAGATGCGAATATCTTCGAAATGTAAACCTGTTGTGGGTTCGTCAAATATGTAAAAGGTATTTCCTGTATCTTTCTTTGATAATTCAGTTGCCAGTTTCACGCGCTGTGCTTCCCCGCCCGACAAGGTGGTGCTTTGCTGACCAAGAGTAATATATCCTAAACCTACTTCGTGTAATGCCCGTATTTTCTGAATAATAGAAGGAATGTTTTCAAAAAACTCCACAGCCACATCTATGGTCATATTCAGCACATCCGAAATTGATTTTCCTTTGTAACGAATTTCAAGTGTTTCTTTGTTGTAGCGTTTGCCATTGCAGGTTTCGCAATTAACATACACATCGGGTAAAAAATTCATTTCAATAGTTCGTAAACCTGCACCCAAACAGGTATTGCAACGCCCTCCCGGCACATTGAAAGAAAACCTTCCGGGCTTATACCCCCGTATTTTTGCTTCAGGAATAATGGAAAATAAATTTCTTATTTCAGCAAAAACATTGGTATAAGTTGCCGGATTACTCCGGGGAGTGCGACCTATGGGTGACTGGTCTATTTCAATAACTTTATCTATCAAAGACAAACCTTTGACCGAAGTATAAGGCATTGGTTTTTTTTCGGAACGATAAAAGTGTTTATTTAAAATCGGGTAAAGCGTTTCATTAATCAACGTTGATTTACCACTGCCAGAAACTCCTGTTACGCAAATAAATTTGCCTAAAGGAAATTTAACTGTTACATCTTTTAAATTATTGCCTTTAGCACCATTAATAACAAGTGTCCCGGCATTTCCTTTTCTTCGGCTTGATGGAACAGGTATCCCTTTTATTCCATTTATATAATCGGAAGTAAGTGTATGAAATTTCAAAATTTGTTTTGGAGTTCCTTCAGCTATTATCTTTCCGCCATGCACTCCGGCTGCGGGACCAATGTCAATAACATGGTCGGCAGCAAGAATCATTTCCTTATCATGCTCCACCACTATCACGGAATTACCAATGTCTCTAAGGTTCTTCAGGGCGTTGATTAATCTTACATTGTCGCGCTGATGCAAACCAATGCTGGGTTCATCAAGTATATATAGCACTCCTACCAGTTGCGAACCTATTTGAGTAGCTAATCTTATACGCTGCGCTTCACCACCCGAAAGGCTTTTGGCGGGTCTGTTCAGGTTCAGATAATTTAATCCTACATCCAATAAAAATTGTAAGCGTGTTCTTATTTCTTTTAATACTTCTTTGGCAATTATATTTTGTTTCGTATCCATGCGGGTTTCCACGCCTTCAAACCAATCAAACAATTCCGAAATTCCCATGTTTGCTAATTCGGAAATATTTTTTTTATCTATCATAAAAAACAACGATTCCTTTTTAAGACGTTTGCCTTCGCACATGGGACAAGGAATTTTATTCATAAAACCCTGCACCCATTTTTCGATGGTAGGCGAACTGTTTTCATCGTTTTGTTTTACAAGGTAATTGGCTATTCCTTCAAAAGCAATGCTGTAACTGGATGCTGAAGTATCCTCAAATTGGCGTACTTTAAATACTTCGTCCGAACCAAAGAGGATAATATTCATTGCTTCTTCGCTAATTTCATCAATAGGGGTGTCTAATGTAAACCCGTATTTATGCCCGATAGACTCCAGTTGTTTAAATATCCATATGTTTTTGGAATCTCCCAACGGGGCAATGCCTCCCTTCCTGATGGTTGTTTTTTTGTTTGGAATTATTTTATCAATATCAATTTCAGAAACCTGTCCGAGACCGTTGCAACGCGGACAGGCGCCATACGGAGAGTTGAACGAAAATAAATTAGGTTGCGGTTCATCGTATGAGATGCCTGTGCTTGGACACATCAGGTGGCGGCTGAAATAACTTACTTTTCCATAGTCGTCATCAAATGATTTTGTTTCGAACGGCTGAACCATCACAATACCTTTGCCTTGTTTCATTGCCAGTTGAAGCGATTCGTTGATACGTTGTCTCGCTCCTTCATTTATTTCCAAACGGTCTATTACTATTTCAATATCGTGTACTTTATACCTGTCGAGCTGAAAATGCCGGGACAGTTCCTTCACTTCCCCATCCACCCTAACCTTGGTATAGCCCCATTTTCTTACCTGTTCAAACAGTTCTCGATAATGTCCTTTTCTTCCTTTTACTACCGGAGCAAGTAATATTACTTTTTGATTGGCATATCGCTCCATCATCAGGTTAATAATCTGGTCGTCAGAATAGCGAACCATTTTTTCTCCGGTGTTATACGAATACGCATCTGAAGCCCTCGCAAACAGCAACCGCAAAAAATCGTATATCTCCGTGATAGTGCCAACTGTAGAGCGGGGGTTTTTGTTCACCGTTTTTTGTTCAATGGAAATTACAGGGCTCAACCCGGTTATTTTATCCACATCAGGGCGTTCCATATTTCCCAAAAACTGGCGCGCATAGGCAGAAAAACTTTCGATATACCTTCGCTGTCCTTCGGCATAAATGGTGTCGAAAGCAAGCGAAGACTTGCCGCTTCCGCTTAAGCCGGTAATCACCACCAGCTTATTGCGTGGTATCACTACATCTATATTTTTTAAATTATGAACCCGGGCTCCAATTACTTCCAGGAAATCTATTTCACTTATTGTTTCGTTCATTTATTCATTTATTGTTTTGTTTTGGTCATTGGTTCATTGATTAGTACGTGTATGCTAATGAACAAGAATATTAATGACCAATGAACACTTTTTTTTGAAAAGGAGTGCAAAGGTACTGAACAATAAGGAGTGTTACAAAAAAATGAAGGGTGGGTAAGCAAATACTAAAAAAGCAACTATTTGTTTTGGTAAAGAAATGAACTCCGGGTATTAAAGCGCAGCGAAACCTCAAAGCCCCCTCTGCCAGTAGTAGCGGTAGTTAAGTCGGAAGTATTAATATCATAGCTCATCCCGATAGAATACTTATCCAATTCCAATATAAGATAAGGAATAAAAGAATCTTTAGCCCGGTAATATAAACCCAGCCCCAACGAAGATGATTTTTTATAACCCGTGTAATTGGATTGTTCTTTTAACCTGTATTTCATCACAAAGCCCGGAGTCAATTCCTTCTGTTGATTTTGCGACATAAACAAAAAGCTGCCTCCAATTATAAATTTAGTTCCTGGCAGTCCGAACAAAGCACTGGCATGAGCCGTATATTTGCGATAAAGGTTAGAAGAGCCGGAGTCGTAAAAAGACATTTGAGGTTGATTAATATGCGAAACGGCAAAGCCAACATCCACATGTTTCTGATCGTTTTCCATTATCCCTGATTCAGGGTTTTCATAACTGTAAAGAACCCCTGCTCCAAAATCGTTGTAGGATAAAGAAGTTCCTGCAAATGTTTCGCCCGAAGGGGCAATGGCAGAATAGTTTCCTAAACTGTATTGGTTGTTCCATCTCAATCCTTCGGGGTTTATGCTAAGCTGTGTGTATCCGCCCACCAAACCTGCTGATAAAGTGCTTACACGGGTAAGTAAAATATGATAGGCAAGGCTTAAATTTACCATGGTTTGACGGATGCTTCCGTTTCCGGCTTTGTCCGAAAAAAAATTAAACCCAATAGCAAGTCCCTTCATTTCTTTCTTGGTGTAAGAATCGGTCAGATTTTTCCTTTTCTCCCATTTCTGCTGATTAAATTTGAATTCGAAAGTAGCTCCCCCTGTGCTGAATGCTTTTACCGTACCCCATTGTTGCTTGTATTGAAATGTAGCCTGGAGGTTTTTGTTTACAGCAGTTAAAGCCGGATTGAGGGTAACCGGTGAATAATAATATTGCGAAAAGTGAATGTCCTGGGATAATGCAGGCTTTATTGCAACAGCCGCAAACAGCAAAACAAAAACGAATGTGAGAATGTTTTTCATAGCTAAAAATTTATTTAATCAAACTAATAGTTCCTTTTTGTTTAAACTCCGAGCCATCGCTTAGCCTCGCGGTAAAGGTATATACAAAGCCAGCGGTTTCAAGATTTGCACCTTTGTACGAACCATCCCAGCAATGATTTATGCCGGTGGTGGTAAATACTTTTTCTCCCCAGCGATCGTAAATATTTAATTCAAAGCTTTCAATACACACATTGGATGGAATACATAATTCATCATTGGTACCATCATTATTAGGAGAAAAAGCAGTAGGCACAAGCAAATCGAGCACACTGGTGTTGCATCTCACCCTTACTTCCACGCATGCGCTGTCCGTACAACCATTCGTATCTTTAACTATTAAACAATAAGTAGTAGTATTAAATGGTGTGGCTAATGGTGTGGAACAATTGGTACAACTCAATCCTTCAGCCGGACTCCATTCGTAAGAAACGCCTCCGGATCCATGTAACAATACACTTTGACCTGAAACAACAGATGATATATAAGGTATTACACCGGCAACAGGCGGAGTGGTTTGAGTTACCGTAGTGGAAGGGGTAACAGATGTACATCCATGTGCATCAGTAACTGTGCAAATATAACCACCCGGAGCCAATCCTATGGCTGTTTGCGAAGTCTGCCCTCCGGGCGACCATTGGTAAGTATAAGGAGTTGCTCCGTTTGAGGGAGTAGCAGTAGCTGTTCCCGAAAAATAAGTACAGATGGTTTGAGTAGAGGAAATAGTGGTTTGAACAGGGTTAATAGAACTAACATGAACAGTTGTCGTATGAGCACAACCGAGCGCATCAGTAGCTGTACAAACATAGGTGCCGGTATCAAGCCCGGTTGCAGTTTGCGTAGTTTGACCGTTCGACCATAAATAAGTAAAGGGTAAACTTCCGTTGGCTGCCGTAGCTGTTGCCGTTCCGTTATGGGCGGTACAGTTGGTTTGTGTCATGGCAAGCGAAAGGGTTACAGCATTAAGTGTAGCTACAGTTACCGAGTCAGTTTTAGAACAACCGTTAGCGTCGGTTGCGGTGCATGTAAAACTACCTGCTGCAAGTCCGGTTGCTGTTGCAGTGGTTTGACCACCTGTCCAGTTGTAGGTATAAGGTAAAGCACCATTATTGGCAGTAGCTGTTGCAGTTCCGTTATTAACAGTACATCCTGTAATTGTGGAACTTAAGGAAAGTGTAACCGGGTTGGTAGAAACAACGGTAATGAACTGTTGGTTGGTACAACCGTTTGCATCAGTAATGGTGCAGGTATAACTTCCTGCTGCTAATCCTGTAGCGGTTGGTGTGGTTTGCCCGCCTGTCCAGTTATAGGTATAAGGCGTGGCACCGTTGCTGGGAGTAACAGTGGCAGTTCCGTTATTAACGGTACATCCTGTTGGTGTTTGTGTGTGTACTGCTGTTATAGGGTTATTTGAAATAATATTGGTAGAATTAGTAATCGTACATCCATTATTATCAGTAACTGTGCAGGTAACGGGACCTAATGGAAGCCCGTTAGTTGTTATCGTAGTCTGTCCATTACTCCAGTTGTAAATATAGGGCTGGGCTCCGTTCCCGGTTATGGCAGTAGCGGTTCCAATATTAGTGGTACATCCGGTAGGGGTAGAGGAAATGGAAAGTGTTAAAGGGTTAGTGGCAATAATAGTTACAAACTGCAAATAGGAACATCCAAAGTTATCAGTTACCACACAGCTAACAGTGCCCACAGGGAAACCTGTACCCGTTTGCGTAGTTTGTCCGTTCGACCATAAATAAGTATAAGGAGCTTGTCCTCCGGCTCCTGTAACAGTTGCTGTTCCGGTGCTGGTGGTGCAACCGGTAGGAGTGGAGGTATAAGTAGAGGTAATGTTTCCCGCTGACGCAATGCTTACCACCTGCGTGGTTACACAACCCAAATTATCAGTAAGTGTACATGTATATGTACCTACTGCAAGTCCGGTAGCTGTTTGTGTTGTTTGTCCGTTCGACCAGCTGTACGAATAAGGTGCTTGTCCGCTGGTGGGAGTAACAGTTGCTGTACCATTATTACTTGCACAGTTGGAAATGGTGGTAGATGAAGTAGCTGTAACTCCTCCCACAGAGCCAATGGTAACACTGGCGGTAAAGTTTTGAGGATTACATCCTCCATCATGAATAGTAGCAGTATATGTACCTGCCGGCACATTGGTGATGCTTAAACCGGTTTGAGGTGGAATGGTGTTCCAAACTATATTATACGGAGGGTTTCCTCCGGTTACAATTGCTGTTGCCGAACCGGTGGAACTACAAGTTGCATTTACAGTGGTGGCTGTTAATGATAAAACCCCGCTGCTCTGACAATTTACAATATTAGTAGGCACCACAGAAGCTACATAGCCCAGTCCGCATACATACAAAATACCGGTGTTGGCTATATTTACATCCGTTACCATACCCGTCATCGGATAGGAGTTTATTAAGGTTAAATTAGCATCATATTGTCTAACAAACGTACTGTCTCCTAAAAACAAATTACCGCAATCGTCAGCTGAAATTCCTCCCCAGCTCATGTGCGAAGAATCAGCGAAAGGAGGATAACTAATCCGGTCATAAATCAATAAAGCACCGGTGGGTCCGTCAAATTTTTTGAGTACATACCCATCGTAAGTATAAACAAAGGTACCCGAGGTGGTTAATCCGTTATACCCGTTGGCTATCATTGCTCCCCCTGCCGTATAATAATTTACTGAAGCAGCTTCCTGGAAAGCATAATGGGCAGATTGCTGGTAAGTGGTAGGTGCTAATGCCGGCAATGGAAGTTTTACCAATGAATTGTTGAAAGTGGTATCACCTACGCGAAGGTTAGTCATTTGGTAAGTGTTTCCATAGTTGTCCACGGCAAGCTGACCAACATCGTGACAGCACTGCGAACTGGGAACATACTGAACCATGGTTATTCCCAAAAGAGAGGTATCCAGATAACAGGTTTGATAAGTAGGGCTGGACACTCCTCCACCTGCAATTACTGCATCAGGAGTACATCTGCTGAAAGCTATTCTCCACATTTCGTTGAACAGGGTGTTTCCGGGAAAAGTGTATAACACAGTGGCAGCCGCATTTATTTTTACAATTTCTGCTCCTGAAGAATTATTAAACCCTTCTGTAAGATAAATATTTCCTGTATTTCTATCGGCTGCAAAATCGCCATAATAATAATAAGAACTTGAAAAAGAAGGACTAAATGTCCATTGCAGCACTCCGGCAGAGTTATATTTTATCAATTCGAAAGGACCAACTCCACCATAGCCATATACATTACCAAAATTATCATAATCCACATCAAATGCAGCAGAGTTTCCTGCCCCAAAATTAGGCGTGGAAACCCAGGGGTCAATGACAAGTGTTTTGGTGTGGTCGTAAGTTCCCAGTTCAAAACCTACTTTATTGCCTGTCATTTTAAAATCGCTTTTTACTACCGATTTGTTTTCCTTTATAAATGAAACTGGCTGATGGTCGGTTATTATTCCGAAATCTGAACTGATTTCGATGGAATTATTTATTAGATTAACATTTTGGGAATGGGGGAAACTCATTTTCAGGTTTGCTGCATCTGCTCCCGGATGCAGATAAATAGAATATTCTATGCCTGTGGAATCTTTCGGAAACTCAAAAACAATATCTGTATTTGGATAAATGTTTTTATAAGTAATGCGGGTAAAAGCATTAGCAATAATAGTTCCCCTGTGATACTGCACTTTTGTATCTGCATACGAATAATAGTTACTTACCTTGTTTTCGGAAACTACTGCCGCAGTGGCGTTGGCGTTATCGAACCTTACTTCCTGAAATTTATCTGTTCGTTTGTATTTCTCTAATTCATCTTCTCTTTCTTCTTTGCCTTTCTCTTTCTCCGGCTTCAGGTTTTCAATTCTTTCTATGGTATAACCCGAATGCGTAAAGTACCGGATAACTCCATCTGTTTTGGCAACAAACAACACCGCTTCTTTGTTGGGCAGTTTCACATCATCAAATTGTCCTTTATTTTCTATAAAGTTTTTTTGCTCAAACAGGTGAGAGCTGCTCCATTTTACCTGGGCATTACAAAAGTGAATACCAATAATGGTAAGAGCTAGAACAATTTTTTTTAGCATGGTGTTTGGTTTTTAGTTGGAGTTAAAAGTATAAACAAAATTATTCCCAAAGATATGTTAAATAATCTTAGGAACAACAGGTTAGAAATGTATTTTTTAATTAGCGTTAAAATAATAAGTACAATTTTTTAAAAGATAAACCAATTTGGTGTTGACTTCTACCTATAAGGATGCTTATTTAACAAAAAAGGTTGCATGGGGTAAAAAGACTTTATGTCGAGGATTTTTGATGATTTTCATTACAAATATCTTAATAAAAAAAACTCCCTGCTTTTTTTGCAGGGAGTTTTTCAGTTTTAAAGGTACTACCTTTTTAAAAGGTAGTACCTTTTAATTTACTTGTTGGTGTTCTCACCAACAACCTTTTGCATTCAAAATCACCTTGATTTTTTGTTTAGTAGTTTGCTGGTGAAAAACACCAACAAAGGCAAAGGCAAGCACAATTTTATTAATTTGATAATTAATTTACGCTACTTTCTGGTTATATAAGTGCTGTTGAAATTCAATAAATAGTTTGCTGATGTTGGCTACATCACCTGAAATATCTTTTGCATCTTCTAAAATCATTACTGATAGTTTCCTTGGTTTGTTTATGGACGCCATATCCTACGCCTTATCTTTAAAAACTGCTCTTCCACGGTATTGGAAAATCCTGTATTTGTTTGACTGATGTGGTCTGCACCAAATCGTTTCAGGTGGTTTTATCCAAATGTGGTTTGATAATTTGTTGCAGGTTGGTTGCAGACACTACACCCGATTGCCGCCATTTTATTTCGCC
>JANYDQ010000057.1 GCA_025363555.1 Bacteroidota bacterium | reverse complement strand
CTTTTGAATACGAGTGCGGAAGCATTGGAAGAATCCGTAAAAAAGACACATATTTTTACCGAAGTGGAACCCCAGCAAAAAGAACATATTATACAGGCATTGCGGAAATCATACACTGTGGCTTATATAGGAGATGGCATTAATGATGTGTCGGCTATTACGGCAGCAGATGTGGGTATTTCGGTGGAGAATGCAGTAGATGTGGCAAGAGAAGCAGCGGATTTTGTGCTGATGGAAAAAGACCTCATGGTGCTGGTAGATGGCATAAGGGAAGGACGAAAAACGTTTGCCAATACGTTGAAATATATTTTTATTAATACAGGTTCTACTTTTGGAAATATGTTTAGTGTTGCAATTGCTTCGCTGGTGTTGCCGTTTCTGCCCATGTTGCCTAAACAAATTTTGCTTACCAACTTCATTACCGATTTCCCTTACTTAACGGTAGCATCGGATAACGTGGATGAAGAACAATTGAAAAAGCCGGGCAAATGGGACTTAAAATTTATAAGAAATTACATGATAATATTTGGAATACACAGTTCATTATTTGATGTTATCACTTTCATAACCTTGTTATATGTATTGAAAGTAAAGGAAACCGCATTTCAGACAGGATGGTTTGTGGAATCTATTCTTACAGAATTATTTATTTTATTTATTATCCGGACACGGAAAAACTTTTTCAAAAGCAAACCGGGCAAGTATCTTTTTATATTAAGTATCCTGGGATTTGTGCTTACAATAGGTTTGCCCTATCTTCCATTTGCAAATCAACTTGGTTTGGAACCCTTGCCGTTTGCTAATATGGGAGCAATGTTGCTCATTGTAGCCGGTTATATTATAACCGCTGATTTATTAAAAGTATGGTTTTTTAAAAGGTTTAGTAGTAAGTAATCTCACCCCCAGCCCCTCTCCTTGAAGGAAGGAGAGGGGTGCTAAGGTGTGAAGTGCTATGTATAAAAATTGGGTTAGATTAACTTAATTTTCTTTCGTTGAAATACACAATAAACCCAGAAAAGTAAATGCCCCGTTTACTATCAGCATTTCGAAACCGAATTTGTAACCGTTAAATAGTTCCTTAGAAAAATCGTTAAGAATAATGCAAACAATTGGAGAAAGAATGCAGATAAGCGGAACGTATTTATCTCTTACTTGTTTTTTTGTAAACAGACCAAAGGTGTATAGTCCCAATAAAGGACCATAGGTATAGCCAGCCCAGGTGAAAAGATTATTAATTACTGCATCATTATTTATTAATTTAAAAACAACTATTACTACTAATAATACAGCCGCAAAAGTGAAATGAACTGTATAGCGAATTTTCTTTTTCTCCTCTTCTGTTTTCAGTTCATTGTCTTTTAATCCTAAAAAATCAATACAAAAAACCGAGGTTAGTGCCGTGAGTGCCCCATCGGCACTTGGAAAAGCGGCAGATATTAACCCGATGATAAAGAATATTCCTGAAACAGTTCCAAGGTGTTCGAGTGCAACAGTTGGAAAAACATTATCGGATACTATTTTTCCATCTTTCATTAATAAAGGAACGCTTTGGTCGGCTGCATACATATAAAGCAGGGCGCCAAGAATAAGGAAAAGAATATTAACAAGTAAAAGTACGAATGTAAACGTGAGCACATTTTTTTGAGCTTCGCCAATGTTTTTGCAGGAAATGTTTTTCTGCATCATTTCCTGGTCTAAACCCGTCATGGCAATGGCAATGAACATTCCGCCAAAAAATTGTTTAGGAAAAAAAGATTTCATTTTCCAGTCGGTAAAAAACACCTGTGCATATTGCGAATGGGTAATCTTATCATACACCCCGGAGATATTGAGGTTTAGATGCTGCATAATGAAAACGATGGAAATAATGACGGAAAGCAGCATGAATGTGGTTTGCAGCGTGTCGGTATAAACAATGGTTTTTACTCCGCCCTGGTAAGTGTATAGTAATATCAGGGCAAGAAATACAGCAACGGTAACAAAAAAAGGAGCGCCCAGGGAATCGAAAACAAAGGTTTGTAATACATTGACCACAATATATAACCGGAAAGAAGCCCCAACTACCCGCGATAAAATAAAAAAGAAAGCACCTGTGCGGTAAGAATAGTTTCCGAAACGTTGTTGCAGGTAGGTATAGATAGAAGTAAGATGAAGCCGGTAATATACAGGTAACAGCACATACGCAATAATTATATACCCGATTAAATATCCCAGAACTACCTGGAAATATCCAAAGTTAGCAGTACCTACAGCACCGGGAACAGAAATAAACGTTACACCGGAAAGAGAGGCTCCAATCATTCCATAAGCAACCAAATACCATTTGGAAGAGCGGTTGCCGACATAGTAGGTTTCGTTGGTGGCACCACGAGAAGTAATACGGGTTACTGCAAATAATAATATGCAATAGGCAATGACACAGATTAAGATTATTGTTGAGGTCATCTTTTGATTGAATTAGTTTTAAGTGTTACCCCTGTCAGGGTTTATAGCCCTGACAGGGGTGTTGCTTATAATTAATAAATAAAAATTGTAATAATTATTAATATTACTTTTACAAAATTAAATTTTGAACAACAAAGGAAATAAAATAAAGAACAACTTTGTAATTGATTTGGAAAGTATATCAACAAAGATTTACACAGGGGAGTTAGAATTTAGAATTTAAAATTTTATATGTGCGGAATAACAGGAATAATTGCATTTAACGAAAACGGAAAACAACATTTATCTAAAATAAATGCTGCTATTGCTTCGTTGAATAAAAGAGGACCTGATGGCGAAGGGATTTACCTACACCATAATGTTGCCCTGGGGCATCGCAGGTTATCCATAATTGATACCAGCAATCTCGCTTCACAACCTTTTACAGATTCTTCGGGAAGATTTACCATTGTATTTAACGGGGAGATATTTAATTATAAGGAACTAAGGAAGGAGTTGGAAAATAAGGGTGTTCGGTTTAGATCGCAAAGTGATACGGAAGTATTGCTTCAACTTTTTATTATAGAAAAAGAAAAGTGCCTGGATAAATTGGATGGAGAATTTGCATTTGCAATTTATGATAATGAAAAGGAAGAATTATTTTTAGCGAGAGACAGGTTTGGGATTAAACCACTTTACTTTTATAAAGATGAAAATTATTTTGTTTTTGGTTCTGAAATGAAAGCATTGATTGCCTGTGATATTCCAAAGGTAATTGATAAAGCATCTTTGCAAATGTATCTTCATTTGAATTACATTCCTGCTCCGTGGTCTATTTTTGAAAATGTTTTAAAAATTGATGCTGGTAGTTACCTGGCTATAAATTCTAAAGGAGAAAGCCTTCAAAAAAAATATTATGCAATCCCCTATAAAGAGGAATTAATCACCTATCCTGATTATGAAACTGCGCAAAATAAATTAAAGGAGTTGCTAGAACATTCTGTTCAACAACGAATGATTGCTGATGTTCCACTTGGAACATTCTTAAGTGGTGGAATTGATTCATCTATTATTACTGCTATTGCAGCAAAGCATACCAAACACTTAAATACTTTTTCGATAGGGTATAAAGACGAACCTTTGTTTGATGAAACACACTATGCGCAACTGGTTGCAAAGAAATATAAAACCGAGCATACTGTATTTTCATTAAGCAATACTGATTTATTTGAAAATCTGCACACCGTGCTTGATTATATTGACGAGCCTTTTGCAGATTCTTCAGCACTTGCAGTAAATATTTTAAGTATGCATACAAAAAAACATGTAACAGTAGTACTTTCGGGAGATGGAGCGGATGAACTTTTTGCAGGGTATAACAAACATGCAGCCGAATTAAGAGTACGAAGTGGTGGATTAACCGCTAACCTGGTAAAAGCATCAGCACCTTTATTAAAACAATTGCCTAAATCAAGGAATAGTAAAACAGGAAACAAAATTAGACAGTTGCATAAATTTGCCGAAGGAATGAAACTGGATGTGAAAGAAAGATATTGGCAATGGGCAGGATTTAAAGCTAAAGAAGATGTTTTTATATCCACATCAACTATGAGAGAAAAGTTTGAAAAAAGAAAAAACCAAGTATTGAAAAACCTTAATTCTGATTATAATTCCGTATTATTAACAGATATGCAGTTGGTATTGGAAAATGATATGCTGGTGAAAGTGGACAGAATGAGCATGAGTCAAAGCCTGGAAGTACGTGTTCCGTTTTTGGATAACAAAGTGGTGGATTTTGCTTTTTCTTTGCCTGTAAATTATAAGATTGATAAGCATCAAAGAAAGAAGATTTTGAAAGACGCATTTAAAAATTATTTACCAGAAGCATTATTTAAGAGGGGAAAGCAGGGGTTTGAAGTACCTCTTTTAAAATGGTTTAACACGGATTTAAAATCAATGATTACAGATGATTTGTTAAGTGATGAATTTATCATAAAGCAAAACATCTTTAATGCTGAAGCAATACAAAATTTAAAAACGCAATTGTTTTCAAATAATCCTGATGATGCTGTTGCAAAGGTTTGGGGATTGATTGTATTTCAGTATTGGTGGAAAAAGAATATGTAATGTTTTATCTGTAATAATTGTATGCCTAAAATACTCCGTTTAATAAATCGTTTTAATCTTGGTGGTCCCACTTATAATGTTGCCTACCTGAGTAGGTACATTTCGTCTGAATATGAAACATTATTGGTAGGCGGAGCCAAAGATGATTCGGAAGAAAGTTCAGATTTTATTGTCAATGATTTAGGATTAAAACCAATAATCATCGAGGAGATGAAACGAGAGATTAATTTGAAGAATGATTATGCAGCTTACAAAAAAATAAAAAGAATAATTAAAGAATATAAACCTGACATAGTTCATACCCACGCATCTAAAGCTGGAACATTGGGCAGGCTGGCTGCATCCAGTTGCGGTGTAAAAGTGATAGTTCATACTTTTCACGGACATGTTTTTCATTCCTATTTCGGGAAACTGAAAACTACCTTTTATAAAAATGTGGAGCGTTATTTAGCTACAAAAACAACAGCCATCGTTGCTATAAGTGAAATACAAAAAAATGAACTGGTAAATCAACATCGTATTTGCAAAGCTGAAAAAGTTCATGTGATTCCATTAGGTTTTGATTTATCAAAATTCCAGGAGAATCAAACAGAGAAGCGAAAATCCTTCAGAACAAAATACAATTTGGACGATGATGAAATTGCGATTTCAATAATAGGAAGATTGGTGCCCGTAAAAAATCATATTTTGTTTTTAGAGGGGTTAAAAATTGTTTCTGATAAAACTTCCCAAAAAATAAGAGCATTTATAGTTGGCGATGGAGAAGACAGAATAAAAATTGAATCAAAGGCAAAAGAATTAAGTATTCCATTTATAGATGGTACAAAACGCAATAAGAAAACACTTTTAACATTTACTTCGTGGATAAAGGAAATAGATGTTGTACTTGCAGGGAGCGATATTATTGCGCTCACTTCTTTTAATGAAGGTACTCCTGTAAGTTTGATTGAAGCCCAGGCAGCAAACAAACCAATAGTTACCACAAATGTAGGCGGAATTGAAAATGTTGTGTTGCCAAATGAAACAGCCCTTTTATGTGAGAATAATAATAAGAATGAGTTTTCTTCTCAATTATTAAAACTTATTGAAAATGATACGCTTCGTATTTCTATGTCTGAAAGAGGATGGTTACATGTTAAAGATAAATATCATTTTACCCGACTGGTAAGCGATATGGAAAACTTGTACACTGCTTTATTAAAATAATGCAGGCATTACAATTTTAAAGGCATTTCGGAATATTTTTTTAACTTCGCACGTTAAATTTTAAAACTATATGCGTAAACTTCTTTATTTATCAGTAATATTATTGTTTTTTTCGAGCTGTTCCTGGCTTAACCCAAGTATAATGCTTAAAACAGGCAAAGGTTATCAATACAGTAAGAATCCGGATTCTTCAAGGGTATTGGATTATAAAATATCGCCCAATGATGTTTTAAATTTCAATATGTATTCCAATGACGGTTTTAAATTGATTGATATCACTTCACTAAATACCGCAAATGCCTCTTATCACATTAATGTGGAATTACCATACTTAGTTGAATCTGACGGGAAAGTAAAGTTACCGATTTTGGGAAGAAAGAGTTTGGGAGGCTTAACTATTCGTGAAGCCGAACTTGTTTTGGAAGAGAGTTACTCTTCTTTTTATGTAAAACCATTTATTGAACTTAACATTACAAACAAAAGAGTGATTGTTTTTCCGGGTAGTAATGGTGATGCAAAGGTTATTCCCCTTGTCAACAACAACACTACACTTTTGGAAGCAATAGCTTTGGCAGGCGGAATAGCTGAAACAGGAAAAGCAAAAATGGTTAAATTGATAAGAAACATGGATGGTAAAGAACTGGTTTTCAAAATGGATTTATCTACCATACAAGGTTTAAAAGATGGGACCACTGTATTGCAGGCAAATGATATCATTTACATAGAACCAAGAAAAAAGTATGCTTCAAAACTACTGCTCGAAGTAGCTCCAATTGTTAGTTTATTAGCAAGTACTTTCCTTTTATATACTTACAGCAGAGCAGTTGGAAAATAAGCGTGTCATTTCTGAATGCTAAAAGAAAATATTTCAAATACAAATGACAGTTTTGAACGCTATAAGGAACGTCTCTCCAATTTTAGTGGCGAATTTGAATTAGGATTATTTCTATTCATTGCCAGAAAAAGTATTGTATGGACCATTGTGTTTTTTGCCATCGCTTTTGGCAGTGCCTATTTATATCTCCGATACACCCCTCCTGTTTTTGAATCGAATAGTGTAATTCAGATGGAAACCCGCAATCAGGCGAAACAAATTTTAAATGTGGAAGCTATTGCGGAAACTGATAATGGTTTGGCAGAAGGTGTGGAATTGCTGCGCTCTAAAGTTTTTTTCAAAAGAGTTTTATCAAAGTTGCCTTTGCAAATCAGTTATTTTACTGAAGGTACTTTTAAGGTAAATGAGTTGTACAAAAACTCGCCTTTCTCAGTGGAAACGAAAATCATAAATCCTAAAATATTAGGCACTAAATTTTATATTGATTTTAACAATAACCACCATGGCAATATTATCTATCGTTTTGAGGGTAACGATGTTTCCATTGGTTACGAAACCGGCAAGTGGATCCAGTTTCCAGAAGTGCAACTGAAAATAGACATAACTGATTTTTCTGAAATAGAAGCAAAACAAAATTTAGTAAAGAAAAATGCTTTTTATTTTACATTAAACGACACAAACACCGTTGTAAATGATATTTTCCCGAACCTGGATGTGAAGCTTTTGAACGAACAGGCAAAAACCATTTTAATAGCCTTCAAGGATTTTAACCCTCAAAAGGCTGCTGATATTGTTTCTAAGATGACGGATGAATACAAAAGTTTTGATGTGGAAAGTAAAGCAGAAAGTTCCAATAGTGTCATCGAATTTATAGATATGCAATTAGGATTGGTTTACGAAAAACTTAAACTATCTGAAAACACTATACAGGATTTCAGAAAAAACAATAGTGTAAGCGAGAGCGAATCTAAAATTACGTCCAACGAAACTCGTTTGAATACCCTGGATGACCAGATTACCTCACTTGAACTGGAAGAAAATGTACTTGGTAAAATTGAAAGCGATATCTCCAATTCCAAAAGTATTGATACTTATGGTTTGTTAGCTATGTTAGCCGGAACCCCGACAGAAAATAATATTACTTCCACTGTGGATGCTTTGCACAAACTACTTATTCAAAAGGAGGAGATGCTATATGATGTTACTCCAAACAGCCAGGCAATAAAAGCAATAGATTATCAAATAGATATTCAAAAAAAATTACTGAAAGAAAGTATTAAATCTGTAAAAAGCAACCTTGAAATAAGAAAACAGGAGTTAAGAAATAAATCAAAGGAATTTGAACACAAATTTAACAAGCTACCTGACAATGAAGTTGAATATGGTCGTTTGCAAAGACTATTCTCGATTAATGAAAAATATTATAATTTATTGCTGGAGAAAAAAACCGAATACTCCATTTCTAAAGCAGGTTTTGTTTCTCAAACTGCTGTACTCGAAAAGGCAGACGCCTCTTCGAGTCCGGTTTCCCCAAACAGAAAAATCACATTTATTATTTTTACTCTTGCAGCAACTCTTTTCAGCCTCATATTAATATTCATCAGGTATTTGTCTCACAATGAAATTAATTCGCTCAATGAAATAACTAAATACACCAATGCATCTATATCTATATTAGGAATTGTGCCCCGGTGCAAACAGGATATTCCTGTTTCACAATTATTAGTTGATAAAAGCCCTAAGTCACTAATAGCAGAAGCATTCAGGTCTATAAGAACCAACCTGCAGTTCATTTCGAACACACCGGGACCTAAAATAATTGCATTAACCTCCACTATTTCGGGTGAAGGAAAAACGTTTGTTGCAATAAATCTTGCAGGTATTATCGCTTTTTCAGGAAAGAAGGTTATCATTCTCGATTTAGACATGCGTAAACCTAAAATACATATAGGGTTTGCTGTTGAAAACTCAAGCGGAATGAGTACCTTATTGATAGGCAAAGACACTTTAGAGGATGCCATTCAGCGTAGCACCCTCGAAAACCTTGATATTATTACAGCAGGACCCGTTCCGCCCAACCCATCTGAATTAATCATCAGCAAAAAGATGGATGAAATACTGGAGCATTTAAAAACTATTTATGATGTAATTATTATTGACAACCCTCCTGTTGGCTTAGTGAGCGATGGTATTGCAATGATTCAAAAAGCAGATTATCCAATCTACATTTTCAGAGCAGATTATTCTAAACGTAATTTCATACAGAATGTGGACAGGTTGTTCAACGAAGCTAATATTACCAGGTTATCCGTTTTGCTCAATGGTGTGGATGTTGACAGAAAAAATTATGGTTATAATTACGGATACGGATACGGCTATGGTTATGGAAGCGGTTATGGTTATTATGATGAGGACAAAACGAAATCAACAAACAAAAAGTCGTTTTTTAAAAGGAAATAAAAAAATAATGTATTGCCAATGAAATTTATTTCAACAGAATTGGAGGGATTAGTGGTTATTCAACCTAACGTATTTGAAGACGACCGCGGTTATTTTTACGAATCGTATAATGAAAAGTTTTTTATACAGAATGGAATAAACGTTCATTTTGTTCAGGATAACCAATCACTCTCTCAACAAGGTGTTTTGCGTGGTTTGCATTTCCAGAAACCCCCTCATGACCAGGGGAAACTGGTGAGAGTTATTAAAGGAAGTGTTTTGGACGTGGCAGTAGATATTCGCAAAAATTCTGCGACTTACGGAAAACCTTTTTCCATTGAACTAAACGAAGAAAACAAAACCATGTTATGGGTCCCTCCTGGGTTTGCCCATGGCTTTTTGACATTGAGACACAACACTATTTTTTCTTATAAATGCACTAATTTCTATAACAAAGAATCCGAAGACTCTCTATTATGGAACGATCCCGCTATAGGGATTAACTGGAACATTGAACTGCCTTTGTTGTCGGAAAAAGACAAAATCGGAAAACTGCTTAGCGAATTTGACAGTTATTTTTAGCCAAATTAATTCTCTCCATGCAACTATTTAGCTTAAAAAAGAGTCTTCTCTTTAGAAGATAAAAGGAATAATATATGAACGATTCGCTTTACTTAATTTTAGTTTACGGGGCATTTTTTATTGGCACCGTTATATTATCATTCCTGATTAATGGTTTATTTTTAAAATTTGCTTCCAATCTTGGTACCAGAAACCAGGATGAAAATTTTATTCGCTGGAGCCCGCAGGTAAAGCCTTCTTTGGGTGGTATCTCTTTCTTTTTAATTTTCCTGCTTTCCATTGCCAGCTATCCTATCTTTTTTGAACAACACCAGGTACTATTCGACAAACGATTACTGGGCATTTTGGCAGCCGGCACCTTAGCCTTTTTACTCGGTTTATCTGATGATGCCTATAACACCAAACCAATTTTAAAATTAATTGTACAGATTTTTTGCGGATTAATTTTAATTTTTACCGGAACATTCATTTCCATTTTCTCCGACACTATTGCTAATTATGCCTTCACTTTATTTTGGGTAGTTGGATTAATGAACTCCATCAATATGTTGGATAATATGGATGCCATCTCCACAGTTGTTTCCATCTCTACCATTATGAGCGCACTCCTTATTTTATACCTCAACAGCGATGGCAGAAATATATATATTATTATCCTGATAGGTGTAATGGCAGCGTTGATAGGCTTTTTATATTTTAACTGGCACCCTTCGAAAATGTTTATGGGCGATACCGGCAGCCAGTTTTTAGGATTATTTTTAGCTGCAATCGGCATCATTTATTTCTGGAACACGCGTGATGTGCATGGTAAACTGGTGCAATCGAAACAATTTTTTGTAACCATTCTTACTTTTGCTATCCCTATTATAGACACCGCTACAGTGGTTATTAACCGTTTAATGAAAGGCAAATCTCCTTTTGTTGGCGGGAAGGACCATACTACTCATAGTTTTTATTTTATGGGGCTTACAGAAAAGAGGATTGCACTCCTGTATGCTTCTATTTGTGTGATATCCATGTTTTTTAATTTTTTGATTATTAAATACATCGACAACTGGAATTGGTTACATATTATTTTATTCTCAATTTACTTCTTAACTTTGTTCTGGTTTTTATACGCGCCAAGTCGTAAAAACGAACATTGATGTTAATAAAAATTAAGGCTGCTTTTCTGTTCTTATTCCTCTCCTTCAAAAAATACTTTATTGCTGTTGGCTTTTTATTGGTGTTAGTTAGCGTGGTAAAGCTGTTCAGTTATTCCAACTCCAAATCAGACATATCTTATAAAGAAACTTTTCATGCTAATTATAAAGTGTATGACGTGCCCATTCCGCAGCATCTTGAATTTGCTGCCGAAAAAGTACCGTTAACAGATTTCTCCATACGCGAAGCAATGGAAAAAGAGCTATTGATCAATACATACTGGCCCTCGCAAACATTGCTGCTCGAAAAACGCGCCAACCGCTGGTTTTCTATTATTGAACCTATTTTGAAAAGAAATAATATCCCTGAAGACTTTAAATACATTGCCTTAGTGGAAAGTCAACTTACAAATGTGGCTTCTTCTCAAGGTGCTGCCGGTTTCTGGCAATTTATTCAGCCCACTGCAAAAGGATATGGTTTGGAAATAACAGAGGATGTGGATGAACGCTACAATGTGGCAAAGGCAACAGAGGCTGCCTGCAAATATTTTAATGAAGCCTATCAGCAATTTAATAACTGGACCCTTGTGGCTGCTTCTTACAACCTTGGCATGACGGGAATAAAGGCGCAACTGGACAAACAAAAAGTGAACAGTTTTTACGACTTATTGCTGGGAGACGAAACTTCGAGGTATGTTTTCAGAATATTAGCTATGAAAGAAATTATTTCCAGACCCAAGGTATATGGTTTTTTGCTCCGCAAAAAAGATTTGTTTCCACCCATACTTACAAAAAAACTGGTAATAGACAGCACCATCAGCAATCTTGCAGAGTTTGCATTGCTTTTTAAAATAAATTACAAAATTTTGAAATTATATAATCCTTGGTTGAGAAGCAATGTGCTTACCAATACCGAAAAAAAGAAATACACTATTGAACTGCCCGAGGGGTCTGTAAATATGTATGATATAGATGGTAACTATTACGGCAGCAATAAATTATCGGCAATGGATTCTATTAACCTCCTTTTTAATTTTACCATGTCGCAGGATACTGTTGCTCCCGCTGATGTTCCAAAGTAACTGCCAAGTTCTACCTCCTTTGCATAAAAAAAGTTTTATTAACACTTCTTTAAACGAAAAAAGCCCCGCACATTGCGGGGCTTTTTAGGTAAATTACATTTTGAATATAATTATGCTAATCTTACATTTACAGCATTTAAACCTTTTTTGCCTTCCTGAACTTCAAAAAGTACTTCATCATTTTGACGAATTTCTTCTTTCAATCCTGACACGTGTACGAAGAATTCTTCGCCAGAGTCTGTGGCTTTAATGAATCCAAATCCCTTTGTTTCATTAAAAAACTTTACAGTTCCATTTTTCATTTAATTTTGATTTTTAAATTATTATTAGGCTACAAAGGTACACTTATTTTTTCAATTACCTCTTATTATTTATAAAATAATTTATTTAATGTTGCCAATTGCTTGGTTTTACTGATATTAGCACAGTATTAAAAAAACAAAAGAGTTCAGAACTTAATCTGAACTCTTACCTGCTGTGCGGATGAAGGGACTCGCAGATGAAAAAATCAGATTGAACACTTATGTTTCTATAGACATCCGAATTATATTGCTTGGCTACTTCAAACACACCCGATTTTAGTCAATCAAGAAGAAGCATTCATGAAGATTTTCCATTGTATGAAAAGCAAATTAGCAATTTGATTGAAAGGGTTGTTGACCTGATGGTTCCATTTAGAAAGAAGGAATACTATCATCCTGATTTTAACGAATCTTATTCTATAAAAAACGTCTTACCTGTTCTTGTACCAGAATTAAGTTATAGTGCTTTGGCAATACAGGATGGAGGTAGCGCAAGTTTAATTTATTCTGAGTTAAAGAATCAAAGCGAGGAAATTAGGGCTGAGCAAAGAAAACAGTTACTTGAATATTGCAAACTTGATACATTGGCAATGGCAAAGATTTATGATAAAATTCGGATTTGATTAAATGTGAAATTTTTAATTCTAACATACTACTTTCTTATTCGTGACTTTTAGCTTTATGGCTCAATTTGTTATAGGAATAAGCCCAGATTCTCTTTAATTTGAACTACAAGCATTTTATATCGAATAACTATTCGGATATTTCCGAATCAAATCGAACCAAATTTAATTTGCAAATGAATGATTTTTCGTATATTTGCGAACCAAATCGAACCAAATGTCACAAAAAATACATACATTTTCCTTAGGGTTAACTATGAAACTAATGAGCGAAATTAGTACGGTTGACCGCTTTGATGCAGCCTGGACCCAAATAGAAAAAAGA
>JANYDQ010000269.1 GCA_025363555.1 Bacteroidota bacterium | reverse complement strand
CAGAATTGGATTGGCAACCGGGGAAACCCAAGCTGCTCGGGAAGCGGGTTTTGTCCTTTTACTCCTTCTACTTTTAAAGAATTACGAGGTATTGTTACTGAAAATACTACCGATACAAAAGTACATTTAATGATGGTTTTTATTTTCAAGGTCCGGTAATAAGTCATCAGTTGAGTGGTACAGCAGTTACTGGCAATGGGTGGATTTCTTCAAGTGGCGCCGTCAATGACTTAGATGGGTCAACGGCAGGAGGTGTACATCAGTGGTATTATGACGGTACAGTTTATACTCCCAGTTCTGCTGTCCTTGGAAGTCAAATAAATCTTAATAATCTAGGTATTTCAACATCCAATACTTGTTCCGGGGGTATAAATCCATACCATACGGTTACAGTAAGTGGTCGCGAAAGGAAATTAGGAAGTATTATCCGGGGAGAAAATCAATACGACACTTTAAGCCAGCAATACCTTATTCATGACACCATATATGCTTTCAGGATAATGAGCAAGGATACAGCCATGCTTAATCTTGGGGCGCAGGACGATAGTTTGTACCATCGCTTTTTCAACATTGCAAGCCAGGAAAACTATGGAAAGTTTGAACAGGTAAACCAGCATATTTTTGCCGGGGACATAAATTCTGCCATTGCGGTTAATAATACAATAATACCAGAAAATGATATAGAAACCAACCAGCAAGCCGTAAATTCAATCTGGGTGCAAAAGATTATATATGATGCAGACACCACTCATTTGCTGGGATATAGCTATGATGCTAATCAAAGAACCGTTTTACACGATATTGCCGTTCAGCACCCTATGATGGGAGGAGAAGCAGTTTATCAGGCGCGTACAATGCTTTGGATAGATGTGGAAAACCCTGAAATGAATCTTTCACGAGCACATATAGCTATCAAACCTGCTGAAAATATGCAAAACACCTATAAACTCTACCCTAATCCTAATACAGGAAGCATGATGCTGGAATACAATATTGTAACCAAAGACCCTGCTGTGTTTGAAATTTATGATGTATCAGGTAGGCTTGTAAAACAGCAAAACCTGAATCTTCAGAACACCTATACAATAATTGATGCTAATGAACTAAATAATGGGCTCTATTATTACATAATCAAGTCGGGGGATAAAAAGGAAAAGGCGGAAAAATTAGTAATTGTTAAATAATTAAATCTTTGAACTAAATCCTTTTGCATATATTTGCAGAAGGATTTAGTTTTTTAAAAAATAATGAAAAAAAAAATAATAATATTAAATTTTATCATTCTAAACTTGTTTCCGAGTCTATTTGCCGTTTCTCAGGTTAATTTAGTACCTAATCCTGGTTTTGAAATTGTAAATTATTGTGAAGAAGATTCCCTAGCTGGAGGAATTTGGAATCATGACGCTCCTCCATGGGATAGTCCGACTTATACCAGCCCTGACTTATTTAATTCCTGTTGCTCTTTAATATCGGGCATACAATTTTTTGGTACTCCTTGGAATACTTTTGGATACCAATATGCCCATAGCGGAAATGGCTATGCTGGTGCAGGATTTTGTAATACAATTAATTATAGAGAATATTTACAAGTAAAATTAGATAGTGAATTAGTTTCTGCTCAAGAATATTGCGCGAGTTATTATATTGTTTCAGGAAGTAATACAAAAATTGCGAGTAATAATTTCGGACTCTATTTTTCAGCAATACAAACTAATATTTCCGGATTTTCTGGAGTACTAAGTTATACTCCACAAATAAATGATACAACTATAATGGCAGATACATTAAATTGGATATTAATTACTGGTCATTTTATTGCGCAAGGGGGTGAACGGTACTTGATTATAGGTAATTTTTTCCCTGATTCTTTAACAGATACAGTTCATTTAGCGGGAACAGATAATGAATCATATTATTATATTGATGATGTGGACGTGCATTGCTGTACATGCGAAACAAGCCATATAGGGATAAACGAGCCAAAAGAGGAATATCTAAATGTTTACCCAAACCCTGCAACCAATGTTCTTACCATAAAAACAGAGCAACCAACAAAATCAAACTTATCCATCAGTAATGTGTTGGGAGAAGTAGTATTTACAACACTAATAACCACAGCCAACACAGATATAGATATAAGCAGTTTGCCAAAAGGTGTTTATTTTATTAAATTGCAAACTGCTACCCAAAGTATTAATAAGAAGTTTATAAAAGAGTAAAGGAGGCTAGAAGCCTTGTTAAAAAGAACGTAGCCAGAGGCTACGCTCAGCCGGAACTTTCCTGCTACAAATGGTAATGGATTTGCTATTCCATATACTAATCCTACAAGCTATTTCGTCCCGGGAAGTCAAAATCCTTTGTACATGAGTTGTCCTCAAATAATAATAACGCCTCAAGCTCCGTTTATGAGCCAGCAACAATTAAGAGGAATGGCTTACGATACTGCCCAATATGCCATGTACGAGGAGGAGTGTCAATACTTTAAAAAAATGTTTGCTTACGATGTATTAGACAGCACCAATGGGGCAATAGCCAACGACACCTCCGGCATGCTGCAAAGTTTTTACGACAGTGCAAAAGTGGAAGCAATGGGTAAGCTGAAAGATGTGGACAAATACATTGCCGACAGCAATTACACAGCGGCAGATGCGGCAAACAACAATGTGTATCCAAGCAATGGAGTGGATGCCAACCGGAAAGAAGTAAACCGGTTGTATTTGCTTACGCTTAAAGACAGTAGTTATCATTACACCGCTGCTGATTCCGCTGCCATTTATGCAATTGCCGCTCAATGCCCGTCCGAAGCAGGAAGTGCAGTATGGGATGCAAGGGCACTCTATTATTCTATAATTGATGATTTCATAGATTTTGAGGATAATTGCAATGCCATTGGCAAGAGTTTAACTCATCCCGGAAATCATCCCGGAGCAACCGCACCTGGCAATTTCAGGTTGTATCCCAACCCTAATAATGGAAGTATGACTATTGAGTATCGTTTGGGAGATAACGAAAATGCAGATATAAGTATTTATGATATAGCAGGCAGAAAAGT
>JANYDQ010000030.1 GCA_025363555.1 Bacteroidota bacterium | reverse complement strand
TTATTTGACGAATTACTATATAAATGTAGGTTTGTAATAGAACGAACCAATGCTTGGCTGGACGCCTTTAAAGCTCTTTTGGTGCGTTTTGAAACAAATAAAATTCACTGGAAAGTACTACATTTATTAGCCTTTACCGTTATTTTATTACGTCAACTTTAAACAACTTCAATAAAATTATCACAGTAAATCGTGATTTTATTATTTCGTTTTGTAACCATTCAAATAAAAACTTACTTTTGACGCCCGGTGTTTCGGGATATCTGCAACATTAATAATAAAAAAAAATAAATTATGAACATACACGAATACCAGGGAAAAGCAGTTTTAAAATCTTTCGGAGTGGCAGTGCAGGAAGGCATTGTGGCCGATTCGCCAGAAAAAGCAAAGGAAGCAGCCCTACTTCTTAAAGAACAAACCGGCACAGGTTGGTGGGTGGTAAAAGCCCAGATACATGCAGGTGGCAGAGGGAAAGGAAAAATTGAAGGAACCGAGCAAAGGGGTGTTGCTTTAGCAAAATCGTTAGATGAAGTTTTCTCTATTTCCGGAAACATACTCGGCAAATCATTGGTAACCCTACAAACGGGCGAAAAGGGAAAAAAAGTAAATAAAGTTTTGATAGCCCAGGATGTATATTATCCCGGAGAAACCCCTACCAAAGAATTTTATGTTTCGGTTTTGCTGGACAGGGCAAAAGGTCGCAACACCATTATGTATTCTACCGAAGGCGGAATGGACATAGAAACGGTAGCCCATAATACTCCCCATTTAATTTTCAAAGAAGAAATAGACCCAAAGGTGGGTTTACGGGATTTTCAATGTCGCAAAGTAGCTTTCAATCTTGGTTTATCGGGTGAGGCGTTTAAACAAATGACAAAGTTTATTGCTTCGCTTTACAAAGCTTATGAAGCAACCGATTCATCTATGTTTGAAATAAACCCGGTTCTTAAAACCTCCGACAATAAAATAATAGCAGTAGATTCTAAAGTGTCGTTAGATAACAATTCCCTCTTCCGTCATCCCGATTTACTTGCTTTACGCGATGTGTCGGAAGAAGACCCAACAGAAGTGGAAGCAGGCGAACACGATTTGAATTATGTAAAGCTGGATGGTAATGTGGGATGTATGGTAAACGGTGCAGGGTTGGCAATGGCTACCATGGACATCATTAAACTTTCGGGCGGAGATCCTGCCAATTTCCTTGATGTGGGAGGAACAGCCAATGCTGCCCGTGTGGAGCAGGCATTTCGTATTATACTGAAAGATAAAAACGTAAAAGCCATTTTGGTAAATATTTTTGGCGGCATTGTTCGCTGCGATCGCGTGGCACAGGGCATTGTAGATGCTTATAAAAACATGGGCAACATTACTGTTCCCATCATCATTCGCTTGCAAGGCACCAATGCTGTGGAAGCTAAAAAGATTATTGATCAATCGGGTTTGAAAGTTTTCTCTGCTATTACTTTACAGGAAGCCGCTGATTTGGTGAAAAAAGTAGTTGCCTGAAAAAAGAATCTGAAATCAAATTTCAAATTGTACAATTGGAAAATTATTAAGTGAGCTTATGGTGGGAAAGTGAAATTATGGTTTCTTTTTCTTTACAAACAAATTTTTAATCGGATTAATGTAAGCGTCAATATCAAACAAAGCACTGTCAGAAGTGGCTTTGTAGGTGAGGAAGCCACCGATGGGTAACAAGATAATGGTTGCCATCCACATACCCTGGTAGGGTAACAAAGTTCCTTCCTTGGCAAGTTTTTCGCCTGTTATAGAAAGAATGTGGAAAAGAATAAAAAACACGACTGAAACTACAACGGGCATACCCAGCCCTCCTTTTCGGATGATGGCACCCAGGGGAGCACCGATAAAAAACAAGACCAGGCAGGCAATGGATAAGGTGAATTTGCGATGCCATTCTACTTCATAATTTAATATGGAATAATCTGAAGATTCGTAATCTGCTGCCACCGAATCGGCAAAAGCTTTTGCGCTGCGGGTAATGTTAGAAGCACTTTCAATGAGAGAGAGTTGCTGTGGGGTTTGTAATTCGGAAAACGAATTAATTTTTAAGGGTTGGGGTTTAGTGCTATCGCCTTTTAAAACCAGGTTTCGGGAGTTGGTGTAATAATTTTTTTTTAACTGGGAGGAAAAATCCATCTTACGTTTGAGGTTTTGTACTTTCAGCGAATCTACATAAAAACTTAACTGGGATAGATTGAGCATTTGACTATTGCCCTTAAACAAGGCTTCGTTGGTACGCGACATTTTAAATTCGGACAAGTCGAAACGGATAATGCGTTGTTCAAACTTATCGCGGACAAGGGGATGTGTTGCGGCATCTTTGGGATTATCTACCATGTCTTTGTACCCAACACCATCATTCATCGTGAGCACGAGGTACATTTTATCGCATGTTTCTTCCATTGTTCCGCTTTTGGCAGACAAGACAATATTATTTCCCTGCATGGAACGGTGGTCGTAAATCAAAATGTCTTTTAATGTTTTGCCATCTTTTTCTTTTTTACCCACCCTCATGCTGAATCCCTCGATGCTGTGATTAAAAACTCCATCTTTAAAAAGCAAAGCAGGTTTGGATTCCCTGATGTCGTATAAGAGGGAGCCTACTTTTAAATTGGTAACAGGTAAAATATTGTTTGAAAAATAAAAGGCTCCGATGGAAAGACAAATGGTGGTGATGAGCAAAGGGCGCATTATTTTCTGTAACGACAATCCGGAGCTTTTCATAGCGGTAAGTTCAAAATGTTCTCCCATATTTCCAAACGTCATCAAAGAGGAAAGCAACACGGCAAGAGGCAATGCCATGGGTATGGTGGTAAATGAAAAATAAAAAAACAATTTTGCTAATATACCTGCATCTAACCCTTTGCCTACAAAATCGTCAATGTATTTAAAAATGAACATCATAAAAAATACAAACATGGCAATAAAAAAGGTCATAATGAACGGACCGATGTAGGATTTTAAAATGAATTTGTGAAGGGTTTTCATGGGTGGATTCAGATTCCAAATTTGAAATTTGAAATCTTTTTTATCCTAATAATGTTTTTTCGGTTGCTTTTAAAATGGCAAACGCTTTTTCAGTTGTGGATGCTTCTGCGTAATTGCGCAAGACAGGCTCTGTTCCCGATGCACGAATCATCATCCATTCATCGTTATCAAAGAAATATTTCCAACCGTCAATTGTTTCCACCCGCTTTACCTGGTAAGGTCCGAAAGAAGTGTATTTATTGTTCCTGCAGTTTTCCACAATTGCCACTTTCACTTCTTCTTTCAGGTGCATGTCACTGCGTTCAAATTTGAATTCGCCTACAATTTTATACACTTCCTGTATCAACTCATCCAGCGTTTTCCCTGATTTTACCATGTATTCCCAGATAGTTAACCCCATCCAGATGCCATCGCGTTCGGGGATATGCCCTTTAATGGCAATGCCACCGCTTTCTTCTCCGCCCAGCAATACATCTTCTGCAATCATAATGGCGGCAATGTATTTGAATCCTATTTTGGTTACCTGGTATTCCAAGCCATAGTGCTCACATAATTTTTTGATACGGGGAGAAACAGAAAACGCCACCACCACTTTTCCCGTCATTTTTTTTTCTTTAAATAAATAACTAATGAGCAATAAAATAATGTGATGAGAATCTACAAAGTTTCCTTTGCTGTCGTATAGCCCTATCCTGTCGGCATCTCCATCGGTTGCCAATCCGCAATCAATATCTCCGCTTTCGGAAATTAAGGTAGAAAAGGGAATTAAGTTTTTGTGAATGGGCTCCGGTGCCTGTCCTTCAAAAGAAGGATTGTAATCGCAGTGCATAAAAGTAATATCGGGCAAGAGTCTTCTCATTACGTTTTGCCCTGCACCAAACATGGCATCGTAAGCAAAATTCATTTTTGTATTTCGAATGGCTTCCATGTCAAAATTTTTTTCGACATGCTCTACATACATGGTTTCCAAATCAACATATTCGACCAAGCCCGATTTGACAAAATCATCAATAGAAAGTTTTTCTACATCCAAAGAATTGGCATCTTGTATAATGTCTTCTATTTCCTGCACCTGATCGGGCGAAAGAGGTCCCCCGAAATGTCCTTTTAATTTATAGCCGTTGTAAGAAGGCGGATTGTGAGACGCAGTAATGATAACGCCTAAGGAAGCGCCAAGGTTTTTTGTGCCGAGAGAAATCATTGGAGTAGAGACAAAATCTTTTGCCAGAAAAACTTTTATGCCTGCGTTTGCAAATACTTTCGCAGTTGTTTCAGCAAACAACTCGCCTGCAAAACGGCAATCGTACCCAACCATTACAGATGGTTTGTCAAAATGCTTTTTTACCCACGTTGCCGTGGCTGTGGTTACTCTTGCCACATTGTCGACCGTAAAATCTTTTGCAATGATGGCTCTCCATCCGTCTGTTCCAAATTTAATTTTTGTCATATTTTTTAATTTTTAGGGGGCAAAGATAAATGAAATCTATGAATTAACACTTTCAATGTTTTAAGAAAATATTACCTAATTCCTTTACTATCTAAGGCATCGTGATACTTTTTTGCATACACCTGGTGTTGCTCGTATGTTTTAGAAAAATAATGCTTGCCCGATAAATCTTCTTTTGCACACATATATATATACTCGTTTTTGGTATAATTGAGCACCGCATCAATAGAAGTTTCCTGGGCAAAGCCAACAGGTCCGGGGGGTAAGCCTTTATGTATAAAAGTATTGTAGGGAGAATCTGTTTTTTTCTGTTCGTTATACACCCGTTGAATGGTGAAATCGCCCAGGGCAAAAATAACAGTAGGGTCTGACTGCAAGGGCATTTCCTTCTTTAACCGATTGATGTAAAGCCCTGCTATAATTTTCTTTTCGTCATTGTCGCAACATTGTTCTGCCTGTACAATCGAAGCTAAAATGGTTATGTCCTTAATGGGATAACCTATTATCCTGGCTTTCTTCTTTCGCTCATCGGTCCAAAATGTGTTATATTCTTTTGCCATGCGGTCAAAAAATTCATCCACCGAAGTGTTCCAGTGAAATTGGTAGGTATTGGGAATAAACAAGAGTTGAACATTGTCCTGGTTAAAACCATATTTGTTTAAAAACCCGTTGTCATGAATTGCGTGAATGAGCGCCAGGGAATCGGCTTCGATGCGCCTTCCCACCCTGCCTATAAACTGGTCAACAGTATGCAAGCCATTGAAATTTATTTCTACCGGTTCCTGCAAACCTGCTCTTAGTAAATTTACTAATGCATTGTTGCTCATCTTTGCCAATATTCTGTATTTTCCGGGCTTTATCGCATGTTTGTATTTCTTTTTTTCTGCCATCCATTCAAATGTAGATGGGTTTTTGAGCACATTGCATTCCATTAAAATTCGCTCCACGTCTTCAAACGTTGAACCTGTGGGGATATAAATAATACGTGATTTTTTATCTTCGAGATTTACATTGGTCTGATAAATGGTTTTATAAACAAAATAGCCACCTATAACTGCCGAAAGTAAAAGGATACTTAAAAAAGCGATAGTTACTTTTTTGAGGAATGATGATTTTTTCTTTTTAGCCATTCGGATTTTATGCTTTCATTCCTTTAAATTGATTCAATATCTGCTTTGCCTGCTCGTTTTTAGGATTCTTAATTAGAATTTCTTTTAAAAGTTTTTCCGCCTCTTTGTATTTCTTCTTATAAATATTAAGTCCGACAACATTCATGAGTAATGGTTCATAATCGGGGTCAAGGTTTAGTGCATTATTATACAAATCCTCTGCTTTAACCGTATTCCCTGAAACCAAATTAGCATATCCTAAATTGTTAATGGCTGGAACAAATTTTGAATCTTCTTTTAATATAGTTTCAAAGAGGTGTATTGCTTCACTTACTTTATTTTGTGCCATTAAAGAAGCACCGTATTTATTTTTAAGTTCAGGGTTATAAGGAGAAAGTTCAACTGCTTTTTTATAAAATGAACAGGCATCCGGAATATCTCCAGTGTTGTAAAATGCTTCGCCTATCCTGTAAAGCGTCCAGGCATTATCATTGCTCCATGATTTATTTATTAGTATATTATTTAATAACTTTTCTTTTCCTGCCTGGGCTACATAAGTCAGTATTTTTGAATAATCCTGTTTCATAAAATTCAAATGTACCAGCGTTTCCATATTTTTCTGAACATCTTCCGCAGTTTTGTCCGACACATACACTTTTGCCGAATCGAGGTAAGCAGGGTTGTATTCAAATTTATCGTATTGCTGAATGTAGGCTTTGGCTTTTGTTTCCCGGGTCGGATTTTTTTCGTTAATGGAATACAAGCCTATAAACTTTTTTACTTTATCCACTTCCTCTTTTTTCATTGGTTTGCGAATATAATGGTCGTGAACAGTAACATGTGGAATGTCTATGGAGCCCGACTTGGGCATGTGGCAGGATACGCAGTTATTGTCCACTTTCATTCTTATCTCTTCTTTTTCAGTGCAAATCCCATTGTGTTTTGTTTCGGTATGGCAATTTTTGCAGGCATTATTAAACACTTCCTTACCCGTTACTTTCACACTTATATGGGGATTGTGGCAGGTTACACAAGTAAGCGCATTTTTATAAGGTCGCAATGATGTGGAATCAGTTTCCGCTTTATAGCTTTTGACAAAACATTTACTTTGTTTTAACCTGTCGGCATGAGAAGCCATGATAAACTTATCATCCGCATCTTTATACCGGGGCAAGAAAGTGGTCATGTAATCCGAAAGTTTCATTCCCGGACGGAAATCAAAGAAAGACTTCCCTTCTTTTAATACAGTGTTTCCCTGCAAATGGCAGCGCTGACAAACATCAAATTGAATGTCAATAGGTAGTTTGGCAGGATTAACAATTGAGTAGTCAATGTATTTGGAGGTGTCAATTTTTGCTCCGGTAGAACGTTGCTGCACATGAATGCTGCCCGGACCGTGACATCTTTCGCAACTTACCCCTTCGGGCAAGCCACTATATTTGTTTTCAGAACCCTGCACAAAATCAGGCAAGGAGTTATGACAACTCATACATTCCAAACCAATCTTACGGGAAAAGCGAGTGTTAAAGCCATTTTCGAAGCCAGGAGGAAAATCCCATTGCCCTTTTTGCGTATAATATGTCATAGGCATTTGATGCAAATACCCATTGGTATTCATAATGTGAGAATTGGTATGTTGGCCCGAACCCACAATATATTCGACCTTTTCAATGTGTTTGTAAACAGTATCTTTTCCATGCAGCCGAAATTCCATCATCTTTAAACTATCACCATCCCAAAACGGATGATAATAAAAGTCCTTGTATTTATCATAAATTACAGTGTTTTTATCAAACTTAGCAGAACTTTTTTGTTTGCTTGCGTGTTCAAAGCTTTTGCCCATACCTGTTTTGACGAATGAATTGTAAATATCCTGGTGACAAAGCTTGCATTGGCTCATGCCAATGTAGTGGGCCGAATCGGTGTGATTAAGGTAGCTGTTAATTAATTTCGGTTTTCCGTTTTCAGAAGGATTACCGTTTCCGCAGTATAACATGGAAAGAATAACCATGCCAAAAATGGAGAAAAGAAAAAGATAACGGATAGATAGTTTCATAAATCCCTGGCGTCTCCGCTTACTATAAAGGTGAGGTTATTTTATTTTCTGAAGCATTAACTCATCTTTATACTTTACTCCCTCTCGTACCCATTGCTTTTTAATCCCTGTTATTAAAAAACCGTGTTTCTGAAATAATAAAACACTTGCTTCATTGTCAATCGTAATGTTGCAGTATAACTGGTGAAGATTTAACGTTTCGAAGCAATAAGCAATTAGTAATTCAAGCGCATCCGAAGCGTATCCTTTTCTTCTTTCTGTATTATCAGCTATTAAAATTCCAATTCCTGCACGAAGGTGGTTGGGCTCAAAGTCAAATAAATCAATACATCCAACAGGTTTTTTTTCTGCATCACAAATAATCAGGCGTAATTGTTTTATACTGTATATGTCGTGGTGAGCGGTAGAAATGTATTCTTCAAGTACTTTTTTTGAAAACGGGGCCTGGGTACTACTCACTTTCCAGTTATCGGTATCATTTTCCCATTGATAAAGTAAATCAATATCCATAGGCTCCATAGCACGAAGAGAAATATTTTTGGATTGAAGTTTCATTTTGTTAAATTTCTATTTCCCCTTTAAAAACAAAAGTTGCAGGTCCTTCGAGCCATATATCAGTAAACGAATTATCGGGTTGTTTTTTAAATTTCACTTTTAACTTTCCTCCCAATGTTTGAATATCACAATCGTCTTGCGTGGTAGAAACATTTCTTAAAGAAGCAACCAAGGCTGCTGCTGTAACCCCTGTTCCGCAGGAAAAAGTTTCGCCTTCCACACCCCTTTCGTAAGTCCGGACAAACAAATCATTATATTTTTTTTCTGCAAAATTCACATTCACTCCCTCTTCTTTAAAACGACTGCTGTTACGTAATTTTCTACCTTCCTGCAATACATCATATTTTTCAACACTGTTTACGAAAGCCACATAATGAGGAGAACCTGTATTCAAATAAGCATAGGCAGCTGTTACTTCCACTTCATGCACGTCTTTCATTTTTAGACTAATGATGTTAGACTTAACAATTGCATGGTGGTTGCCATCAATAGCATAAAAAAAAGCATTTCCTTTAATTAAACCTAATGTTCCAGCAAACGCTACAATGCACCTTCCTCCGTTTCCACACATACTACTTTCGTTTCCATCGGAATTGTAATACACCATTTCAAAATCAAACCCTTGTTTGTTTTGAAGCATTATCAGACCATCACTACCTATACCAAACCTTCTGTTACAAAGTTTTTTTACCAATGACTTATCAGAACGATTAAATTTAAGTTCCCGATTATCTATGATAATAAAGTCGTTTCCTGTTCCTTCGTATTTTTGAAATTCTATTTTCATTTTAATTTGCTGATTATACTTTCGTCACTTATTCTTTCGTATGGCTTCAACTCGCTTGCATAATCAAGTTTATAAATAGCCGTTTGATTTTTTAAATAAATGGCATCCTCCGTTCTAAAAACTTTTATTCCATCCACCGAGGCAATCCCGAACAAAACTATTTTATATTTACTCATCTTATATCCCTTATAATTAATAGGAGATTCCCAGAATTCAATATTAAATAACTGTTTTGCATTTTTGTCATCCTGCACACCGCTTACTTTTTGCAGCAGTGAATCTTTTGAAGTAACTTTTGCTGAAAGGGGATTAAGATTAATTACTTCCATTGTTTTGGTGGAAATCAATTCATCTTTTTTAACCACCACATCTTCTGAAACAACTGAATTATCATTTAATGAATCTGAAGACTTAGTGACCGTTAAAGTATCTTTACTGGAAACCGATAAAGTCTTTTCATTATTTGTTTCAGAGGAATCATTCTTTGATGAAAGCTTATTTTTTGAAACTACATTTGTAGGTTTATCGTCTTTAGAAGTAATATCATCCTTCTTATTGTCCGTAGTTCCCTGAGTTTTGGTTTCGGAAGTAAAAGTGTGAATAAATGATTTGTAGAAATTCAATTCTTTAAAATAATCGTCTAATTTGAGCACAAAAAAACTTCCTGCAATAATTAAACCTACCATTAAACCCATCATAAATGGTTGAGTTTTTTCCGTAAACTTGCTCATTGATCTTTTAAATGTTTTTTTGAGTTTTAAAATTCGGGTAAAGTTAATCAACCTTTATAAACTAAAGCATAATTATTTTAGTTTGCCCTTCACATTGGTATTTTTTATTTCTTCTAAAGCCCCGTTAATTTCTGTTAAAAACAATAACCTTAAAATTATCGGAACAAAATTTGCCATGCATTGAGCATAATTTAAAAAAATAATCAAGAAAGTAAAACAATTAAAAAAAATTAAACTATGAAAAAGATAGCATCAGTATTCTTAATTGCAAGTATTGGCGGGTTAACCGCCTTAGGACTAAATCATTTTTTAGTGGATAAGAATTCACATCAAACTTCACAACTAACCTACCAACCGCCGGTAAAATTTGTAAATATGCCCGGTTCTGCACCCGAAAACAATGTGGATTTTACAACTGCGGCAGATATGTCTGTTCACGC
This sequence comes from Bacteroidota bacterium, assembly GCA_025363555.1. Classification (GTDB taxonomy): domain Bacteria; phylum Bacteroidota; class Bacteroidia; order 2-12-FULL-35-15; family 2-12-FULL-35-15; genus 2-12-FULL-35-15. Next base: position 30,842 of record JANYDQ010000030.1, on the reverse strand, counting down.
AGTAGTTCATGTTAAAACCACTTATCCGATGAACGCAAATCAAAATCAATTTTATATGTATGATCCTTTCCGCAATCTGTTTGGCGGACAAATGCCTAAACAGGAAGCACCAATGGCAACAGGCTCGGGGGTAATTGTATCCCAGGACGGGTACATTGTAACCAACAATCATGTGGTGGAGGGTGCCGATAAAGTGGAAATTACTTTAAACGACAAACGTAGTTATGTTGCAGATATTATTGGTAAGGACCCCGGAACGGATTTGGCACTTTTAAAAATTAAGGAAACTAATTTGCCATTTATTAATTATGGAAATTCTGACAACGTAAAAGTAGGAGAATGGGTATTGGCAGTTGGTAATCCATTTAACCTTACCTCTACTGTTACAGCAGGTATTATAAGCGCGAAAGCAAGAAATATTAATATACTTAATAACAATAACGAAGAATCAAAAGGATTAAGTTCCAGTTCTATTGAATCTTATCTTCAAACAGATGCAGCTGTAAACCCGGGTAATAGTGGAGGTGCGCTGGTAAATACAAAGGGAGAGTTGATAGGCATTAATTCAGCCATTCAATCTAATACCGGTTCTTATACAGGCTATTCATTTGCAATTCCGGTAAATTTAACTCGCAAAGTAGTGGCTGATTTACTGGAGTTTGGAGAAGTACAGCGTGCTTTTATTGGTATACATTTGGAGGATTTGGATGCTAAATTAGCCAAAGAAAAAAGTATTAATGAATTAAAAGGGGTATATGTGTTTTCTACTATTGAAGGCGGTTCGGGAGATGAAGCAGGTATTAAAGAGGGAGATGTGATTACAAAAGTGGATGAAGTGGAAGTAAATAACGTACCGGAATTACAGGATCAGGTGGGTAGACATCGTCCAGGCGACAAGGTTAATGTTACTTTGAAACGTAACAACCAGGAAAAAGTGATGGCTGTGGTTCTTAAAAACAAAAATGGTAATACCAATGTGGTAGAAAAACCAAAAGTGGAGGTTGTTACTGCATTGGGTGCTACTTTTGAAGAAGTAAGTGAGCATGATATGCAAAAATTAAATATTCAGAATGGATTGCGTATTGCAAAACTTGCTGCCGGTAAATTAGCGAGTGCAGGAATAAGAGAAGGTTTTATTATTACCAGTATTGACCATAAGAAAATTAATTCCATTGAAGACGTTAAAAATGCTGTTGACAATAAAAAGAATGGAATTTTAATTGAAGGAGTCTATTCAAATGGTATGAGGGCTTATTATGGTTTCGGAATGTAGAAGTGTAAAATAAAAGAAATTATTGTGGGGAAGATTGTTTTTTTCAGGTAAATAGATTATCTTTGCACTCGATTTCAACCACCTAATAAATCTAAAACAGATATGAGACAACTCAAAATAACCAAATCGATTACCAATCGCGAAAGTGCTTCACTGGATAAATATCTTCAGGAAATAGGACGTGAGGAATTAATTACAGCGGATGAAGAAGTAGTATTGGCAAAAAAAATCAGAGATGGTGACCAAGGTGCTCTTGAAAAATTAACTAAATCTAATTTACGTTTTGTAGTTTCCGTTGCCAAACAATATCAGAACCAGGGATTAAGTTTACCTGACTTGATTAACGAAGGAAATTTAGGTCTGATTAAAGCAGCAAAACGGTTTGACGAAACTCGTGGTTTTAAATTTATTTCTTATGCTGTATGGTGGATTCGGCAATCCATTCTGCAAGCTTTGGCGGAACAATCGCGTATAGTTCGTTTACCTTTGAACCAGGTAGGTTCACTGAATAAAATTAATAAAGCTTTTTCTAAATTGGAACAACAATTTGAGCGCGAACCTAGTGCTGAAGAGTTGTCAGACATATTAGAGTTACCACAGGACAAAGTGGCTGACACCATGAGAGTTTCAGGTCGTCACGTATCTATGGATGCTCCTTTTGTGAACGGTGAAGAAAATAGTTTGCTGGATGTATTGGTAAATCATGATTCGCCAAGAGCAGATAATATGCTGATGACAGAATCACTGCAAAGGGAAATTGAACGTTCTTTGTCAACATTAACGGAAAGAGAAAGAGATGTAGTGAAATTATTTTTCGGAATAGGTATCAACCACGGATTGACTTTGGAAGAAATTGGTGCTAAATTTGATTTAACAAGAGAACGTGTTCGCCAGATAAAGGAAAAAGCAATTCGCAGGCTTCGTCATAATTCAAGAAGTAAACTTTTAAAGACCTATTTAGGATAAAAGACTAAGATTCTTTACCATATATGATAACCGCATAAAGTCAGTTGAAAACTCTAAAATTTCGCTGATATTTATGCGGTTTATTTTTTTACTTTCGCGCAATTTTTGAAACCTGAAACTTAAACCTTGAAACAAACCTTAATAATTAAACAAAATGACATTTGACACAAAAGAAATTTTGACAGGAGAACATATGGGCTCTTATGAATCGGAATTAAACGACTGGATTAAACATGAAAAAGCAGCTATTGAACTGATTGGAGTTATTGGTACACTTTGGTTCGAAAAATCAATTGAGTTGATTATCTTCAGAAATCAATTAGTAGATAGAAGCGCAAGCGAGATTATGAAGCTGCACCAATATGCTAAAGATATTGTGAAAGAATCTATTAATGTAACTGATAGCTTGATGCTGGCAAGGGAAATTCAAAAGCTGGATGTGGTACCTTCCCGGATGGATATTGGAAGGTTAGCTTCTGAATGGAGCCAGGAGAAAGGAAAATACAAAACGGCAGGTGACTTTATGGCTGATAAACTTAAAGGCTATATAGGGCAGGATAAAAATAAAATTACCCCGAAAGATGTGATATTGTATGGTTTCGGGCGAATAGGGAGACTAGCTGCACGTGAACTGATAGGTCAGGCTGGTAAAGGGGAACAATTAAGACTGAAAGCCATTGTTACCAGAACAAATTCGGATGAAGATATTCAAAAAAGGGCTGACCTGCTACGAACCGACTCGGTGCATGGTCCTTTTCCGGGAACTATTATTGAGGATTTTGCAAGTAAATCATTAATCATTAACGGACATACTATTAAAATGATTGCAGCTAATAAGCCCGATGAGATTGATTACACAAGTTATGGTATTAATGATGCTTTATTAATTGACAACACAGGTATTGCCCGCGACAGAGAAGGACTTAGTAAACATTTGAAATCGAAGGGGGTTGGTAAGATATTGCTTACCGCTCCGGGAAAGGGGGATATTCCGAATATTGTTCATGGAATTAATCACAGGGATTATGATAAGGATGAAACTATTTTTTCGGCTGCAAGTTGTACCACTAATGCTATTGTGCCGGTTTTGCTGGTGATTGACAGAGCTTTTGGTATTTCAAGGGGGCATATAGAAACAATTCACAGCTATACCAACGATCAGAATTTGTTGGATAATTATCACCCGAAATACCGGAGAGGCCGCTCGGCAGCATTGAATATGGTAATTACGGAAACAGGTGCTGACAAGGCAGTGGCGAAGGTGCTTCCACAATTGGCAGGAAAGATTAGTGGTAACTCAGTTCGTGTTCCAACCCCTGATGTTTCTCTGGCAATTTTGAATTTGACATTAGATAAAACTACTTCTAAGGAAGGCATTAATGAGGTGATGAAAGATGCGGCATTGAAGGGTAATTTGGTGGAGCAGATTCAATATTCGTTTTCAAATGAGTTGGTCTCTACCGATTGTATTGGTAATCCTTGTGCTTGTGTGTTCGACAGTCCTGCTACTATTGTGGCTAAAGATGGCAATAGTTGTGTGCTTTATGTTTGGTACGATAATGAATATGGTTATACCCGCCAGGTGATTCGATTAGCAAAGAAAATTTCGGATGTGAACAGGTTGAGGTATTATTAAAAAAGAACAAAACCTAAAAGCTTTTTTTAGAAGAATACAATAAGAGGCTGTCTCAAAAGTGAGGCAGCCTTTTTTATTTCCATTATGAACACTTATTAAGAAACAAACATAATTTTGTTGGGAATAAATTATTGCTTCAAGGGTTGTTATTTCAGACCAAATTTCATTATGCCACCAAGCCTGAAGAACTCATAGAGTCTAATCATCCTGTTCTGTAGTAAACAAAGTGATAGATAGTATAAATATGATTCACTTATTGAAGGCTATACCGGGAACATCGAGTTATCAATCCTCGAATGTTAACAAAAAATGAGACTGTCCTTTTGAGACAGCCTCATTTTTTATTTTTTAATAAACAGAATTACGATTTTCCTAATTGCTCCATTACAATTGAACTGATGCCGGTGGTAGAATAACCGCCATCGTGATAAAGATTTTGCATGGTAACCATTTTAGTTAAATCTGAAAATAAGGTAATGCAATAATCTGCACATGCTTCAGCAGAAGCATTTCCTAACGGAGCAATTTTATCCGCATAATCATAAAAATCACCAAACCCTTTTATTCCGCTTCCTGCAGTAGTTTTAGTGGGAGATTGAGAAACGGTATTAATCCTTACTTTTTTATCTAAGCCGTAATGATAACCAAAACTGCGGGTGATAGACTCCAGCATTGCTTTAATATCAGCCATATCGGTATAAAAAGGATAAGTGCGTTGTGCTGCCATATAAGTCAGAGCAACTACAGAGCCCCATTCACTAATGGCATCTAATTTTTTTGCAACACTTAGCATTTTATGTAATGAAAAAGCGGACACATCAATTCCTTTTATGAAATAATCGTAATTCAGCTCTGTATAAGGAATGTTTTTACGAATGTTTACACTCATTCCTATAGAGTGTAATACAAAATCAATTTTCCCTCCGAGAACTTCCTGGGATTTGATAAACAGGTTTGTTAATTCTTCCACGATGGTTGCATCAGCAGGAATGATTTCCGAATTTGTTTTCTCTGCCAGTTTCTTTATTTCTCCCATTCGCATAGCAATGGGGGCATTTGTTAAAACAAATGTTGCTCCTTCTTCGTGTGCTTTTTCAGCTACTTTCCAGGCAATTGAATTTTCATCCAAAGCACCTGTAATTATTCCGCGTTTACCTTTTAATAAGTTGTATGACATAGTAGAGTTATTAATTATGAATAGAATGCAAATGTACTAATAAGTTTAAGTTTTAAGAAGTTCTTTTGCGTTACTTATTGCAGCCGCTGTTGGAGTACCTGTGCTAAGCATTTTTGCAATCTCTTTCACGCGTTCATCCTGGTTTAGTTTTTTAATATTGCTAAATGTTTTATTGTTTTTTTCTTCTTTGTAAACAAATAAATGCGACTGTCCTTTACTTGCTATTTGCGGCAAATGAGTAATGGCAATTACCTGCATTGTTTTTGCCATTTGATTCATAATACTTCCCACTTTATCTGCTATATCACCTGAAACCCCAGTGTCGATTTCATCAAAAATGATAGTGGGTAATGACGTTAAATGCGCTAACAAAGATTTAATACTTAGCATTAAGCGTGACAACTCACCACCGGAAGCCACTTTGTTCAACTCCTTAAAATCGCTGCCTTTGTTGGCAGAGAAAAGAAAATTGATTTTATCTAACCCGTTTTTAGTTAATATATTTGTTTCTGCCTGTTCTATTTTAAGTTGGGCATTAGGCATGGATAAAGAAGAGAGAAGGGAAGCAATTTCTTTTTCAATATCAGGAATAACTTTTTTCCTGTTTCCTGAAATCTTTTTTGCAGATACGAGTAAAGATTTTTCTAACGCACTCCATTCCTTTTTTGATTTTTCTATTTCCGCTTCCAGCGAAGAAAAATCAAGTAATTTATTACTCAACTCCTCTTTAATTATAATTAATTCGTCAATAGATTTCACCTGGTGTTTTTGCTGCAAGCGATAAATTTCATCCAGGCGAATGGTTAATTCCTCAATAAGTTTGGGGTCATAAATAATATTCTGTTCCAGGTTTTCCAGTTCGTTTGCAATATCCTTCAACTCAATATAAGAACTATTCAATCTAAAACTTAGTTCATTTATTTCAGGTTTAAATTTGGCAAAAGAGGCAAGCACAATTTTTATTTCGCTGAGCGAGGAAAGCAAATTTTGTTCTCCACCGTTTAAACCAAAAGCAACTTTAGAAAGATTTAGTTTTATTTCTTCCGAATTATTTAAAGTTTCTAATTCGTGCTCAAGTGCCAATTGTTCATTCGTTTTTAAATTAGCATCTTCCAATTCATTGAACTGAAATTGAAAATAATCGAGCTCCTTTTTTGCCTGCGATTCACGTTCGGTTAACTCATTTAATTTTTTTTCAAGCGTTTTAAATCGTTTGAAATTATCAGCATATTCATTTAATAAAACCAATTGATTCGCAAAAGCGTCAACTACAGAAAGTTGGAATTCCGTTGCATTCAGTGCAAGAGTTTCGTGCTGTGAATGTATATCTATCAAATATGAAGCTAGTTCCTTTAATTGAGTTAGTGTAACAGGAGTATCATTAATAAACGCGCGAGATTTTCCTTCGGGATTTATTTCTCTCCGAACTGTTGTTGTTGTTTCGTAATCAAGTTCGTTAATTGAAAAAAAATCTTTTAATGAATAACCTTTTATATTAAAGGATACTTCAACAATGCATTTTTTTGATTTGTCATGCAATGCTTGTGTATCGGCACGGCTTCCTGCAATTAATCCTAATGCACCAAGTAAAATTGATTTTCCCGCTCCTGTTTCTCCTGTAATAATAGTTAATCCGTTCGAAAAATCAACTTCGAGTTTGTCTATTAATGCATAATTCTGAACGGATAAATGATGTAGCATTGTTCTTATAAAATGATTTGCTAAATTAAAAAATTAATAGGAATGAGGTGAAAAGTTAATTCAGATTATTAACTACTGACTAATAATCCTTTGATATTTATTACTATTGGTTGGGTCAATTTCATTAAGCGTGCTCATTACTTTTGCTTTCTCATCAGGAAACCCACCAGAAAAAATATTTATTATTTCTTCCGATTTCGCAATAAAAAACACCTGTAAGCTAAAGGACAGTGGTTTTGCTTCGTGCACTTTTTTTAATGATTCGATACTTTCTAAAATAGCAGCTCTGCCGCTTTCTTTATTATCTGCCATTATATCCAATCCTTTGCGGTGGTAGTTATACATACACTCCCTTAAAGGAATAAATGAAGCATCCATATAATTATTTACTAACCAGTAACGGTTTTTGGTTCCGTCAAAAGCTTTCCAACCTTTTTCTTCCGCACCTTGTGCATTATTCACAACAGTTAATGCTTTTATCAAATAAGGTGTTCCGGCATTCAGAGCAAATGAGTCGTAATGCATACCAATAATAAGGTAGGCATAAAATCCCAGAACTGATGTAAGGTTGGAACTGTTTGTGCTTTCAGAAAAATCAAGCGCCTGGTTTTCTATATAATAGAATACAAATTCTTTATCATTATAGTTAAATAAGGGAGAATTGTAAGAAGATTTGTAAACAGGCCTGTTAGCTGCCACTTGTATGGTTGCTGTAAATTTATCGGTTTGAGGGCGCTCGGTAATATTAATAAGGATATTGCAATCAATACGTTCTTCTGTTTTAAAAACATCGTTTGTCCATTTTCTATTATTCATAAATTCAAAGATTGCTGTTTTCAAGGCATCAAATATATGCTTATCAGTTCCTTGAATCTGGTCAGAATTTACTGTTACTTTACAATTCAACTCCTGCGAGAAGAGTGAAGTGACAAAGAAAATGGATAATAGTATCAGGCTTATTTTACGCACTCCGTTTAGATTTTAGATTTTTAAATTTTAGAATTTCAGCAATTATATCTTTTGCAACTTCTGATTTTTTCTTCAACCCAAAAGTAGTTATTTTATTGTATTTATCAATAATAGAAATCTTATTTGTATCATTTTTAAATCCTGCACCTGCATCATTTAAAGAATTTAAAACAATAAAATCCAGGTTTTTATTTTTGATTTTATTTTTGGCATTTTCAATTTCATTCTCTGTTTCTAATGCAAAGCCAATGAGGAGTTGGTTGGTTTGTTTTATTTTTCCTAATTCGGACAGAGTATCTATAGTGGGAACTAATTCAATGGATTTGGTTGCATTTGTTTTCTTGATTTTTTGATTAGCAGTTTTAAGAGGCTTAAAGTCTGCTACAGCAGCAGAAAGTATAGCAATATCAACTGATTTGAAATTTAAAACTGAAGCGTTAAATAATTCTTCGGCAGAAGTAATATCAATCCTTTTTATATTTTTATTTGTCAAACTAAGATGATTAGGTCCACAAACCAAAGTTACTTCAGCTCCTTGATTTGCCAGTTCTTCCGCTATGGCAAAGCCCATTTTGCCGGACGAATGATTACCAATAAATCGAACAGGGTCAATAGCTTCGTAGGTAGGTCCAGCGGTAACTAATGCCTTTTTTCCTGCCAACGGGAGATTTTTGCGAAATTCCTTTTCCAGAAACAGAATGATTTCTTCCGGTTCCGCCATTCTTCCTTCACCATACAAGCCACTTGCCAATTCACCATTTCCGGGATGGATGATTTCATTATCAAAAGAAGATAATCGTTTTAAATTATCCGTTGCAGATGTATGTTTGTACATATCTAAGTCCATTGCGGGGGCAACATATACCTTACATTTTGCAGATAGATAGGTGGCAAGTAATAAATTATCACATAACCCATTTGCCATTTTAGCAATTGTATTTGCAGATGCAGGAGCAATAACCATTGCATCTGCCCAAAGACCCAGTTCGACATGGTTGTTCCATTCTCCTGATTTGTTTTTTACAAAATCAATTAAAACAGGGTTTTTAGAAAGTGTGGAGAGAGTAAGCGGGGTAATGAATGCAGCAGAGGAGGTTGTCATTATCACTTTAACATTAGCTCCTGCTTTAATTAGCAAACGAATTAAAAATGCGGATTTGTAAGCAGCTATACTGCCTGTTACACCAATAATAATATTTTTATTACTAAGCATAGTTTAGGAATTGGCAGTTTGCAATTGGCAGCTTATTACTTAACTGCCAATTGCGAATTTCATCTTAAATTATTTCTGAACTTCTGTATTCGGGTTACGGGAGTATATTTTGTTATCGAAAAATTCCTGGATAGCAATAAGAGAAGGTTTTGGCAAACGCTCATAGAATTTAGAAATTTCTATTTGTTCACGGTTTTCAAAAATCTCTTCTAAATTATCCACATTAGTAGCAAATTCGGCTAATTTGTTTGTCAACTCTTCTTTTATTTCAGAACTGATTTGGTTTGCACGTTTGGAAATAACAGCAATACTCTCATAGATATTACCTGTTTTGCCATCCAGATTTCTTAAATCGCGTGTGGTGGTTGTTAAATCGGCTGTTGTTTTTTTGTAGTCCATTGTTTTATTTATTAATTAGTGGTTGTTTTAAATTATGATTGAGGTTTGTTAAATTTTTCTAACATTTTTAAGGCGGAAGTGTAAACCATTTCTGCATCTTTTAAATATTCACTTTTCGGATAGGTATCCACAAACTTTATATAAGCATCACAGGCAGCTTTAAACCGTTCTTGTTTTTTTGATTCAATGCTATTGACCGCTAATAAATAATAAGACTTAATTATTTTATAATTTATTTCTTCGGTATGTTTTGTGCCCGAAAAATCTTTTAAATGATTTCCTAGTGCAGTAATAGAGGCTTTGTAGTCACTCATATTGTAGTATAGCATTGCGTTTTCATACGATTTTCGCTCCAGTTTGGCTCGTAATTTATCAAGCAAATCATTGCATTGAGGTATGCGCGTACTTTTAGGATATTGATTAGTAAAACGCTGGAACTCTTTAATAGCAAGCTTGGTATCTATCTGGTCAAGACTATATTCAGGAGAATTGATATAAAAGCAATACGCATTCATATATGCACATTCTTCTGTATGCACACTGTTCGGATAATTCTTTGCGAAATTTCTGAATTGATACCCCGCCAGGATATAATCTTCAAGGTTGTAATTGCAATAAGCATAATAATAGTGTACTTCTTCCCCTTTTTCAGTTCCCCGGTAAACACTCATTAATTCCTCAAACAAAGTAAGGGCTTTTGAATAATCTTCTTTCTGAAAATATTTAACCGCAGCAGCATATTTGGCATCCATATCCGAACTTTTAACCAGCTTGTTAAATTTTCCGAGAGTAATATCAAATCGCTTGTGTTTCCCGCCATTTCCGCTCGATTCGTAAACCTTTTCTTCGTTATGACACGAAACAAGAATACCCATCAGAAGGACTATTGATATTATATATGTATATTTTTTTTGCATAAAGGAGTGCAAAGATAGGTTTTTTGGTTGAAATACAGTGCAGATTGTTATTTTATTGATTTATATGAACAAAATGCTTACTTTAAGTTACAAAACATTAATTTTGCAAAAAGAATTTTAAAACGTTAAATAAAAACTAAAGTATGAAAGATTTATTTGAGAAGATTAAAGATAACCGCGGTCCGATAGGGATGCACGCAAAAGAAAGTCATGGATATTTTACATTTCCAAAATTAGAAGGAGATATTGCACCAAGAATGATATTTCGCGGAAAGATGCGACTGAACTGGAGTTTGAATAATTACCTTGGATTAGCAAATCATCCTGAAGTAAGAAAAGCGGATGCCGATGCAGGTGCCAAGTATGGTTTTGCGCAACCCATGGGGGCGCGAATGATGAGTGGAAATTCAGATGAGCACGAGCAACTGGAAAGGGAACTGTCGGCTTTTGTAAGTAAAGAAAGTACTATCCTGTGTAATTTTGGTTACCAGGCAATGGTTTCGGCTATTGATTGTTTAGTGGATAGGCGCGATGTGATTGTTTACGATGCCGAATCTCATGCCTGCATTTTGGACGGAGTGCGTTTGCACATGGGTAAGCGGTATGTTTATAAGCATAATGACATTGATGATTGCGAAAAGCAATTACAACGTGCAACTAAATTGGCAGAAGAGCAAAATGGTTCTATATTGGTAATTACCGAAGGAGTGTTTGGAATGAGCGGCAGGCAGGGAAGATTGAAAGAGATTGTGGAGTTGAAGAAAAAATACAAGTTTCGTTTATTTGTGGATGATGCACATGGAATAGGCACTATGGGTGCAACAGGAGGTGGAACAGGGCAGGAGCAGGGGTGCCAGGAGGGGATAGATATTTATTTCGGGACGTTTGCCAAATCGTTTGCTTTGATTGGAGGTTTTATTTCGAGCGAAGAACATATTGTGGAATACCTTCGATACAATATGCGTTCTCAAATATTTGCAAAAGCATTGCCTTTGCCATTGGTGGTAGGGGCTTTGAAACGCTTGGAATTAATGCGTAATCACCCGGAATACAAAGACAGGTTATGGGAAATAACACGCGCTTTGCAAAATGGATTGCGTACTGCGGGTTTCGAAATAGGGAAAACCAATTCGCCTGTAACCCCTATATTTATGAGTGGTTCCATACCCGAAGCTACTAATATGATACTTGATTTGCGAGAGAACTTTAATATTTTCTGTTCCATGGTGGTATATCCGGTGGTACCTAAAGGAGTAATCATTCTTCGTATTATACCAACAGCTGTGCATACAATGGAGGATGTAAATTATACGATTGATTCGTTTTCTAAAATTGTTGGTAAGCTAAAATCAGGACAATATATGTCTGAAAAGATTGCAGTGTTTTAATTTTTATTGAAATGAAAAAAGGTGTTTTATTAATTGCTGTTGTCTTTTTACTTGGAGTAATTATTACTTCTTGTGCCAGCGGACATAAAGATTGTCAGGGACACAGACATCATGTGAAAACTGATATGGGAGGGTATTTGTAGTTTCGCCCATCTTTCATAAAAAAACCCTTGCTTTTTTAAGCAAGGAGTTTTTGTTTTAGGTGGTAAGTAAAACTTACAGGATTATATGAACACGCAGCATAACTATGTGATTATGGGGGAATGATTTTCATTAAAAAATTATTAAGAATATTAGATTTGTGGTAACGTAATTTGATATTTTTCTTCGAAAAAACTGTTAAGTGTATTCTTATCCTTTTCTTTAATGACGAATTCTATTTCATCTTTGTCTAAGTCACAAATTCCAAAATCTCTGATGTAATTTCCACTTAATGAATAATAACTTGCTGAATATGGTTTGCTTGTTTTTTCAATATAATACCAAAACAGTCTTGATTCCATTATTTTTTTTATAACTTGTAATTCTTTTTTTGTGCCACCTACTATCGCAAGTCCGTTATAAAAAAGTAAATTATCATTATTGTTTAAAATATAACTTGGGGTTTTGTCTGAAATTTTAGGAAAAAATAATTTGTTCTTCATTTTTTCCAGAGATTGACTTCTTCCAAACGCAAACCACTTTTCATATTTTCCTTTTCCTTTATCTCGTTGGGAAAGTATGTTTTTTTTATTCTGTAGATATTCGTATGCTTTTGGGTAATTTCTTTCCAAAAATATTTCTTCTAAAAGTTTTGGTTTGTTACCATCATCATAAGGGAAAATAACTTTTTCTGTTAGTTTTTTTATGCTTGTTGGTCTGCTTAGTTTATTAGAATTAACTATATCCTTGCAGATTTTTTTTTCTATTGGGTAAAGACTTCCATTTTGCAAGTAGTAATAATCTTTGTCTTCACGAACCGGGTTGAAAATATAAATTTCATTTCTAAGTGTGGCTATTCCGTTTCGCGTTGTATAAATATCACCAAATGCAACTCCTGTAGATTCAATCTTTGTAATTATTTCATTGTTTTGCAAGTTCCAACCTTTTTTTGAATCTAATCCCGAATAATAAACTCTACTATATATAGTGTGTTGTGATAGCTTTTTGCTTTCGCACTTAATGTATTTGATATAATTCAGAGTTATTTTTTCGATAAGGCAAATACATGTGTAAGTGTTTTTTGATTTGAATATTTGTTCTGCTCCAAAATCAATGATTTTAAAACTTAGGCTTTGTTTTTGAAAATATGCTCTTAATGCTCTTCCGTTTAAACTTTTGAAAAAGCTATTCATTGTAATGTATCCCAAAATTCCATCTATTGAAAGGTTCTCTATTCCTATTTGAAAGAAAGGAATATAAAGGTCTGGGTGACCAGATTTGCATACTTCCCAATTCTTTAGATTTATTTTTGTTTCTTCGCTTATGTTTCTTGAACATACGTAGGGCGGATTTCCAAGGATTATATCGAAGCCAGCAAATGTGCTTATTTTTTCTTTCCATTTAAAAGTTAACGTATCGCCAACAAACAAATTAAAATGAAATTCTTTTTTGTCTTCTCCTTCGCTTAATGCCAGAACTGAAAGTAAAAGTTTTGTTCGGGTGATAGAATACGACTGAATATCTAAACCGAAAATTTGTGTTCTGAAAATTTCAGAGTAGGTTTTGTTGGTTTGTTTTTTTAATTGTTTAGCAGCATTAAAAAGGAATCCGCCACAACCGCAAGCAATGTCTGCAATTTTAGCAATTGCAAGTGAATCTCTTTTTGAATGAAAGGATTGTTTAATAATAAATTCTCGAATATTCAGCGGTGTGTAAATTGCTCCGTTAATAATTCTATCAGCAGGAGAAATAACAAATTCAAAAAGTTCAATCAGTTCTTCAAATTCAAATCTTACAATTTCTTTGTCAAGTATTGAAATAAATTGTTGAAGTGTAGAGAACGCTTCTTTCTCATTTTCTTGAATCGTAATCGATTTAAGAAACTCATTCTTCTTAACAACTATTTTATTCTTGTGGAGAAATGCAGAAATAATAAGTCTATCAACTTCATTGGGTTTAGTTGAACACTGACTTAGATATTTGAAAACATTTCTCATACAAAAATAGGGCAAAGGTCTTTTATGGGATTCCAAATAACGTCTGCCTGTTCGAATGGTTTCCAGTGGTTTGCTAGTGTATGAAAATAAGGTTTCCAAATTCTTTGTTGATACTCAGAATTTAGCTTAAAATATTCTTTTTCTTCTACCAATAAAGAAAACGCTGTTGGGAAAAAGTTTGATGTAAGAAAACCAATTCCAAGAATAAAATCAAGAGGGAAGTGCATTAACCTTGGAGTATCAAGATATAGTATAGAACCTGAATCATAATCAGAAGAATCAGTTGGGTTCATATCATATTGTAAATGATAAATTGGGTGAGGTCCACTTGGTGAGGTTGTCGAACAATGGCGATCAATATGAAAACCAAAATGATATACTTTATCTGAAATACCTTTAATGAAAACGTTAAATCCTAATTCAATAAAGGGGTCACTCATATCTATCCAATTATCCACACTCGCTCTCATTTTGATATTAAGATAAACTTTACCATTTTTTATATTGGTAGGCTTTACATGTTTCAATGATTCCAATGTCATTTCAAAATCTTCTATATCATAACCCCAAACGTTTTGATTATAACTTCCGTCTTTTAGTACTGGAATTGTATTTTCATTTTTCAACTCAGCAATTGCTTTGTAAATTGCACTTGTATTTACATCATTTCCGATACACTTTTCAAGAAGTTTAGCCATTCTTTCAAGTTCTCTGGCTCTTTCATTCCGAAAGTGCATTATGTTTCTACTAACTGTCATTACCAATTAAAGAGTTCGTTTTAATTCTTTTATTCTTTCTTTTTCTGAAGGGTGAGGTCTTAGTCCTTTTTCAACTCCAACCCTTTCCACGATTGCATCAAATGACAAATACTTGCTTTCTTGCCAAGGTTTTAATTCAGATGAAGCGAAAATCTTGAATCCTTCTAAAGGGTCTAAAGGTTTTTTATACGCTTCGCAAATAGTCCAAAACTCTGTGCTTTGACAGTGTTTAATCGGTGTTGCAGCTACCAGTCCTGTTATTCCAGTTTTGTCTGTTAAGAGCCTTACTCTTTCTTCTGCTTTTAAAAATGATAGTCGTTTTCCAGTTAGGTCTTTGAAAATATTTACAATAGAATCAGCCCACCATCTGTCCCAACCATCAGAAAATAATCCCGAATATTTTGCAGGGGCAAATACTTTTTCCATTAATGTAAACCAACTTTTAGTAGATGCCTCTTTGTCAATACCCAATCTTGCAGCAACAATCCTGTCTTTTAAAAGTGGGTTTGTGTGATGAAATAAATTTTTTACAACAAAGTGAGCATAGTCGTAAACAACAAGCTTGTTTGTTTCGTCAAAGCGTTCTAAAATTCGTGTGTCTAAAGTATTTGTGTCAACTCCCTTAAATATTTTTTCAGGTGTTAGTTTTTCTGAATTTAGCCAGTCATAACCTTTAACTAATGAAAATAACTTTCTTGAAAATCTTTGTGAATCAGGATTCATTGATTTCTCAAACTTGTAATCAAATAGGTCATGGCTCGATTTATCAGCATCATATGTTTCTCTGATTTTAGGTTCTGTTGAACAAAGGACAATAGGAAAGGCACTAATATCTCCTCTTGCAGTAATTGACCTTAACTCTTGTGCTATTGAAGTTGCATTAAAATCAACTCTATCTGCTCCATCGCCATCAAGGCGTAAGTCAATAATAATTCCGTCAAAGGTTTTGTTTTTTCTTCTTTCAACTAACTCATTTCTTAGTTTCCCAAACTCTCTGAAGTCGGAGAGTTTGAATAACTCAACTTCAATAACACCTAAGTCATTGAAAACATTTAGTGCGGATTTTTCAGATGGTCCACTTTCATCATCTATGTATAAATATTTTGGTTTACTCATTGTCTATTTTATTTTGTGGAATTTCAATTCTAAATGTTGTTACAAATCCTTCGGTTGGAGTGCTTACATAAATTGACCCTCCATATGCTTCAATAATGTCTTTCACAATTTTCAATCCCAAACCTGTTCCTACTAAGCTGTCTGCATCATTAGCAGAATGGTTAGCGGCTGAGGTTGTTGTATAAAAAGCATTAAAAATAAACTCTTCATTTTCTTTAAGAATTCCATCACCGTTGTCAGAAAATTCCAAATAAACAAAGTCGTTTTCTTTGCCACATTTTATTTGAATCTCTCCCACTTTTTTATTTCGTTTAATTGCTTTTTTTGAATTGGTATAAAGATTAAATAGGATTGAAGCCCACTCGGAAGGGTGCATAGGAATTGTAAACAAATCATAGCCTTCAAAAATGTGTTTATGGAATGTGATTTTTGAACGCTTAATATCGGTTTCAATTACTCTTTCAAAATCACGAACTACATCTCTTAATTCAATTGGTTCAAGTTCTCTCAAAACATTTCTTGATATTGCCTTATTGAAGTAGGAAGTGTATGTTGTGAATGCTCTTACATTTTCGTCAAGCAAGTCAACTCTTTCTAATGCTTCTTTGTAGCCTTTCACTGCTTCTTTCAAAAAATTTATGTCGGCATCAAATCCGGGTAAAAATCTTTTTACTTCGTGAACAAACTCTCCAATTACCAAACCTAAACCAGCTAATATGCGAAGCATATTATTCTCGTTTATCAGCAATTGCTTTTCCTTTTTTTCTTCTTCTCTTGCTTGTTCAAATTCTTGGAATACTTTTTTGAATTTTTCTTTTGATTTGCTTGAATTAGATGACTGTCCATCAGAATCATCTTCACTTTCCCCTTCAAAAAAGCCTTTCATTTTAGAAACTGCAGTATCAACTTTTTCTGACGCTGTTTCTTCTTGTCGTTTATATCCCTTCTGTGATGCAGTAGATTTTCTTCCTCTCAAATCAGAAACTTTTACAACTCCACTGATTATAGAACGGTAAACAAAATCAACTAATTCTTTTAATGCTGCACTTTCAATAAGCCCTTCTCTGCTTGAGGTTTCTTCAAACTTATAGCCCTCCATATCTTCAATCTCAACGAAACCGAAAAAGCAAATATTCATGTGTGGTGCTAAAATCACATTTCTGTTATTTGACTTATCCAAACCTAACCAATCATCACCCTCTTCGCCATAGGGTAAAACTCTAAAACCATTTCTGTATAATCTAAGTCCACCTTTTTCGTAAGCAAGACTTCTTATAAAATTAAATGTCCCAGGAGCAAATAGAGTTGGGTCATAAACAAAATAATAGGTCTTAAAGTGAATGCCCTTTATTAAATCGAATTTGCTTTCAACATCTTCTCTGTCCTTTTCATTATTGCCAATTAAAAAAACCTCTTGTTTGAAATTTAGCTTTTCACTTTTCAATGCCCAGCATCCTTGTCCATCATCCATTATATAGCCTTCAATCTCTGCAAGAGAGTGTTTGAAAATGGCTTCTTCTTCATCTACGATTGGAGTTAATTCTTCTCCGTCTTTTCTGAAATAAGAACTTTTAAATCCCGGGTCGGATTTCTTCTTTTCTTCTTTCTTTCTTTTTTTTGAGAGTGGAAATGGTTGCAGTAATTCAGATGTATATCTGAAAACTCTTTTAATCATTGCATCTGACCAGCCTTCTCGTAATCCTTCAATGATTAAATCTGTTCCCTCGTCTTTGGTCTTAGAAACTAATTCAATTTGATTTGTTATGCTTAAAAGGTCTTTGTCTGTTTCAAACTTATCCCAATCGATTGTAATTTTTATAGCTTCTGTTGCATCTAAAGTTTGCGTTATGATTGTGAGTTTGTTTCCTAATCTTTGGGTTGCAAATCTTCCTATTCCTTTTCTACCTGCTCTTGTTCGGTTGTATCTCTCGGAAATTGGATTATGTATTTTGTCAGAAGATGATAAACGCATAAAGCCATTAATGAGTTGGTCTCTTGTCATACCAAGTCCATTGTCTTCAATGTTTAAAGTCCCTGCTATATGCCAAGCATTTTCAAAAACCAATTTCACTTCTGAAGTGTCTGCATCATAAGCATTCTTTACAAGTTCTGAAACTGCTGTTTCGTGTCGGCCTACAAGTTCTTTTCCAAGTCGGTTTATTATTCCTGCATCAACTGAAAAACGAATCTGCGATTCGTCAAGTTTTGCAATTTCATTTGATAGAGATAGAATGACATTATTATCAGAAGGCTCTTTCTGAATTTCTTCAGATAGCTTCTTTTTTAATTCTGATATTTGAGTGGTAATGTCCATTTAGTTAAGGTGCAAAGATATTTACTTTTAGAGAATGTCTTAGATTTTTTATTAATGTTTTCGCATCGACTTATATGCCTTGCTATTAGATTTGCTTAATCTGTTTAATTTAAACTTGTTCCCCTAATGTGTTCTAAAAATAAAATCTTATTTTAATTTACAATTAGACCAATCAAAAAAAGTTCCCCTTTGCCCAAGCAAAGGAGAGCTTTAGTTTAATCATACGTTTCGTTAATGCTTCGAAACGAAGTGAAACCCATTAAGGAATAATAATATTCAAAACAGTGCTCCATGGCTGAATGCCGTTTTTGTTGGTAGACCGCACTTTAAAATAACCGCGCTTACCACTTTCCAGTTCTACAGCTATGCAGCTGGCTTTGGTGCCTACATACAAAGTAATCCAGCTATCGGCATCATCGGGTGTGAGTGAAAACCGGAACTCAAAAATGGCTCTTTTGTCACTTTTGGTTCTTAGCTTCACTTCGCCCGGAACCTTGCCATTCACTTTTAACCGGAAGTCGGTAGAGGGGGGGTCTCTTTTCCTTTTTACCCGCATTCCTGCACTGCGAATCGTTTCTGTTGCCGTGCTGACATCTAAATTGGCAATGCCCTCCACGTAGCTGCCCAAATTAATGGTGGACAGTTCCAGGATATTGCGAAACACTTTAATGGTTGCGGTTTTTAGTGGTCCGCCTCCATTAGCTGACATTGCATCTTCCAGATTCACTATGTCTGAAAGATAGCTCACCAAACTTGGGTTTGGTGAAATAAAACGTAAGTTGCCGCTCATTGCCTCTAAAATGAACCTTGCTAACTCAATCAATTGGGAGTTACTTAATTTTTTCAGTCCCAACACTACAATAAATCTAATCATTGTTTTTTGTTTTTGTTGTCTCCTTTCCTTTTCGTTCCGGCTGGGCGAAAATGAAATTCAACGTTAGTAATTTAATTGTTTATTTGCCGGAATAGCTGTGTTTATTGAATTTTTGTTACTTTTCCTGTCCATGTATCCGAAACCTCAACTGATTTTTCGTACTTGTCAGGCGATTTTTCCGAAACCTCCATTATTTGTTCGGGCTTGTCAGTTGATTGTTCCGAAACCTCAACTGATTGTTCCACCTTGTCAAGTGAATGATCCGAAACCCCGATTGATTGTTCCGATTTGTCAATTGTATTATCCGAAACCCCACCTGATTGTTCCGGCTTGTCAGTTGATTTTTCCGAAACCTCAACTGGTTTTTCCGCTTTGTCAATTGTTTTATCCGAAACCTCAACTGATTTTTCGTACTTGTCAGGCGATTTTTCCGAAACCTCAACTGATTGTTCCGGCTTGTCAATTATTTTATCCGAAACCAAGATTGATTTTTCGGGCTTGTCTATTAATTTTTCCGAACCCTTTGCTGACTTTTTCATTTTATTTGTACTATTAATTAATGTATTAATTTTTGTTTGATACTATAAAATTACCAACATTATTTTTGTTTTCGTATGCTGGCAATCGTTTTGCGGAGAATTCGATTCTTTTCGATAAATTTTGATACTATTTGAAAAACCGATTTTTATTTCTTATCTTTGTTTTATATTTTTGAAGAATACCAGGGGAAGCATTCCTGTTTTCTAAAAAAAATCAATCTTTTCGGACTAAATCGAAGAGTATAAAAAAATAAAGTCATGGCATTATCAGTAGTATTAACGCAGAACATTGTACGCGATTTTTTTGATGCAAAAGACACCAAGGCGTATGATATTTTTAATAAAATTAAAAAATCGGTAGAGTGGAAGGGTCCCGAATATGTTGCTACACTATTTGATTTATGTGACTATACAGGCTGGTCGCCCGAATTAGTTATGTTTGCTGTTTATGTAACAAAAAAGGATGCTGTTGAATTTTTTGGAAATGCAATAGTGAATAAAAACAAAACTATTGCCATCAACAGTAAATATGGTGGAAAAGCTGTTCTGTCTGTTCCGTCAGAACAAGAAATGGAGAATGAAATAGAGCACCTTCATATTACTGATAATGGAATAACAAAAAAAGCAAAAAAGAAAGCGTTTAAAAAGTTTTAGTTGTTATAAGTTGGAAGTAAATTTTTGTAATTCTATTTCTTCATCTCGCTCAACACCCTTTTAGCCCTTAAAGCAAATGCCACAGTAGTTTTTGGCAATTGGTCTTCAATTACTGATTTTAATTCCCCTTTTATTTCCGGATGTTCTTTTGCAAGGTTGGCTATTATTTGCATGGCATGTACTTTCACAGCCACAGTTTCTGCTGGAGAAACAATAAAATGAAAACAAATGTCCAGCAATTTACCTTGTAATTTTTCAGGAATAGTATGCGAAGCTACTACTGAAAGTATATTTCGTTTTATTCCATCTGTCTTAAACTGCTGAACAGAATTTACAAAAAGCGAAAAATGAGGAATTAATAATTCAGGATATTGAGCATTTATAGAAGTTAGCAGCCAGGAAGCCCTTTGTGGCAAGGGTGGAGGGGAGTGATAAATAATATCAATAATTTTTTGAAATTCAGTTTCATTATTTCCAATGGCTTTGGTAATGAGGTCTGTATTAGCGCGGGAATGTTCTTTTAGCAATTGTTCTTTATAATTCATGGAGTAAATATAAAATAAAAAGGACTTTCCGATTTGGAGAAGTATTTCTTTGAAATTACATTTTTTATTTATTTTGTTCTACAAGGTGTGTTTCTAACGATGATTTCACAATTTTTTTAAAGCAAATCTTCCATAACTATTAATTAACTCAAGTTGCTAGTTGTAAAAACTTCCGCATCCCTTGTCCCGTAGGGACTTTATATCGGTAGATAAAATTACAAAAACGCTTTTTAAGTCCCTTAGGGCAATGTCATTAAGTTAAGGAAGAAAGTTTGCAATCCCGAAGGGATTGAATGTGAATAGACCCCAATGAAATTGGGGGAAACAAAGATATACAACACACAACAACTCCGAAGGAGTTGAATATTAATGTTCAACTCCTCCGGAGTTGTGATAACCATTCATTATTTCAAAACCCCCAATTTCATTGGGGGCTATTCATATTTAACTCTTTCAGAGTTATGAATACATTCCTTAACTTAATGACATTGCCCTTAGGGACGAAATATGCTAATAAATACAATAGTTTCCATTATTTCGTCCCTACAGGACTTGTTTTTTCTAATCAATTATCAATTGCTACCAATATCCTTTCCCTACGGGACTTTAAGCCCAAATTAAGTAGAAAACGAACTAGCAACTTGAGTTAATTAGATTCCATTCACTCCTTATATATCCCCAAAAATAATTCTCCACCCGATTTTAAACTTGCACGATACATGCCTTCCGAATTAAAAGGAAGTGTAATGTTTCCATTTTTATCCAAAGCTATTAAACCACCTTCGCCACCAAAGGTTACCAGTTTTTTATTTACAACCAATTCGCAGGCTTGTTTGAGCGACAAACCTTTGTATTCCATCAAACAGGAAATATCGTAAGCCACCACAGCGCGGATAAAATACTCTCCGTGCCCGGTGCAGGAAATAGCGCAGGTGTTGTTATTGGCATACGTACCCGCACCTATCATAGGACTGTCGCCCACTCTGCCATATTTTTTATTGGTCATACCGCCTGTGGACGTGCCTCCGGCAAGGTTTCCATGCACATCAAGTGCTACACAGCCCACCGTGCCTGTTTTATCTTTTCCGGAAGTTACAGTATCGTTATGATCCATCACTATGCTGTCCGTTTCTTTGGCTTGTAATAACTGGTCGTAGCGTTGCTGCACAAAAAAATAGTCGTCCGGAGCAAACTCCAGTTTCATTTTTTCTGCAAATTCCATGGCACCTAAACCCGATAAAAATACATGTTCCGAATGCTGCATCACCGCTTTAGCCAGGGTAACAGGGTTTTTAATATTTTTCACACTCGTTACAGCACCAGCCATCAAAGTTTTTCCTTCCATAATAGAAGCATCCATCTCGTTTTTTCCTTCGTTAGTAAACACAGCACCTTTGCCTGCATTAAACAATGGATTGTTTTCAAGACTAATGATAGCAGCTTCCACCGCATCCAAAGCGGCACCACCAGACGACAATATTTTTTCTCCCGAACGAATGGCTTCTTCCATTCCTTTTTTATAACTCATTTCTTTTTCGGGAGTCATCGAAGTGCGAAGTATAGTTCCTGCTCCACCATGAATCGCTATTGCAAATTTGTTCATCTTATAAATTGTTTTATTGTTGAATTGTTATATTGTTAATTCTAATTTTTTTATTTGGGCGTGTCCCCCGCGAAAAGCGGAAAGCCCTCACGTTGCATTTACCATCCTAAACTCAATTTCAAGCCTCAATTATTCTTTCTGCAAATCTATTATTTTTATCTTCGCAAAAAATATAAAACAATCATAAACTTTTTAATTTGATAATTCTCCATTTCTCTATTTCACCAAATCTCTAATTAATATGGACGAACAAAAAAATCCCTGGACAACATTAAAGTCAGAAAAAATTTATGATTCGCCCTGGATAGCACTCACCAAACATGATGTGCTGAATCCGCATGGCAACCCGGGAACCTATTCGGTGGTTCATTTTAAAAACTTGGCAGTGGGTGTTTTGCCTTTGGATAAAGAA
This sequence comes from Bacteroidota bacterium, assembly GCA_025363555.1. Lineage (GTDB taxonomy): Bacteria > Bacteroidota > Bacteroidia > 2-12-FULL-35-15 > 2-12-FULL-35-15 > 2-12-FULL-35-15. Next base: position 8,250 of record JANYDQ010000030.1, on the reverse strand, counting down.
TATAATACATGGATAGTAGGGCAATACCGTTATCCTATTAACCAATATTCATGGGAAATTCCGGAGGGCGGTGGAAATAGAGAAGTCGAACCGGTGGAATCAGCAAAGCTTGAATTGCTTGAAGAAACAGGTATTACAGCCAACAAATGGACAAAAGTTCAGGAAATGTATTTAAGTAATTCGGCAAGCGATGAGTTTTGCATTTTATTTATTGCCCAGGAATTGAGCTTTGGAGAAGCGGAACCGGAAGATGTGGAAGAACTGGTTTGCCGAAAAATTCATTTTGATGAGTTGTATAAATTGGTTCAAAATGGGGTAATAACAGATAGTTTGACAGTAGCAATTGTTTTAAAAACAAAACTGCTGATGCTGGAGGGAAAGATTTGAAATTTTAAATTTGAAATTATTTTTGTTCCTTCCAGAAAGCATAATAATTAAACCATTGCTCCGGGTAACGATACACCATTTTTTCAACTTCAATCAAATATTTTTGTAACAAAGCCTGAACAGCAGCATTTGTTTGTTCTTCTGTTCGTGTTTTTTTTACTTCAATCGGGTCGGTGGCAAAAAAATGATAGTGAGTGCTTGTTTCTTTTACTGCAAACACAACCGAAAGAGGCACACCAAACTTAGCAGCCATAATAAATGGTCCAATTGGAAACAAAGCAGATTTGCCAAGAAAAATGGCTTCAGTAGTTTTTGCATTTTCCCTGAAACGGTCACCGTGCATCACCACCAGTTCGTTGTTACTAAAAGCATTGTGCAGTTCTATCAAATGCCCCATTTCACCATCTTTAATAGCAATTATTTTTACATTCTTTTTTTTCTCCACACCGTCTAAATACGCTTTCAGTTTTTCTTTTTCGTTTTCATACATCAGGATATTAAAAGTAGTATCTAACCTGTTCAACAGTTGTCCTGCAATTTCCCAATTGCCTATATGTGCACTCACCAATATTCCGCCTTTGCCCATGGCGGCAATCTTATCCAGGTTTTTTCCGCCTTCGTGGTCAATGGTAAATTTAGTTTTCACTCCGGCAAGCAAAGCTACTTTATCCAAAATGGTTTGCCCGAAAATATAATAGTTTTTGTAAATTTTTAATAACGAAGTAGTGCGCTTGTATTTAAGAATAGTATGAAAAAAGAAGAAAATATTTTTATTTGATTGACGGGCAAACAGGAAATAATAAAGGGCTACAAACCGAAGTACAATGTATGCCAGTTTTAGCCCTAAATGATTTAAAATAAAAACAAATATTTTATGTCCTACAACACTTCCTTTGGATTTCCCTTCCCATTTGGACATTTGCTATTTAATAGGTACTGTTTAATATTGAATAATGGATGGAAGTAAGTTTTCTAACATAGCATAAGCAAAGTTTATTAAAACTAAATATTATTATTTACCTAACTAAACAGTCGCTTTCTTTTCTTCTACTTTACGTATCACATAATTATAAAAATCCTGAAAAGTATGTATGCTGATAAAATCTTCTGCCACCACTTTAAACCCGAAATTACTTTCCATAATCACCACCAAATCCACATAGTCCAGGCTATCCAGTTCCAGCGTTTCTCGTAGATTTGCCTCCGGCACAATCTTTTCGGCATCCACTTCAAATTCTTCAACTAAAAATCCGTTTATCTTTACTATAATCTCTGCGTTCGTCATTCTGTGTTATATTGTTACTTTATTTTTTTTATTACTAATGATGAATTTGTTCCGCCAAATCCAAAAGAATTGGACAAAAATACATCAATATTCTTCTCGGTGGTCTTTGTAACGATATTTAATTTTTTAGAAAATTCGTCACCTTCTTCAAAATTAATATTGGGAGCAACGAAATTATGCTGCATCATTAACGTAGAATAAACAATTTCACTTGCTCCTGCCATCCAGCACTCGTGCCCGGTCATGGATTTGGTAGAACTCACCATGGTGTTACACCCTGCAAAAACAGCATCTATTGCCTGTGCCTCTGCCGAATCTCCTCCGGGTGTGGAAGTAGCGTGTGCATTTATATAATCAATAGCTGCTGGTTTTAAATTTGCATCATTCAATGCCATACTTAAAGAACGAATTTGCCCATCTACACTTGAATTGGAAATATGCTCCCCGTTAGATGAAAAGCCATAACCGATTACTTCAGCTATAATAGGCGCACCCCTCTCCATAGCGGAGTCATAACTTTCCAGGATAAGTGTGGCAGCACCGCCACTGGGAATTAAACCATCCCTGTTTTTATCAAACGGACGGGAAGCTTTGGCAGGCTCGTCTTCCCGAATAGAGAAAGCACTTAATCCGTCAAAACTACCGAAAGCATAAGGATTGACTTCCTGCGCTCCTCCGCAAATAATATGTTTTTGCAACCCCCATTTAATCATTAAATAGCCTAACCCAATGGAATGGGAACCGCTTGCACAAGCGGCACTGATGGTAAAATTTATTCCTTTTAACTTAAAAATAGTAGAAAGATTCATGGTTACGGTGCAATTCATGGATTGAAAAATGGAACCGGAACCAACTAATGTAGTATCCTTTTTTAAACGAATAAGATCAATGGCTTCACTTACTGCTTTAGCCGAACTATCGTTTCCATACAAAATACCTACTTCGTTTTTTTCAACCCAACTCATCTCCATTTTAGCATTTTTCATAGCTTCAAGAGTAGCCATATAGGCATATTCCGCTTCTTCGGATAAACCGATTCTTGCTCTTCTGTCCAGCACACCCTTTAACTGTGGCTTTTCAACAATACCTGTCAAGCCCGAACGATAGCCCCACGACTTACGCTCCGCATCCAGTCCTATCCCTGATTTTCCGGCAATCAAAGAGTCTTTCACTTCGTCCAGGTTTTTCCCGATACAACTCCAAATACCTAAACCTGTAATAACTACTCTATTGTTCATTTATGCTTTTTTATAAAAAGGATGGCAAAGTTAAAATTTTTTTCGAAGTGGAAAGATGATATTTAGCCGTGATACCAAAATTCAGTACCTGTACGGATGGTTTCAGGGGTAGTTAGGAAAGGAATTTAATGCATTTTTTTTAGAAATCAGCTGTACAATCCACCATTTACAGAAAGTACCTGCCCGGTAATATAAGATGCTTTTTCGGAAGCGAGAAAACCTACCGCTTCTGCTACTTCTTCCGAAGTCCCGAAACGAGCCATTGGTATAAGTTGTTTAAAGTCTTTTTCATTTATTCCTTCTGTCATATCGGTTTTAATAAACCCCGGAGCAACTGCATTCGCGGTAATTCCTCTTCGTCCTACTTCCTGTGCAAGTGCTTTAGTAGCACCTATTACTCCTGCTTTTGCAGCGGAATAATTTGTTTGCCCCGGCAGTCCTTTTAATCCGCTCAAGGAAACCACATTAATCACGCGTCCGTATTTTTTAATCAACATACCTTTTATTATCAAACGGGTTACATTAAAGAAACCGCCTAAATTTACTCCCATTACGCTGTTCCATTCTTCATTACTCATCCACATTAATAACTGGTCTTTGCGAATGCCGGCATTGTTTACCAATACTTCAATTACCTTATCCGGATTTTTATCCAGCCACACACCTAAGGAAGCTTCCACTTGTGTTTGGTCGGCAACATCAAATTTGATTATTTCGCCATCGCTTCCTTTTTCACGGAGCAACTTTAACGTGTTTTCGGCTTCGTCCTGTTTTGAAGTATAGTTTATCAAAACATAATAGCCCATTTCTGCAAGTTTAACGCATATTGCGCGTCCTATACCTCTTGAACCTCCTGTTACTAATGCGTATTTCATAATTTCGGGTATTTAAAGATTATATAAAGTGTCTGCACTTAAATCTATTTCATATTCAGTCCACTCAATAAAATATTTTTTATTTATTAGTGAATTAAAAATTTTCTTTTCCTTTAAAACTTGAAATACAGGTAAGGAGAGTAAACTTGTTAAATCAACTGTTTTTTTTACTCCATCATCAAATGTGCAGTCTAATTTATAATTATTTTGGGGTATTATTTCTAATAAACTTCTCATTTTAACGCGTCTATTTTATAAACAGCTTGTCCACTTACAGCTAACTTCCAATCTGCCATCAGTTCATCATTATGTATTTCAATCCAGGCTAAAACTAATCTTAATTTGTTATTTGGAAAATCACCTGCTAATATCTTGCCTTCAGGGATACTTATTACAGCAACAAAATCCTGATACTCCACATGGATATGTGGAAGCTTATGTTCTTTATTATCCATATAAAACATCCGAATAATTATTCCATAAAACATACTAATTATTGGCATATTGTAAATTGAATATTTAAACGAAATTACTTATTAATTTAATCCGCACCTATTAGGTTTGGATTATTATCCTGCAAATACACTTTTATTTTCTCCAAATCTTTATACAAAATGCTGTCTTTTTCAAATCTTGCCTTTAAGCCTCTTATTTGTTTGTATATCTTTTGAGATGGAGTAGATAATTTATTTTCGAAATTTAAAGCATCTGTTGCCTGGACTATACTTAATAATTCTATTGCTAATACCTGGTAAGCATTTTCAATTACTTTGCTGCAAATCAATGCCGCATTAGTTCCCATACTCACTATATCCTGGTTATCATTATTGTTTGGAATACTATGAATGTACATTGGGTTAGATAGCATTTGATTTTCGGCAGTGGTGGAAGTAGCTGTAAACTGTGCAGCCTGCATTCCAAGGTTTAAACCCAAAGTGCCCAGATTTACAAATGGGGGAAGTTTTCCATTTAATTTATCGTTCATCAAAAAGTTTAACTGTCGTTCCGAAAGCATGGTTAATTTAGTAATGGCAATTTTTAATTTATCCATTTCCAGTGCAACATAATCTCCATGAAAATTACCTCCATGAAACACATTATTATTTTCTTTATCAATAATCGGGTTGTCGTTTACGCTGTTCACTTCGTTTTGCAAAACCGTTTGAGTATAAGTTACGGTATCCCACACAGGTCCCAATATCTGCGGTACGCATCGAATGGAATAATATTCCTGTACTTTATCCTGGAATACTTCTTTGGAAGTAATTTCTTTATTAAAAAGATGCTCTTCCCGTTTGCGAATCAACTTACTGTCTTTCATCCCGTTTTCCATTACGTTAGCTATGGCACGTTGTCCTATGTGTGGTTTTACTTTATGCAGTTCTTTTGAAAAATGGTCGCTGTAGGATTCTACTAACTCAATAATCATCATGGAAGCCGAAATACTCCAGTTCACTAATTTTTTTGAATGCGAAAGATTAATCATGGAAATACCTGTCATAATGCTGGTACCGTTTATTAATGCTAACCCTTCTCTTAATCTTACTGTAATGGGAGATAAACCAATTTCTTTGTAAACATCTGCCGTAGGGCGGAGTTCGCCTTTATAGGTTACTTCCCCTTCTCCAATTAAATTTAATGCCAGGTGTGCCAGTTGCACCAAATCTCCGCTTGCGCCCACCCCTCCATGCTCAAATATCTGCGGGTAAATATTTTTGTTAATCAGCTCCTTTAATAAAATAACTACTTCCGGGTGAATGCCCGAAAACCCCTGCATCAAAGAACTAAGGCGGCATATCATCGTTGACTTTACATCCGTATCCGATAATCTTTTGCCTGCCCCTGCACAATGGCTGCGAATAAGATTGTATTGCAGCTCCAATTGATTCTCGTTCGAAATTTTATATTGAGCCATCGGTCCGAAGCCGGTATTGATGCCATAAATCAATTTATCTTTTGAAAACGATTTCAAAAATTCATGACTTTCACTTACCTTTTTAAGGGCAGCCTCCTCCAGTTCTATCTTTTCTCCCGAATAGATAATCTTATTAAAATCGTCCAGCTTTAATTCTTTTGCGCCTATATATATCATTTCAGTGTTTCCCTCTTTTTGACTTTTAACTTAAAAATTTTTGATTTTTTAAAAAGGAGCGCAAAAATAAACCTTTATTGTTCATATACAAAGTTTTGTTTTCGATAAAATAGAATATGATTCAAATCAGTTTAATAAAATGCTATACTTTTTCAACTATTTTGACCCCGCTCTCGACAGGGGAGATGTGAAAAATGTATTTCCTGGCTGAATAATGAAGTGAGGCAGCCTTTTTTTAAAAGGGTATAAAATTATTGCTGAATTTCATAAGCACCTAAATCGGGAGCCCCAAAATTTCTTTGGTTAGCATTCAAATCATAAGGTACAAATAGGAGGGGGGAAGAATTGCCCGCATCTTTGGCTGGTGAAGTAAGGTTGAGGTTATAATCGTTTTTGTTTACATCTTTAAAATCGGGATTGCTGTTTTGCAAAATGTTAAGATAATGAGAAACATCACTCACATCAATCGCAGTGGTTTTAATCAGGCAGTGGTCAAAATAATAACTAAAGATAGGGTTGGAGGGGGTTTTATCAAAAGCCAGTTCTTCAGTAATATCGCCCGTAATAATGCAGTTTTCAAAGAGGGCGGAGTCTAAGCTGGTTGCGGTGATGTTACCTGTATTAGGGTCCTGGTAAGAGTCGTTAAAAGCAACGGCAGGTGTGGACCGAGGAGTGGTGGTGGCAGAGCCGGTGGCATTGTTAGGGTTACTATCCCAGTAATTGGCAAAGGTACAGTGGCGGAAATGGTACTTACCGCCAAAAGTAAGAGCGGCAACGTATTGACCGGAATTGGCATATACGCAGTTATAACTAAATACATGAGCATTCACCGTATATAACGCGGCTGCTTTCTCGTTTTTAATAATGGTGTTGGAGATGATAACGAATGGTTGAGAATAGGGACTATTATCGCCTACTTTAATGCCGATAATACCATTTTTAATTTTTGCCCAGTCTATTTTATTGTCAATGCTGCCGCGCATGAGCCATATATAACCCCACTGCCCCGGAATTTCTTTGTATTCGGGTTCCAGCCGGTCGCCTTCGAAGGTTACTTCGCTGTTATGCGCACCGAGCACCTGCAAAGAGCCACCGCGATATACCCAAAGGACAGCATTTTTATGAAGATATACTTTTGTTCCCGGAAGCATGAGAAGCGTGCAGTTGGAATCGACCACGGCAAAGCCGAAAATTAAATGGGGTTTATCGTTTTTCCAAACAGCACCGCGGGTACCATTGCAGGAAATGATGGAGTAGGGGGGAAGTCCGTTTGTAGGAAAATGATCGGGTTTGTGTAAATATACATCCTGCCCGATAGCGGTGAGGTAAACGGATTGTACGTTTCCGTTGGTTTCGAAAATTATTTCATCGGTAATTAATAAGGGATTGTTTTGATGAGTAGGGTCAACGGTAACCTGCACAAAAGCATATAAGCTGTCGTTGGCTAATATTTCAATATCTGTCATTACTGTGCCACTGGTGCCATCAATATTGATGCGGAAGGGAGATGAGCTGCCATTTGCCAAATGAATTTTGGAAATGGTAATGGGTTGAGAATGGTTATTATAAATTCGGAAGAGTTTGGTGGTGGAGCCCACCTTGGTAAAAACGGTATCGAAGAGCACTGAATCTCGTGAAAATTGTAGCTTGGCATTGGAGTCGGTAAGTAATTTATCTTTTTTGCAGGAAGAAAAAAGGAGAATGGAAAACAGTAGTAAACAGAAGTATTTCATGTGTTATAGGTTGTTGTTTGTAGTTGTTATGAAAATTATCGCTGTTGTCATTTTTTGCATGGAATTGATAATTTGTCCTGACATTTGATGATACAAAGATATTTAATGATAGTACACTAACGCAAAAAATGTTCAAATATTGTGTGGAAACAAAATTATTTTAATAATTGAATTAAATGACTTTGTTTAAAAGGCGGTATATTTTGTTAACCCAACCTAAAACCAGAATTTACAAAACCCAAGTTTTATATACATATATATTAGGGTAACCCAACCATTACTAAAATACCAGGCATATTTCGGGAGCTCTCCAACTGCAAAATTTACATAAAAAAGCATAATTTATTAATAATAAATTTTTTATGCGATTTACTTACTATTGCTTTTAATCAGTTGAAAAAATTCCGTCATATGTCGGCAAGCGGAGACAAAAAAAATGAGGAAAATTAGTTTACCATCAAAAAATGTGTTAGAAGTTGACGCAGAAAGATAAACTAACACTACTAACCGAGAAAAATAAAAAAGGCAAGTAAGTTTCCCCACTTGCCAAAAATGTTGAAATTTGTTTTTGCAGAAATAATTCCAACATGAGCAAAGATAAAGAAATAAAATTAGTCGGTCAGCCGATACTAAAACAATT